>JAZRXK010000098.1:0-2597 GCA_045600185.1 Desulfocucumaceae bacterium
CCTTGACAAGCTCTCTTCCCAATAAGTTCATAACGCATCATCAGCAAACAAGCACTTTGTCTTTAAAGCAGGATAAGCCCCCGCTTGACAACAAGTCGGATCGTAGCCATGTCGTTCTGTGAGCCAAGGAGTTGGGTACCACAGTTGTCTTCCTAAGACCGCTTGGCCTCCGACTTCCTTGACAAGCTCTCTTCCCAATAAGTTCATAACGCATCATCAGCAAACAAGCACTTTGTCTTTAAAGCAGGATAAGCCCCCGCTTGACAACGCCCCGGGAGAATGTTATGCTTTATACAGTTTCTGGGAGATTCAAATTCTCTGGTCAGGCAGCAAATATTTCAGGAAAGAAGGGAGCAGGCCATGACTTTGGAAGATTACTTAAAATTGCCTTATACCAAAATAGTGCAGGAAATTCAGGATGGCAATGTTCATTATTTTTCAGGCGATATTCTGGAATTGGAAGATTGTTGTCGAGTAGGTGAAACTCTGGAAATTGTGCTGAATAATTTGCAGGAAGCTTTGGTTGAAGCCCTGGAACATAAGCTTAATCTGGGACAGGAAATACCCTTGCCTCTCACAGAAGAAAATTACAGCGGAAAATTTTTAATCAGAATGCCCCGAACCCTGCACCGGCGTTTGGTCATTGAAGCCAGAAAAGAAGGGGTTTCGCTCAATCAATATGCCATTTATAAATTATCCCGCTAAAAACTTTTCCATAATCAGGCAGCCTGTTGACCGACAGACTGTCTGATTCACTCTATTCCTCGTAAATCAGGGCATTGGTTACAACGACCTGAGAAATCAAAATATTGTTTTCGTCCAAAATCCGCACATTCCAAACATGACTTCTTCGCCCTTCATGCAATAATTCTCCATAAGCATAAAGCATACCCTGAGATTTTTTGGCTTTGACATGATTGCCAGTAACACTTTGACCAGCGGGCTTATATTTTCCCTGCCCCAGTAAACAACTGGCGTAACCGGCAGTAATTTCCGCAAAAGCCAGAATTGCTCCGCCATTAACATAACCAAAAGGCTGGGCATGAAATTCGCCCAGTTTCATGCTGGCCTGATAGCCGGTGGCAGTCAGACGGGTTTCACTCATATCCAAAGCTTCTATTAAGTTCATCTTTATTTTTCCACCACCCATTTTTCCAAAACATATCGAGCCAGAACTTCTTCTTTAATCTGCACCCCTAAACCCACTCCCTGGGGTACCTGCATTTTTCCTCCCGGAAAAGCTACAGGCGGTTCAATAAGATCCTCCGGGAAGTAACGCTCAGAGTCAGACAGATCCCCCGGCATATAAGTATCCGACAGAGAAGCCAAGCCTGTATGCAGGATTTTGGAAATTCCGCTTTCCAGCATACTGCCAATCCAATATTGCAGACCATTTTTCCGGCAAAAGTCAATCATCTGCCGAACATAATATAAGCCGCCCAGACGACCAATTTTTATGTTCAGCACCCGGAATAAATTTAAGTCGACCGCTCTTTTTAACTGTTCCATGGTTTGGACAGTTTCATCCAGACAAATGGGAGTTTGCAGGCGGCTTTGAATTTGCGGACAATCTTCAATCCGGGCAAAGGGTTCTTCCAGACATAATAAAGGCAAATTATCAAACTTTTGAACTTCTTCAAGCTGTTCCAGAGAATAGCTGCGGTTGGCATCTGCCGCCAGCTGCAAATTGGGAAAATCCCGCACAATCTGAGCCATTTTAGCATAACCATCTTCCGGCTTAATTTTAATTTTAAATCTGCGGCAGCCCTGCTCCTGATATGCAGCAATTTTCCGGCTTAATTCCGAATAGGGTAAATCCCCCAAAACCAGACCAATTTCTATATAAGGTTTTCTTGTTTCCGGGAAAAGAGCGGAAATAAGATTTTTGCCCTGCTTTTTGCTCCAAAGATCCAGCAAAGCATTTTCCAGACCGGCAACAGCCATGGGAAACCGCCGATCCAGCAGGGCATGAATGGCAAAAGGATGCTCAATTTCTCTGCCTGTAATCTGCGGAATATAGGTATTTTTTAAAGCCTGTGCTGCATCAGCCAAAGTTTCCGAGGTATAAAAAGGAGTGGTGAAAGCAGTTACTTCCCCATAGCCATAATTATTCTCCGAATCAACCGCCTTTAAAATCAAAGTTTCCCGTTGGGACAAAGAAGACTGAGCCGTTTTAAAAACAAATTTCAAAGGCAAATTGAGATGATATAAAATCACCTGCTTAATTTTCATAAAGTATTTCGGCGGCGGAAACCCACTTACTTTAGTAGGTGGGAGGAGCCGCTTTTTCCTTTCTTAGCCTTGTTCGGATATATACTTTTCGATAGTCACTGACGATACTTCGCCAATGCTGCAGGCAAAGTATCCGTCAGACCAGAATGTGTGTTTCTTCCAATAATGTTTGGATAAGAATGCCTTATACCGCATCCAAAGCCAATGTGTTGTGCGTTGCCTGATACGGTTATAGCGATTTTGCATAGATTTACCTCCGAAAACTTGTAATTTCACTAAATCTACGCTATACTATAACATAGTAAAATACAAGAAAGGAGGATACCTTATGCAAGTCACTGTTACAGCCAGGATTCAGGTTGCTG
>JAZRXK010000099.1:0-12051 GCA_045600185.1 Desulfocucumaceae bacterium
ATTGAGTAGTGTGCCAGCTGTCGGCGGCTGGAACACCGGAAAGGTAACGAACATGAGTGGGATGTTCTATGATTACGGCGAAAGTTCCACTAACCTTAATTTCAGTCTGGATCTGTCCGGCTGGAACACTGCCAGTGTATCTTCTTGTACTAGTATGTTCAACTATGCCGGTAAGAATGCAAGCACTTGGTCGGTCACCATCCCGGCCAGGACAGGCGATCAGACAAATACCACGAGTAAATGGTATTGCAAAAATAATAATTACATCACACCTCCGACAACCCCGGCAGGCAGAACCTTTACCGTAGCCAATCTTATTAACCTGGTGCCTAACGACGGCAGCGGCGGCGATACATTCGCATCTATTGTCTCGAACAGCACCAAGGCAAGCAAATTCACCCCGCCGACCCGAGACGGTTATACTTTACTGGGTTGGTTTACGGCGGCGGAAAACGGTGACAAGGTGCTTAATGCCGACGGCACTTGTCTGCCAAATGTAAGTGGTTATACCAATAGCAGCAGTCAATGGACAAGGACTGATGCTGCCACGCTCTATGCACAGTGGGAAGAAGTGAAGCCCACTTTCAAGGCGGTTCTTAGTGGTTCAGAGGATAACTATACCTTGACTTTCTACTATGATACCAAGGATTACAGCGGTGAAGGTACCGTGTATGATAAAGATGATCTGCCCACCGGTGCAAGCTGGGAGAATGATTGGCCTTATGACAGTGTCAGAGAGCAGATAAGAAGTGTGAAAATTGACGAATCGGTGAAAAACTACGATGGTCTGGAGTCCACGGCGTATATGTTCTATTGTATGTATTATGCCGAAAGTATCTCCGGTGCGGAGTTTCTGAAAACCGACAATGTAAAGAACATGAATGGGATGTTCTATGGTTACGGCTACTATTCCGGGTCCTTGACTGCTGTACCGAATGTCAGCGACTGGAAAACCGACAATGTAACGGACATGAGTTCCATGTTCGCTCTTTACGGCTACGGTTCCGAGTCCTTGACTGCTGTGCCGAATGTCACCCAATGGAACACCGGCAATGTAACGGACATGCAATATATGTTCCATAGTTACGGCTGCAATTCCAAGTCCTTGACTGATGCACCAAATGTCAGCAGCTGGGACACCAGCCAGGTAACGAACATGAACTATATGTTCGGTAATTACGGCTACTCTTCCACATCCTTGAATAAGGTGCCAGCTGTCGACGGTGAGAAGTGGAACACCGCAAAGGTAACGAGCATGGGTGGGATGTTCTATGATTACGGCTACAATTCCTCGATCTTGAATTTCAGGCTGGATCTGTCCGGCTGGAACACTGCCAGTGTATCTGATGGTAGTTATATGTTCTTCGATGCCGGTGCGAGTGCAGATGAAGACCACTGGCAGGTCATCATCCCGGCCAGGACAGGCGACATGACAAATACCACGACGAAATGGTATTGCCAGAATGAAGACGCTTTCATCGAACCCGCAGACAACAGAGAATTTACAGTGGCTTCCTCTGTCGCTGCCGTTCAGATCATTGGAGAAGAAGCTAAAATCTTCTTCACACTCAAAGAAGCTCTTGACTATGCCAATGAACATGCGACAGCAGATACACCGGCAACCGTAACCCTGCAGGATATTTCCCGGGAAGACTGCTTTGCGAATATAGCCCCGAATGTAACCCTGGACCTGAATGGTAATACCGTAGAAGTTAATACTATGGCAGTATTCGGCAAGCTTGTGGACAGCATCGGCGGCGGCAAATTGATGCTCGCCAAAGAGAACCTGATGTACAATATTGGTCAGACAGAACTTGCCGATTATACTGATGACAATGCTCTGCCCGTGTGGAATAACGATGGTTACAAATTCTGCAAGGTGACCAGTTTAGAAGCGGGATGGAATAAATGGGATCCAGAAAAGATAGAAGAGGGTGTTCAGCAGTACCAATTTAAACTGGCTTCGAATGATTTTAATGATATTTTTGCCGATGACTCGGGGATTGAAGTGTATGTCCAGCTCAATTACACGAACGGGAGAGGCAAACCTGTTGTTGCAAACTATCAGATCGATCGAGATCTTGTAAAAGAACACATAAGTAAAGAGAATACTTATATTTTTGTTACATTTACGGGAGAGGCCTCAGATATGAGTGCCAGCACCTTCTTCAAATCTGAACAGTGCCACTTTGGTCTCGGAAGTGAACCGGTGGATCAACCTGAACAACAACAACCCGGGAATGAGTAAATAAATACATTCGGAAAGGATGATTTTATCGTGAAAAACAGGAAATATGAAAGCCCCGAAATCACGGTTATCAGCCTGGAGCCGGACGCAAGCCTCATGGATAATCCGGGGGGTGGAGCACTACCGGGCATTGGTAATACCGGTCTTGGAGGAGTAGCAAGCAACCAGCCTCCTGAACCATCAAATAACGAATTACCAACTGCACTTTAGAGGTTAGTTGTGCTTTGTCTAATTGCCGGCATTAAAACCTATGTACCCGCAGCGGGAGGCATGGCCTCCCGTTGTCGGGAGTATTACCGCCTGAACATATCACTGTAATGATATATTCCAGTTCACCTGAAAGTAAAACCCCGCTGCTTCTCCCGAAACAACGGGGTTAATTTTTGCTTATTCCGCAGCAGGCAATTCGCTTTCAGAAGGTCTGGACGGCTCTTTTTTCTTAATGCGGAAGATTTTGCGAATCTGGCGTTTGAACCAGTTTACAAAATCATCAAAGAGGGAGTAAACCACCGGAACCAAAAACAAAGTAATCAAGGTGGAGAAAGTCAGACCGAAAACAACAGTTACAGCCATGGGAGCCTGAATTTCACTGCCTTCCCCGCCGCCAAAGGCCATGGGCAACAAAACCAGAATGGTGGTTAAGGCTGTGATCAAAATCGGCCGCAAACGAATTGGAGCAGATTCCAAAATAGCTTCATCTTTGGACATGCCTCTGGAGCGGTTAATATTGATATAGTCCACCAAAACAATGGAGTTGTTAACCACAATACCTACCAGCATAATCATACCCATAAAAGTAGTTACATTCAGGCTGTGGCCAGTTACCAGAAGACCGAAAACAACCCCGACAAAGGTCGGCGGCAAAGCAAACATAATGATAAAAGGCTGGAATAAAGATTCAAACAAGGCCACCATAACCATAAACATCAGGACAATCGACAGCACCAGAGCCAAAGCCAGATCGGAGAAAGAATCCATCATGTTTTCATAACTGCCGCCATATTCCACCGTATAACCTTCCGGCCAGGACATTTTTTCAATCATACCCTGAATTTGACTTACAGTTTTATTCAGATCCTGTCCTTCATTAACGCTGGCAGTAATACTGATACTGCGAGCCTGATCAGTACGGTTGATTTGACTGGGACTGTTTTCACTGTTAACTTTGCCCAACTGCCCCAAAGGAACTTCTGCTCCGGTTGGGCTGACCAGAACCAGGTTATTTAATTCTGCCGCAGTAACATCTTCTTCATAAGGCAGATCCAGCACAATATCAATTTCGTCCTCATCAGTTTTCATTTTGGCTATACTACTGCCGCCCAAAGCCACCTGAACGGTGGAATAAATCTGCGAGGCTGACAAACCATAACGGGCAGCTTCCTGCCGATCAACCGTAAATTTATATTGCGGGTTGGTATCGTCCAAAGAAGACTTAATATCTTCCGTACCTTTAACGGAAGCCACCAATTCTTCTATTTCATCTGATAATTGTTTTAAAACTTCCAGATTATCTCCTTTCAAAGTAATCTGGACATCACCGCTATTGCCTGAACCGCCCATGGAACTGGAACTGGAAGCAGTAATAGTAAAGTCAATACCGGATATTTCATTGGCAATACATTTCCGCACCTTGCTGATGGCCTGATTCGTAGAAATGGATCTCTGATCCAAATCTACCAGCATTACCTTGACAGAAGCCGTAGCACTGTTGGAAGAAGAATAGAAGCTGCCCGATCCTCCAACGCTGGTGTTGATTTTATCCACTTCCGGCAGTTCACGCCAAACAATTTCCTCCGCCTGAACTGCTTTGGCATAGGTATCTTCCAAAGTGGTTCCACTGTCGGTTTCAATATCAATGGTAAAGGAACCCTCATCTGAAGAGGGAATAAATTCAAAGCTTACCAGAGTGACAGCAAAAACACTGCCGACCAGCAAAACCACGGTTCCCAAAATCACATAACGGCGGTGCCGCAAAGTCCAGGCCAAAGTTTTTTTGTATAATTTCTTAATCTGATAAATTAACTTATTGAATAAAATAAGCGGGTTTTTGGATCTGACTGTTGCCAGATAATCATCATCTTCCATTGGTACATTGACCAGCATACGGGAGGACAGCATTGGCACCATGGTCAGAGCGAAAAACAAAGCGGCCAGGTGAGCAAAAATTACCACCAGAGCCATGGGGCGGAACAAAATTCCAGCCAGACCACTGACCAGAGCAATGGGCAGGAAAACCACAATTTGAGCGGAAGCCGAAGCTATAACCGCCATGCCCACTTCCGAAGCTCCTTTTTTGGCTGCTTCAATAATATTATAACCCAGCTCTCTATGGCGATAGATACTCTCCAGGACTACCACGGAAAAGTCAACCAATGACCCCAGCCCCAAAAGCAGACCACCCAAAGTAATAACATTGATGGTCATATCTGCAAAATACATCAGGCTGAAAGTAGCAACGATGGAAACCGGTAAAACTATGACAATAACAAAGGTTGCCCGCACACTTCTCAAAAACAGATAGAGCAGAATGGCGGCAATAATAGCCCCCAAAATCCCATGTTCCACTACCATACTGATGGAACTATTGATATATTTGGCACTGTCCGAAATAACGGTAACAGTTACATAATCAGGCAAAGTCTCTTGAAGCTTATCCAGCTCACTATTGACTTTTTCCGATACTTCAACACTGTTGCCACCGCTGGATTTGGAAATACTCAGGCTTAATGCTTCCTTACCGTTTACATAAGCCAGAGTTTCTTTGTCGGCATAGGAATCTTCCACAACAGCCAGGTCACTAAGTGAAATCCTGCCTCCGGTGGGCAAACTGATTTGAATATCTTCAATATCTTCTACAGTTTCGTATTTGGCGTTAACGACCAGATTATATTCCCGTGTACCATTGACAACTGTTCCTCCGGTACCGGAAAGACTGTCCGAAGCAATGCTTCCCCGAATGGAGGCCACAGACAAACCATAGCTTTGCATTTTGGCTGCATCCAAATGCACCTGAATTTCCCGGTTCATTCCCCCGGCAATACCCACCGAAGAAACACCTTCAATTCTTTCCAGCTTTTCCTGAATACTATCTTCCACTATGCGTTTCAGAGTAACCAGCTTGGTTTGAGTATCCATGTCTTCCTGCGACGATTCCACCGTCAGGGTCATAATTGGCATGGCGTTAACATCCATTTTTAAAATCATGGGGGTGCTGGCATCATCAGGCAGCATGGATTTCACCCTGTCTACCTTATCCCGCATATCCTGCAGGGCTACATTCATATCCACGCCCCAGTCAAAAGCCACCAGAACAATAGACAAGCCATTTTGGGAATAAGAAGAAAGGGTATCAATATTACTAAGAGAAGCTACCGCTGATTCCAGAGGCTTGGAAATATTTTCTTCCACATCTTCCGGAGCGGCTCCGGTATAGCTGGTGATAATAGCTCCATAGGGTATTTCCATATCCGGATATAATTCAACAGATAACTTAGGCAAAAAATATATTCCCACAAAAACCAAAGCCAAAATCAGCATGGTAATGGCCAAAGGCCGGTTAACCGAAAAGTCGGCTATTTTCACTTATTTCACTCTCCTTTCTGAGAAGAAGAGACAATGTTAACCTGTTGACCATCAGATACCAACTGGTTTCCGGAACAAATCACCTGTTCCGATCCGTCCAGACCGGAAATAATTTCAACAGCGGTATTACTGCTCAAGCCAACTTCCACATTTTGCTGCCGGGCAATATTCTGGTCATCCACGATATAAACATAATAAGCCCCGTCTTTTTCCAGAACTGCGTCTTTGGGTAAAGTTCTGGCTCCAGGCGAAGTATCGGAAGCCAACTGAATTTTGGCCACCATGCCGGATTTCATTTTGCCGCCGGAATTATTCAGAGCAATTTTTACCGGATAAGCTTTGGCAGCAGCATCCAGGGTAGGACTAATCGAGGTGACGACACCAGTAAAGCTTTTATCTAAAGCAGGAATATTAACCTTTATTTTCAAGCCTTCCTTAACCTTGTCAATGGAGCTTTCGGCTACATTGATTTTAGCTACGATGGTATCTGTACTGACTAAAGTAATAACCGGGTTTTGAGCTGCAATCCGTTCCCCTTTATGCACATTAAAGCTGGAAATTTCCCCGGAAACAGGAGCAACCACTGTGTAATCCTTCAAGGATTCCCGCAAATGAGCCAAAGCCAGTTCGGATTGTTCAATCTGCAAATTGGTTTGTTTAATCTGGTTTTCATATTGCTTGCAAACCGTTTCAGCCTGTTTACAAGCCACCACCGCCTGATCATAGGCCACCGAGGCTTGGTTATAGGCCAACTGAGCCTGATCATAGGCTACAGAAGTTTGTTTATAGGCAACAGCAGCCTGATCATAAGCCACCTGTACTTTTTGCACATTCAATTTGCTTTGTTCATAATTGGTATTAGCTTTGTTATAGGTCAACTGAGCCTGATTCAAGCTGCTTTGGGCTTTGTCCAGTTCGCTTTGAGCTGCAGCTCCGGCATCATAAAGCTGCTTGATTCGGTCATAATTAAGCTGAGCATCATCCAGACTCTGCTGGCTTATGGCAATATTATCACTTTCATTTTGTAATCCCAGCTTTTGATTATCCAAAGTCAGCTTTTGATTATTTAAATTTAACTCCTGGTTTTCCAGATCCAGCTTGCGATTATCCAAATTCAGCTGCTGGTTCTTGACATTCAGCTTTTGATTATCCACCGTCAGATTTTGATTTTTCACAGTCAGCTTCTGATTTTCCAGGTTGACCTTAATCGTTTCAATGGAAGCTTTGGAAGCTTCCAAAGCTTTGGTGGTTTCTTCAATTTGATTTTGCAGATCCGAGGTATCCAAAGTAAAGAGAACTTTTCCGGCTTTAACCTTCTGGCCAACCTCCACATTTACCGAAGTAACCAAACCGTTAACCTTGGAAGAAATGGCTGTCTGATTGGAGGAGTCCAATTCTCCGCTTAATTCAAAATAGCTGGCCAAATCTTCAGTGGTCAGCTCAACTACTTCAACCGAAGTATTATAACTTTCTTCTTCTTCAGCAGCTTCTTCACTATCTCCACAGGCAGACAAAACCAGGGAAGTCAATAAAAAAAGGAAGAGCAGCAAAACTGTTTGTTTCTTGGATCTCACTTCGCCAAATTACCCCCGTTTTTTAAAATTCCGGCCAAAAGCAAAGCTTCAGCCTGTTCCAAAGCTTCGGCAAGAAGCTTCTGGTCTTTATGCTCCGTTACATAACGAAAAGTGCAGCCTTCGCAAACTGAACAAATAATTTCGGCCATAACCGTGGAATCATGCGGTATAAATTCCTGATTCTCAATGCCTGATTCTAAAGCCCGAATAAAAAAATCTTTTTTGTGATGTTTTTTTTCGATCAATTTTTGAAAGCTTGCGTTAATTTTCGGATTTCTAACCTGAGTCAGAAATTCTCCTACTATCAGATGTAAAGGGAAATTTTTGTTATGCTCCAAATGAGCTTTAAAAAATTCATGGATCTGTTCTTGAGCCAGATTGTTTTCCTGGCTGATCCTGGAATACTTTTCCTGTTCCTTATCCAGCTCCCGATCCAGAAAATAAAGAAAAATTTCTTCTTTACTGTTGAAATACCAGTAAATTCCTCCTTTGCTGATTCCCGAAGTTTTCACTATGTCGTCCATGGAAGTTCTTCGATAGCCATTATCCAGAAAACAGGACATAGCCGCATTGGTAATCAAATCTTTTTTGCTGGTCTTTGTCATAAATTCACTCCTGCCAAATCTGATAAAATCAAACCAAAGTTCTGATTTGTTCCAACCCGTATTTAAGCGAAAATCAAAAATAATTAAGCCCCAATGCAAAAGAGAACAGACGGATTTCGAGTAAATTTTCTTTTCGTTCAGGATGCTGAAAATATTCCAACTACATTTCTATTTTTATTACTATCAGCTTTGACATACTCCTTCCCTGATTATTTTTTGCAACAGTTTATTCTGCAAGCTTCATTTTTTTGCAGCAGATTTCCCATAACCTGGGAAAAAATAAACCCTGCTGCTCCAAAATATTCTTTAACTCAAAGAATATTTCAGTAACAGACTATCCAGTCTGTTATCATTATACACTTAAAAAAAATTGTAGTCAATCCTTCAGTTAAGACAAACCGGAATAGAAAAGCGGCTTGAAAGATTTGAATCTTTTAAGCCGCCGAAAAAGCAATCTGACCAAATCATCTTACCATGAGTCAGACTATTCCTTCTTATACAGGAATTTTATTGTCTGCACAACCCCTTCAAATTCATAATCCAGAGATTTAACATAATATTTCTTACCGACCCGCAGTTCCTGTCCTCCCGCTTCAATATTGGCAGAACTTACCACAGCCTGATCCTGAATTGTGATCAGAACATCAACCAGATAGGGATCATTCACCATAACCCGCTTGCCTTCGTCAGTGGTACTTACCAGAAGCCCTGGAGTAGATTTAACTCCGGTAATAGCAGCAGTGGTATAATTATTTTTGGCAACCAGCTTGTCTCCAATATGAATGCTTTTAGCCGGATCAGGACGAACGCATTGCAGCAAAACCGTATATTCAATTTTTTCCGAGCTGCTGCCTTCGTCATTGGAGGTCTTGTAGGCAGCTCCAACGGCAATCAGCACAATTAAAAGGATCACTAAAAGGTCTATAATATTAACTACCCCAAAAAGTTTACCTTTTTCATTGATAATTTTCATGAACTTCTCCTCTCTTTCAAAGCTTTTTGCAACAGCTTCATGTTAACAGCATACAATATTTGTTTTTTTAAAGCAAGCAGTTTTCAAAAATTAAAAGAAATTGTATGTCAACCACCGAAAAGCCTCCCAATAATCCGACAAAAAATAAATTTTTTCAAATCAACTTCATGGATTTGGACTTGAGAAAAAAAATAAAAATGCTATAATAAAATTGAAATAAAAAGTATTTTATGGATTTTTGTCTTTAGAAAGAGGGGATAATTTTGGGGTGGTATTGTTGGACAGGTCTTGTAATCAGTTTTTTAATCAGTTTCTTAATTACCCCCTGGGTTAGAAAAAAAGCTTTCCGCTGGGGAGCCATAGATGTTCCGAACGCCAGAAAGGTGCACAGCGAAACTATGCCCCGCATGGGCGGATTGGGAATTTATCTGGCTCTGGCCGCAGGCATTTTAATCGCTTTGCCTCTCAGCAGGGAAATTATCGGTTTATTATTGGGCATGACCCTGATTCTGGCAATCGGGTTATGGGATGATCTCAAGGGAATGAATGCTTATGTAAAATTTGCAGGTCAAATTGCGGCTGCTTTAGTCATGATTCCTTTTGGTATTCAGGTTTTATCCTTCACCAACCCTTTCACCAATTCCTGGATGGAAATAAGCCCCTGGATTGGTGTGCCAATTACCGTTTTCTGGCTGGTGGCGGTTACCAATGCAGTTAATTTAATTGACGGTTTGGACGGTCTGGCCAGCGGAGTTGCCTTAATTGCAGCTTTGACCATGGCTGCGGTAGCCTATACCCAATTTGCCAAAGGTACTTTAAACTTTCAAATTCAGGATGTTTTATTGCCCCTGATTCTGGCAGTTTCCATTGCTGGCTTTCTGCCTCATAATTATCACCCGGCCAAAATTTTTTTGGGAGATACCGGTTCTTTGCTTTTGGGGTTTACTTTGGCCTCAGTCTCCATTATGAGCACAACCAAAGGAGCGGCAGCTACCTCCGTTATTCTGCCTTTGATTATTCTGGCTCTGCCCCTGCTGGATACTTTCTTTGCCATTGTGCGGCGGGTCAATACCCATAAGCCGATTTTTCAGCCGGATAAAGGACATTTGCACCACCGTCTTTTAGCTTTAGGCTTCAGTCACTTACATGCAGTCTGGTTTATTTATATTATCAGCTTGAGCATGGGTATTTTGGCTGTAGTTCTTAATCTGATGGTTTCCCGCAAAGTCATGATGCTCACTTTACTGCTCATTGCTCTCCTGATTATCTGGGGCAGTCATCGCCTGGGAATTTTGGGTAAGACCGAAGAAGAGAAAAAAGAACAACCTGATGAACAGAAACAGGCATAAATTGGCTTTTTGTCCATTAAGATAGCACAGAAGAAGTCAACTACCCACCCATTAAAGTGAGTGGGCTTGTAACTGCCTGGTCGTAGTAACGGCTTATGCCTCCGACCTTTAAACCCCAACATACATTGCTGCCTAAAGTGGCGTTACACCATGGGACGGTTGACAACGCCCCTGACATCTCAGATATGCTGAGGTGCCACTGTATCCGGTACCTGGCTATCCTCAGGATAGTTAATTCCCATGCGATACAGATTCATTGCTCCGATACGGTCATCTAAAACAAACAAAAAGTGTATGTTTTGGGTGTTTTCAGCGAGTGCCTTTGATACATTCTGCATCCAGCGGTTTTCTCGCTGACCTGAAGGCTATTATATAATCATTATTAGTGAAAGTCAATATTTGAGGCGGATTACGGATAACAGATTTAAAAAGGCTCCTCCCACTCAAGAGGAGTGGGTTTCCGCCTACGACAAACGAAAGGATTTTGTTTATGAAAATCAGAAAAGCAGTAATTCCAGCAGCAGGTTTGGGAATCAGGTTTTTGCCGGCTACCAAGTCAATTCCCAAAGAAATGCTGCCCATTGTAGATAAGCCAACCATTCAATATATTGTTGAGGAAGCCTCAGCCTCCGGAATAGAAGAAATTCTCATTATCAATGGACGCAATAAAACAGCTACTCTGGATCACTTTGATCGCCACCCTTATCTGGAAAGTTTTCTCCGGCAAAAAGGTAAGAACGAATATTTGGAAATTTTGCATCAAACTGAACAACTGTCCACTATCCTTTCCGTCCGTCAAAAAGAACCCAAAGGATTGGGCGATGCCATAGCCTGTGCCAAAAGCTTTGTGGGCAATGAGCCTTTTGCCGTCTTATTGGGTGATGATGTAATCTCAGCGGAAACTCCCTGCCTGCGGCAGTTAATGGATGCCTTTGAACAAAAAGAAGTTTCGATTATAGGCGTACAACCGGTTGATCCAGATCAGGTTGACAAATATGGGATCATTGACCCCAGGAAACCACAGGATAATCTGCCGAGCAATTTATTTGCCTTAAAGGATTTGGTGGAAAAACCTCAGCCGAAAAATGCTCCTTCCAATTTGGCCATTATGGGTCGTTATATTTTGACTCCCCGGATTTTTGCAGCTTTGGCCGAAACCAGACCGGGAGCAGGAGGAGAAATTCAATTAACCGATGCTCTGCGAATTTTGCTGCAGCAGGAGCCGATTTTCGCTCTGTCTTTTGTTGGAAAACGCTATGATATAGGGGACAAACTGGGTTATCTGAAAGCCAATATAGATTTTGCCCTCCAACGCCCGGAACTGGAAGCAGGACTAAAAGCCTATCTGCACGAAATACTTTAACTAAACAATGGAGGCTGTCTCACAAAATCAGGGAGGCAGCCCTTTTTCTGTGTTGTGGGCGTGCAGGTAAGAAAGTTTAAAAATTTGTGAAAATATTTTCCGAATAATCTGACTCCTGCTGTTGGGAGGAGTTATTGTGCAGGCTGCTGTTTCGGCTGGCTTATTCTGTTATTTTTTGCAAAACAAATTGAATTTACAATAATCAGAGCTGCCCTTCCAAAGGGTGGTTTCAGCCTGTCGTGATTAAAGTGAGCAAATTTATCCCTTGCACCGGTCTTATGGATCAACTATAATAAAGAAAATTCCATGGGAGCAAGAAGAAAGGATAAAAAATGGAAGAATTAAGCCTGGCTAAAT
>JAZRXK010000100.1:0-4236 GCA_045600185.1 Desulfocucumaceae bacterium
AGCGGTGGTGGCGGCGGTGGCGGCGGAAGCAAAAGTAATGTTTCCGACCAATATAAATTGACGATTGAAACCAGTGAAGGCGGAACCATAACCGCCAGTGCCACCAGTCCTCTTGTAGTTAAATTTTCCAGCGGCGATAAGAAAATTACTACCGGTTCGGAAATTACCTTGACTGCGAAAGCTAAGAGCGGCTATGTTTTTGACAGCATAACTGTTTTAGATGCTTCCAATAATGAAGTAGAATTGAACAAAACTTCCGACGGCAATTATTTCTTTAATATGCCCAGTTCGGATACCACCATCAAATATGTTTGTGTAAAATCCAAAGATTCTTACACTGCTACTATTAAACAGGCTGAAGGCGGTACTTTAACCGGCAGCTTTACCAGCGGTACTTCTTTCACCGATAAATCTGCAATATCTGCCGGAGTAACCGTAACTCTTACTCCCAAGGCCGATGCCAATTATAAAGTAAAAGAAGTAAAAGTAACTTCTGCTTCCGGTTCGGAAATCAAAGTTACCGAAGCCAAAGGCGAATATACCTTTACTATGCCCGAAGCTAATGTTACCATAACTCCCAGTTTTATCAAAAATGAACAACCAAATGCTGAAGCAGAACATAAGGCTTATTTATTCGGTATGGAAGACGGAAATTTCTATCCGCAGAATAATATGACCAGGGCTCAGGTAGCGGCTATGTTGTACAATATTTTGCCGGATAATGAAAAAAGTGTTGCTTCCGATGTAACCTTCATTGATGTTGATGCTGATGCCTGGTATGCTCAGGCAGTTAATACCATGGCTGCTTTGGGTGCGGTTCATGGTTATACTGATAACAGCTTCAAACCGAACAATTCGGTTACTCGCTCTGAATTGATCAGCATGGCTGTAAGTTTGTTTGCCAAACAGCCCACAGAAACTGCCTGCAGCTTCACTGATCTTTCACCTGAACATTGGGCTTATTCCAGTATTGCTCAGGCTGTTGCTCTCGGCTGGCTGTCCGGCTATGAAGATCAAAGCATCAGACCGGATAATTATGTAACCAGAGCGGAAGTAGCCGTCATTGCCAACAGAATTTTGGGATGGACTCCCGATCCTGCTCTTGGCTACAGCAGCACTTTCCCGGATGTCAATGACCCCGGCTATTGGGCTTATTACGAAATTGTGGAGGCAACCACAAATCATACTCATAACAAGTAAGAATTTGCCGACTGCCTGTCTAAAGCTAAAAACTTTAAGCAGGCAGTTTTTTTCTTGACAACTTTTCCTGGAAAGGTATATGCTATAAAGAGACAAGAAACAAAAGAAAGGTAAATTATGACAGCTTTAACTCACAAACAGTTTGCTATTTCATGGGTTTTAATTGGTAATATGATTTTATCCATGCAGGATTTAAGTCAGATTAACTATTATCTTTCCATGATTATTATGGTGCAGATTGCCAAATATGGAGCTTTGTTTCCGGATATTGATTGTGCCTGGCATTCGGTGAAAGAAAAAAATGGTTATACCAGAGTAATGAATTTTCTGATCCGGATTACCGGCGGAAAACACCGGAGCTGGCAAACCCACAGTCTGGATCTGGCTTTGCTCATGTTATTGATAGCTTATTGGCTGCCTCGTCATTTATATCAATACGGAGTTATCAATTCTTTAAATATGGAAGTATCTCAAATAATTATGATTTCTTTTGCCATTGGCTGGTTAAGCCACTTATTTTCGGATATGCTTAATGCAGAAGGAGTGCGGGTTTTCTGTTTTTTGAAATTTCGTCTGGGTTTGGTTCCTAAACAATTTATGGGAATCAAATTTAAAACCGGAGAAGAGTGGGAGAAAATTGTCTTGCGTTTCACCAAAATTCTGAATGTAATTATCTGGTTTATTGCTTTAATTTTACCGCTGATTTGTTATCAATTAACAGGAAAATATATCATGGAAATGAATATTGATTTTAGTCAGTTCGGGAATATCTTTTAAAAATGATTTAATTTTTATAAGTTAAAATAAAAAAAGGAGATGATGTTGGAAAGTGAAAAAGTTTTTAATCTGGTTTATAACTTTGTTTTTATCTTTAGCGTTATTTTCAGTGGCTCAAGCTGCAAACCTCAAAGGCGAAAATGATTTGGCTAAATATTTTAACAAGGAAGTACTTACTTTAGATAAAACCGGGAATTATCAGATTTGGACTTATTCGGAGGTGGATCAACTGGCAGAAGCTTTGCAAAAATTCAGTCAGGATGAACAAATAATCTGGTATCAGCCCAATTATGTTTATACCTCTACAGTGAATGATCTTCATTATGCGAAGCAATGGGGTTTAAAAAATAATGGCAGCTTTATTTTTAAAGAAGAACAATTTCCATTTTATGAAGATCCCTTTGGAAGTATCAGTAATGATTTTGGTTCTTCAAAAGCAGTGCAGGGTAACTCCGGAGTGGACATCAATATTGAAGCCGCCTGGGATAATTATAACGGGGGAACAAGAGAAACCATAATTGCTCTGATTGACACCGGGGTGGATTATACTCATGAGGATTTGGAAAATGCTTTGTGGACAAATAAAGATGAGATTCCCGGTAATGGTCTTGACGATGATCAAAATGGCTATATTGATGATTATTATGGCTGGAATTTCTATAATAACAGTAATCAAATTTATACCAATCCGGTTGAAGACAGACACGGTACTCATTGTGCTGGAAGCATGGTTGCCGTTACCAATAATACTTCCGGAATTGCCGGGATTGCCGGCAATTCTGCGGTGAAAGTCATGGCTCTTAAAGCTCTGGGCGGCTCCGATGGCAGCGGAAGCACTGATTCGGTCATTAAGGCCATTCAATATGCTGAAGCCAATGGAGCAGTAATTTGCAATTTAAGCCTGGGAGCCAACGAAAGCGATCAGGCTTTATATCAGGCCATAGCTGATTCTTCCATGCTTTTTGTAATAGCTTCCGGTAATGGGGATGAATGGACAGGGCAAGGCCAAAATCTGGATGTTTTTCCCTGGTATCCGTCCAGCTATTCCCTGGATAATATCATTGCTGTAGCTAATTTACAGCCCAACGGAAGGCTGCATTACAGTTCCAATTATGGTTCGCAGTCAGTGGATTTGGCGGCTCCTGGAACTTATATTTTAAGTACTATTCCAGGCAATAAATACGGTTATATGACGGGAACTTCCATGTCTGCTCCCGTGGTAAGTGCTGTTGCTGCTCTGGTTTATTCCCAGAATGATCAGCTTACTTTACCAGAAGTTAAAGATATTATCCTGACTTCGGTGCATACAAACGATAGTTTAAAGGGCAAGCTGGTCAGCGGCGGATTTTTGGATGCTGGGGCGGCTGTCAGAGTTGCCACCAGTTATAGTTCCTCAGATGCCAGCAGGACGAATTGGAGTCAAACTTTCCAAAAGCTGCCAGAAGGCTCGGCTCCGGTAATCAATTTTTTTATTAGCCGGCAAAACGGTGAAGATTATCTGGTAGTTGAGGTTAAAGACGCAGACAGGGATTTAAATTTGTTGCGGTTTATAAGTGGGCGTTGGGATGCCAGCTATTTTGACAGAGGAGAATCAGGAACTGCCTTTGAGCTGGACGAAAATAACCAGACCTGGTTTCATATAGATCTCTGTGGAGCTTTTACTTTCTATGCTTTGGATCAGGCAGGGCATGAAACTGTGAAGACGGTAACTTTAGATATGGCACCGGATGGCAGAATACCCCTTTCTGATAACCTGGAACTTCCGGAAGAATTTAATGAATATCAGGGTGTATTCGAGTATATGACCGATTATATCAATAATTTCCTGCGGGGATTTTGGTTTTAGCAGCCTCTGCTTTTCGAGGCATAAAGAAGCCTGGGACAATCATTTAGGATGAGAACATCTGGTTGCCCAGGCTTGTTGCTTTGTCAATGATGCGTTACAAAATTAAAGCATCTGTCAATAATAAGGTAATTTTCTGAGGGGGTATATTTCGCTAAAAAAGTCAGGGCAGCAGCATTTAAAAAATATGAATGAGATCGGATGCCATTGTAATAACAAGCTATGCTTCGTGATCCTCGCCCCTGATCTGATACTCCCGACAACGGGAGGCCATTCCTCCCGCTGCGGGTACATAGGTTTTAATGCCGGCAATTAAGCAGAGCATAACTGATCTCTACTATATCGTTGGAAAAGGAGATGATTCATTATTTTCACTGCCAGGTTCCACACCTTTAAGGGATGTAAATAATCCAAAA
>JAZRXK010000101.1:0-23765 GCA_045600185.1 Desulfocucumaceae bacterium
ATTGATTGATCTATATGCTATTTGCTTTATCATCCATTATCACCCATATCAGGTAATTTATTGCATATCCTCAGGAACCTTCCATTTTTCAGCCTCTTGCAGACGAAAAAAGCAGAACTATTCCCGCTAATATGTATATACACCAAGCATAGCACACTTTTCCTGCAAAATCAAATTTTTTTTCATCATTTTTTTTCACCCCTGACAAGCTCTCTTCCCAATAAGTTCATAACGCATCATTGGCAAACCAACAAGTCAAGTTTTATTCCTGGTCCTGCTGGGGACGCAAAAGACAGATTTTTCTTCTTTTCCTGCATTGACAGTTTTCGGCTTGAATATTATTATAGTGCATATACACTGTCAGGAGTTGAAAATTTATGAAGCTATCTCCCTGTCATTGCTTTAATTTTAAAAGAGCCGAAAATAAGATTGTGGAATTTTATGACCGTTTTTTTCAGACAGCAGGAATTACAGCCAATCAATATTCTATCTTGTCTCATATTAAAAATTCAGCTCCTGTTACGGTATCCGGTCTGGCTGAAAACATGAGCCTGGCTCGAACTACTTTGGTGCGGAACCTCAAGCCGCTGGAAAAAAGAAAACTGATTTGTGATCTGGCTCACAGTGGAAGGGGACGGCAATTGGTTTTGACAGCGGAAGGTCAGAGAGTTCAGGAACAGGCCAGAGGCTTCTGGCTGGAAGCTCAGCAAGCTCTGGAGGCGGAATTGGGAACAGAAAATTTAAAAAATCTGTATGCGTTTTTGGAGATTATTCTGAACAAATTGGAAAAACAGAAATAATAAAAAATTCCAGAGCAAGAACTATCCGGCTATTGGAATTTTCCTGGGTTAAAGGTATAATATGATCAATAATTTGTCGATATTTGCTTTTAAGGAAGGAGCGATTCAGTTGAGTGAAATTGCTTTTTATGGCAAGGGAGGGATTGGTAAATCCACCATTTCGGCCAATGTTTCGGCAGCTCTGGCCAATTTGGGACAAAAGGTTTTGCAGATCGGCTGTGATCCCAAGCATGATTCTACCCGGCTGTTATTGGGAGGCCGCAATATTACGACGGTTTTATCTTATTTAAAGACCAGAAGTCCGGATCAGTGCAGATTGGAGGATGTGGTATTTTCCGGTTATGGCGGGGTGCATTGTGTGGAAGCTGGAGGTCCTGAGCCGGGAGTAGGCTGTGCCGGACGAGGAATTTTAACCACTTTTGAGCTTTTGGATCGCCTGGGGATTAAAAGCAATCAATATGATACCATTGTTTATGATGTGCTGGGGGATGTGGTTTGCGGCGGATTCGCCGTACCTTTGCGGCGGGAATATGCCAATAAGGTTTATATTGTAACCTCCGGAGAATTTATGGCTATTTATGCAGCCAATAATATTTTGCGGGGTTTGAAAAATTACGACCGGACTGTTCATCGAGCCGGAGGTTTAATTTTTAACAGCCGGGGTCTGGCGGAAGAAGATGAACGGATTAAGCGTTTTGCTGAAGCGGTTCAGCTGCCGGTTCTGGAAAAAATTCCTCGCAGTGATCTTTTTGCTGAAAGCGAAAAGGCTGGTCAGTGTCTGGTCGAAAAATATCCGGATTCGGAAATTGCGGCTCAGTTTGCCCGTCTGACTCAATTTATTTTGAATCAAAATGTTTTGCAGGAAGCCCGGCCTTTAACTGATGAACATTTGGAAGAAATAGTTTTGGAAAAAAGACCTTTGGTCACTGTCAGCGAAGAAATTAAGATTAAAGTGGAACACCAGAAAAGTGAAAAGCAGTTCTTTTCCAAAAATCTGATTGCCAGAGAACCTTTATACGGCTGTGCCTTTAACGGAGCTTTGGGGGTAACTACCCAAATCACAGACGGCATAAGTCTGGCACATGGTCCGGCCAGTTGTGCCCATTTGGCTTATCAGACTGTTACCTCGGCTGGCCGCAAAGGATTATTGGAAAGAGGCAGTGTAATTCCGGAACAGATTGCTCCCAGAATTGTTTCTTCTGATATGAATGAAGGCATTATGATTTTCGGCGGTCTGGAGGAATTAAAACAAAAAATCGCTCAAGTTAAAGTTTATAAGCCCAAATATATTTATGTAGTTACGGCCTGTGCCAGTGGTATTATTGGAGATGATTTAAGCGGTCTGGAAGAACTGAATGATTCGGAAACCCGAATTATTCCCATTTTGGCCGATGGCAATATCAATGGGGACTTTTTGCAGGGGATTTTACTGGCTTATATGGAAACAGGACGGGCTTTAATTGATCCTCATGTAAAGCCGGAAGCCGATACCGTGAATTTAATTGGAGAAAAAACGGAAGGCGATACCACTGAGGTTAATTTCAAAGCTTTTAAGGAACTGATCGAGCGTTTGGGTTTAAAAGTTAATTGCCGCTTTATCTGCCGCACTACAGGAGAAGAAATCCGTCGGCTTCTGGCCGGCCGTTTGAATATTCTGGCCTGGGATGATTATATGGGACGGACTATTCGGGATTTTCTGGAAAGTGAATATAAAGCGGAATTTTTGGAACAGCCTCTTCCTGTAGGTTTCAGTGAAACCAAAAAATGGCTGGAAGCTTTGGCCGCCTTTTTTGGCCGGGAAGAAATGCTGGATGATATTTTACTTGATTATACTGAACAGTATTGGCAGAGAATTGCCGAATTAAAGCCCTTTTTGCAGGGGAAAAAGCTGGCTATTGTTACCTGTAATTATCAACTGGACTGGATTATTCAGACTGCTTTGGATTTGGAGATGGAAGTGGTTAAAGTTTGTTTGTTGTATTCTTCGCAGGATAATTGCTTTAAAACCAGTTTCCGGGAGCAGATTGGGGAACTGGTGCTGGATTGCTCTGCAGGAGAACGCATCCGGCATTTCCCCAAAGAAGCTGACTTGATTTTGCAGGATCAGATCTCAGAGGAATCGGCAGGAAACTGCTTTACCGACACCGTTCCCTTTGGGCCGCCGATTGGCTTTTTCAGCGGTTTGAAATTGGCTGAACGCTGGAAGGAAATTTTTCAAATGAATCTGAAGGAGGGCTGGCGAAATGACGAAAAGCTGTATAGAAAGTACCTCGGCTGATAGTTTAAGCGGAGCCATTTTTGCTCTGGAAGGCATCAAGGACAGTTGTGTGCTTTTAAACGGGCCTACCGGCTGCAAGTTTTATCATTCCACCATTTCGGATAAGCAGTACCCCTGGCGAAGCTCCTTTCAGGAAGCCCTGCCCATGGAATCCAAATTGATCTGCGGCTTTGGCCGGGTTCCCTGCACCTATTTGGACGGCTATGATTATGTTTATGGCTGTGAAAACAAATTGACTGATCTGCTGCGAGTTATCTCTAAAGAAAAAAAATATAAGCTGCTGGCCATTGTTAATTCTCCCGGAGCAGCCTTAATTGGGGACGATTTGGAAAAATTTCTGCGGCAGGAAATAGATATTCCCTGCTTTGCTTTGGAAAATACCGGCTTTTCCGGCCAGTTTGCTGATGGTTATCAAAATGCCTGGCTGAAAGCTTTTCCGGCTTTGCCCTTTGCTCCTCGCAAAGTCCGTCCCAAAACCGTTAATTTACTGGGCTTTTGCTTATATCAAAAATATTATGAAGGCGATGTTCATGAATTAAAACGCCTGCTGGCCTTGTGTGGAATTGAAGTTATTTCCGCTCCAGGAGCAGGAGATAAAGTGGAAACTATTTGTCAGTTAACTGAAGCAGAATATAATGTGGTAGTTTATCCGGAATATGGCCTGAAGCTGGCAGAAAAATTGCAGGCCACCCATCAGATGCCCTATCTGGTTTTGCAGGAAGGGGTTCCGGTGGGCTTTGATGCTTCCGAAAGCTTTGTGCGGCAGATTTGCGAAGCTTTGGGAGCTGATCCGGAGCCGGCTTTGGAAGATCTGGCCAGAACCAGAGCCAGAGCTTATCTTCTGCTTTCCCGTTTTTCCTCCATTTTGGGCTTGCCCAAAGGCAGTGTGTTTTCGGTTCTGGGAGAAAGCTCTCTGGCCTATCCCCTGACCAAATGGCTTTGTACTTATCTGGGCATGATTCCGGCAGCGGTTAATCTGAATCAGGAAGTGCCGGAATTTAAGGTTAAGCTGGAAAGCTTTCTGGAGCAAATTCACTATCAGGAAGTCTTGGCCAATCCGGTTTATCAAACAGAAACTCAGTTGGCTTTTGCAGATGGAACCACCATTGCTCAGCTGCGTTTACAGGAGATCTTCCTGAGCGGCATTGAAATTGCCCTGCCTACTTTGGGCTATCTGGATTTTGTGGAAAAAACTATTTTTGGATCTAACGGAGCTTTGTTTTTGCTGGAACAGATTATCAATGGTTTGCGGTATTTGCAAATTAAGGAGGACTAGAAGCAAAGCAAAATTTTTAACCTGTAATTTCACTGGCACTCAGGCTTTATGTCTGGGTGCTTTTAGCGTTGGGGGCAAGCTGAAATTTGAGATTTTGTATATTGTTTTTTTGACAATGCCCGTAAAAAAAGGTATCATTAAAGGTAAGCGATCCCATCTAATCTGGTCATCGGGTCAAGCTTATTTTCAGAATACCAATATATATTACGGGACTATTACAGGATTTATCTGGAAATAATTTATAAAAATAAATTCTGATTTCAGGAGGGGCTTTATTATGGTATAATTATGATCAGGAAATCTGAAATATGCAGCAAAAGTTGGTCTAAAGGTTGTGCCTGCGGATACTCAGGATTATCCAGGCTGCTGAGTGTGTTAAAAGTGGTATTGAATAATAAAAAATCAGATGGAGAAAATAACCATGAAATTAAAGGGACTGTCATTTCAACAGGTTGAAGAAAGTCGAAAGCGAAACGGAAACAATGCTTTGACCCAGATTCCTCCGGATCCTTTATGGAAAAAGATTCTTGAGGGTTTTAAAGATCCCATGATTATTATTTTGCTGGTTGCTCTGCTTGTTCAGATTGTTTTGTTCTTTATGGGGCAGGCAGAATGGTTTGAACCAGTGGGGATTCTGGTGGCAATTTTAATTGCCAATGGGGTTGCTTCGATCAGCGAAAATAAACAGGAAAACAAAGCTTCTGCCTTAAAAGAAGAAGAGGAAGCCAAAGAAATAGCCAAGGTGATCCGGGAAGGAAATATTTATGAAATTCATGTTAATGAAGTAGTCGTAGGAGATCTTGTTTATTTGCAGGCTGGGGATAAAATTCCGGCTGACGGTGTTGTCATAAGCGGAGCCTTAAAAGTGGATCAGGCGGCTTTGAACGGAGAAACTGAAGAAGCTGCCAAAATTGCCTGTCCGGACGGCACAGATTATGATACCAGAGATCTTCTGAATAAATATTATGCTTATCGGGGTACAGTGGTTTGCGGCGGCGAAGGTTATCTGGAAGTCAAGGTAGTTGGCGATAAAACCCTTTTCGGGGAGCTGGCTCTTGAAGTTCAGGAGGAAACCAGAGCAACTCCTTTGCAGGTGAAGCTGGCCAAGCTTGCCAAACAAATTTCTACCTTTGGTTATATAGGTGCCATTGCCATTATTGCCGGGATTCTTTTGAAAACCCTGCTTACCGGAGATCTTCCGACTGGAATTTATGAATGGATTCGTCTTATTCTGGATGCTGTAACAGTGGCTGTAACCATTATTGTTTGTGCAGTGCCGGAAGGTTTGCCCATGCTCACTTCCATCTTGCTTTCCTTCCAAAGTTTGAGAATGGCCAGGGACAATGTTCTGGTTCGAAAGATCAATGGTCTGGAAACAGCAGGAAGCCTGAGCATTTTATTTAGTGATAAAACGGGAACTATTACGGAAGGTCGGCTTTCTGTTGTAGAAATGGCCACCGGCAATGTTGTGACCTTCAACAAACTTGGCAAAATCAATCCTAAACTGGCCTCTGATATTGTCGCAGGTATTGGGATTAACAACAGTGCTGTAGCTTCTGAAGATTCCATTATCGGGGGCAATAGTACCGACCGGGCTTTGATGTCTTTTCTGGTAAATGCAAATGCAGTCAATGAGATTACCAGGGAAGATGTAAGAAACTTCAATGCTTTTGACTCCAATAAAAAATCTTCCAGCGTAACCTTAAACAGAAATGGCCAAAGCGTTACCTATGTTAAAGGGGCTCCGGAAAAGATTATTGAAAGATGTACCCATTATATTGATGAAAATGGGGAAGTTAAGGAGCTGGTCGAAAGAAATTATCTGACCGCTTATATTGACAGTCAGGCCGGGCGTTCCATGCGGCTGTTGGGTGTGGCCAAAGCAAATGGGACTTCTGAAGAAGCAGAACTGACTTTAATTTGTGTGATCAGTATTCGGGACAATGTTCGCAAAGAAGCAGTGGAAGCGATTAAAGAAGTACAAAATGCAGGTATTCAGGTAGTTATGGTCACTGGGGACAGAAAAGAAACTGCCGCAGCCATTTCCAAAGAAGCAGGACTTTTGACCAGTGCCGAAGATGTAGCTTTGACTTCTGCTGAAATGGCAGAAAAGAGTGATGAGGAACTGAAAAAGATTCTGCCCCGGCTTAAAGTGGTTTCCCGTGCCTTGCCCACAGATAAAAGCAGATTGGTTAAAGTTGCTCAGGAGCTGGATTATGTGGTGGGCATGACTGGAGATGGAGTAAACGATTCTCCTGCTTTGAAAAAATCAGATGTTGGCTTTGCCATGGGCAGCGGCACAGAGGTTGCCAAAGAAGCCGGAGATATTATCATTTTGGACGATAATTTCTCCTCCATTGAAAAAGCCATTCTGTACGGCAGAACCATGTTCAAAAGCATTCGCAAATTCCTGATTTTCCAGCTTACGGTTAATGTGGCCGCAGTTTTGACCTGTTTTATTGGACCCATGCTGGGAGAAAATATTATTCTGACAGTTATCCAATTACTGCTGATTAACCTGGCCATGGATACTCTGGCCGCCATTGCCTTTGGCAGTGAGCCTGCCCTGAAGGAATATATGCAGGACAAACCGATTCCCAGAAAAGCCGGTATTGTCAGCAAGGATATGCTGATTGAAGTTATGATCAGTGCTTTGTATATTACCTTTATCTGCCTGTCTATTTTGTTCCTGCCTCTGGTAAGAGATTTGTTCGGTAATGTAGATGTTACCTATCTTAAATCGGCCTTGTTTGCTACCTTTATGATGGCGATTACCTTTAATGGTTTTAACGCAAGAACCAATCAGATCAATATTTTTAAAAATCTTGGCCGGAATAAGAATTTCATTTTGGTTATGCTGGGAATTTTTATTTTACAGTTTGTCTTTGTCACCTTTGGCGGAAAAGTGCTGAGTGTGGAAAGTCTTTCCTGGCAATCCTGGCTTATTTGTCTTGGACTGGCCTTCCTGGTCATTCCCATTGATATGATCAGAAAAGCTGTTGTGAAAAAATAATAAAAGCCTGTTAAAAATTATGCAGCAGAGGGGGAATAATCAGTGGGGCAGACCGACATTTAAAATTGTCTTTTAATTCTCCGGTTGTACTCTGGTTTTCGATTATATGTCTTATTGCCTTGATCCTGGGATATATAACTCATAACGCTTCAACGGATTTACTATTTAGTGTATATCGTTCATCCTTTGCAAGTCCGTTGTCTTATTTTCGTTTGATAGGTCATATCTTTGGACATGTGGATTCTGCCCATTTTATGGGTAATATTACCCTGCTTCTGGTCATTGGTCCCATGCTGGAAGAAAAATATGGTTCAGCCAATCTGATCTTTGTGATTTTGACTACGGCAATTATTACCGGGATTGTGCATATTATTTTCTTTCCGCATATTCAGCTTTTGGGAGCCAGTGGAGTTGTTTTTGCTTTTATCCTTCTTTCTTCCTTTGTGAGTTTTCAGGAAGGAACAATTCCAATAACCTTCGTTTTAGTTGCGTTTATATACCTTGGAGGCCAGATTTACGATGGAATTTTTGTTCATGACAGTGTGTCGAATCTAACCCATATTCTTGGTGGAGGGGTTGGTTCAGTTTTGGGATATGTAATGGCAAAAAATAAAATGAGCAGATATTAGGTGGTAAGAGCATGTTAAAGCGAGTACAGATTGAAAGCCCGGATGATTATTTTCTTGATCTTGGCAAACGCCCAAACAAAGGAGTATATTTTTGCCGTATAAATGGCTATAACCAACAGATTTATGACTTTGTCCGGCGATATTATGATGCAGCCCGATTGAACGGGGTAATTATTGAGGGAAAACTGCAAAACCCGGATAATAATAATCTGGCTTATTACAATGAGATCATGGGGATGGATTTTCAGGCTGACCTGGATTTTATCAATTCCAGTCTGCAAAAATGGCTGCCCAGAATGACCGGAAACCAGCGGGATAATGTGGCGGGATCGATTTATGATATTCTGCTGAATCTCAAGCAGGCAGGCAAGAATGAGAATATGCTGAAAAATGTCTATATTAAATTCATGTGCTGGCTGTATTACAAATTTGATCGGATTATTGAGCATCTGGGAGAGGAAAAACTGCCTAAAATTCTTTATGAAGGCAGCATAAGTAATTATGAACTGCTTTTTATGAGCGTATTATCTCTGGCTGGCTGTGACATTGTGCTTCTGCAATATCAGGGTGATGCAGCCTACTTAAAAGTTGATCCTGATTCTTCCAGATCAGAGATTTTGCAGCTTCCCGGCCTGACCGATTTTCCAGCTAATTTTAATCTCAGGCAGATTGAAAAAGAAAAGCAGGAGGCTCTGAATACTGAACGCCTATATGGACCTAAGCCGCAGCTTGTGAATTGCACCAATGCCTGGATTTCCGGCAGTATTCTGGAAGCTGTGAAGTTGAACCCGGCTTCCCGTGGCGTTGAGCAGGGATTCTTTTATAATTGCTTTAGCCGTTTAAGAGGTGTGGAAGATAAGCTGACCTATGAAAATGAACTTTATCAACTGCAAGTGGAACTGAAAAAATCTCAGCGTCGTCTGGTAATTGTGAATAAAGCAATTCCTTCTCCTACCATACAGGAAATAAATTCCATACCCAGGAGAAACTATAAAAATATCGATCAGTTTATCCTGGGTTTGGCAGGCAATATTCGATACCCGGACAGTCAGGAACTGCAAAGAATTATGATTAAAGCCTTTGTGGATCTGCTGTTGACAGAATATAAAAAAGCGGATTCCAATTTTAATCTGATGACCAGTAAGGCCATATCTTTGCTTTGCTGGCTGAAACGCTATCAACAGCAATTATTTGGCAAGTGGAAAGAATCCGATATTGCCTGCTTCTTTTATATGGGAGCCTGTCAAAATAGTGTTGAAGCTCTGTTTTGTCGCTTTCTGGCCAGAATGCCGGTTGATGTTTTGCTCTTTAATCCTGATTTAAATCAGGAATGTTGTCTTGCAGATCCTCTGCTTTATGAGGTAAATAATGTTAATTCGCTGCATATTGAAAAATATCCGGAGGACAATACCTGCTTCAGAATGGCTACTGCTGCCTATCAGGCAGAATGTGAGCTGGACAGCTTAATGTATCAGGACAGCGGGATATACAGGAATCAACAATATGCCAAAGCAAATTCCATTTCTTTGCAAACCATGTATGAAGAAATTGCAATTTTATGGGATCAGGAATTAAAATATCGACCCAATTTCAATATTATTGATGGGGTGGTCAATATACCGGTTCTTTTTGCCAAAGTGAGCGGGGTTAAGGATGGAGATGTTTCGGAGTATTGGAGCAGCATTAAAAGCCTGATTACTCCAGACACGCTGGTTATAAAGAAAGTGCCGAATCTTACTTCCACAACCGCTAATGATCTGAAAAGCTTTGCCACCGAATTTTTGAGAAACGGAAAGCTGCAAAAAAACCGGATTAAAGGACATAAGGCCTATAAATATGGTTTTCTGAGAGAATCTGTCCAGGATTATCTTCTGGCCAAGCTTCAGCTTCTGCTTGAACAAAAGCTTGTTAAAGGTACTTTTGAAAATGGCACAGAATATACTGTTGTTTCAACTGTTTTAAACTTGAAAAAAGATATTTTGAGAATGATTCAGAAATTTGATTTTACAAAAAAGAATCCCAAGCTGATTTATATAATTACCAAAGAAACTGTTTTATCTCTGGAAGATACCATCTGTGCAGCCTTTTTAAATCTGGTTGGCTTTGACATTCTCTTTTTTGTGCCGACCGGATACCAGTGTATTGAAAAATTCTTTAACCGCAGCCTGGTGGAAGAATATCAAATTGGCGAATATCTTTATGATCTACAGATACCTGATTTTAGTAAAATATCAATAAATTCCAATGTGCGTGATTTTCTGCATAATTTATTTAAGAGAGGTACATGATTATGGGACTTGACTTTAGTAAGAAATCAACTCAGCAGGTTGCTGTTTTGGAACCGGTGGAGCCTCAAGACAATCTGATGGTTCAGCAGTATGATATTGTTGCTGACAGACAGCAAATGAATGCAGAGCTGGTCAATTCTGCGGAAGTTGATGCCTTGGTGAGTACGATTGAAATTGACAATATGGAATCAATTGTTAATTTTGGTGCCAGTGCCGCTGAAGAAATTTCCAAAGCGTCCGATGTAGTTTTGAATAATATGAATATGGCTCAACTGGATGAATCTAATAAGATGCTGGCTACTCTTGCCAAAATTATGGACAAATTTGATGTGGAAGAACTCAAAGAGAATCCGGGCTTATTTGGCAAAATTTTTGGCAATTTGAAAAAGAAACTGGATCAGCTTCTGGCCAAATATCACACCATGGGCGAAGAAATTGACAAAATCTATGTTCAGCTTAAACAGTATGAAGCCGAAATCAGGCAGGCAAATAGAAATCTGGATCAGATGTTTGATGCAAATGTCAATTATTATCATGAATTGGTCAAATATATTCTTGCTGGCGAACAGGGATGTGGAGAACTGAAAGCCTATATTGATCAAAGACAAAATGATATGGAGCGTACAGGTGACAGCTCCATTCAGTTTGAGATTACGGAATTGAATCAATGTCTGATGCTTCTGGAACAAAGAACCCAGGATCTCAGAACAGCAGAAAGTGTGGCTATGCAGTCCATACCAATGATTAAAACCATGGAATTCAGCAATATGAATCTGGTGAGAAAAATCAATTCAGCCTTTATTATTACTCTGCCGATCTTCAAACAGGCTATTGCTCAGGCAATTATGCTGAAGCGACAGAAACTTCAGGCTGAATCCATGGCTGCCCTTGATGCCAAAACCAATGAAATGCTGATTAAAAATGCCCGGAATACGGTTGAACAGTCCAAACTGACTGCTCGTCTGGCTTCCGGCAGTTCCATTAAAATAGAAACTCTGGAGAACACCTGGAGAACCATTGTTAACGGTATTGACGAAACCAGAGCCATTCAGGAAAATGCCCGCAAGCAGCGGGTGGAAGATGCCAGGCGGCTTGAAGTTATTAAGCAGGAGTTTAACCAGAAATACCATATGCCCGCTAAAAAATAACTGTTGTTAAGGAGGAAAAATTATGCCGATCAATTTATCCAAGGGACAGAAAGTAAATTTGAGCAAGGAAAGTCCGGGACTGCAAAAAATTCTGGTGGGACTTGGCTGGGACATCAATGCTTTTGATTCCGGGGCTGATTTTGACCTGGATACTGCTGCTTTTCTGGCAGATTCCAAAGGAAAATGTCCCACCGATCAGGAATTTGTTTTCTATGGTAATTTGGAGCATTCCAGCGGGGCTGTCAAACACCTGGGCGATAACCTCACCGGTGAAGGCGAGGGAGATGATGAACAGATTGAAATTGATCTGAGCCTGCTTCCGGCCAATATCGAAAAAATTGCCTTTACCGTAACTATTTACGATGCGGAACAACGGCATCAAAACTTTGGTCAGGTCAGTAATTCCTATTGCCGCATTGTAGATATGAATACCAATACTGAACTGATTCATTTTGATCTGGGAGAAGATTTTTCCATTGAAACGGCAATTGTGATTGGTGAACTGTATAAACATAATGGTGAATGGAAATTCAATGCTGTGGGCAGTGGCTTTCAGGGAGGTCTGGCGGCTCTTTGCGGACACTATGGCATTGAAACCCAATAATAAGCAATAAAAGAGGTGGAGCAAAATGTCAGTCAGTTTAACAAAAGGGCAAAAGGTCAGCCTTTCCAAAGCTTATGCCGGCTTGTCCAAAGTTATTGTGGGTCTGGGATGGGACGAAGAACGGCGTACCAAAAAAAGGTTTTTTGCACCTAAGCCCAAAAATATAGATTGTGATACCTTTGCTTTGATGCTGGTTGGCGGTAAGCTTACAAACAAAAAAGACATTGTTTTTTTTGGTAATCTGACGCATAAAAGCAATGCGGTCAGGCATTTGGGAGACAATCTGACCGGAGCCGGAGATGGAGATGATGAACAGATTATCATTGATTTGGACAATATTCCGGCAGAATATGATAAAATTGTTTTTGTGGTCAACATTTATCAGGCTTCTGAGCGTCACCAGCATTTTGGCCTGATTCAAAATGCCTTTATTCGTTTGGTGGATGCAAGAAATAATCAGGAAATGTGCATTTATAATCTGACGGAAGATTATACTGACATGACTGCCATGCTGTTTGGCGAAGTTTACCGCCATAAGGATGAGTGGAAATTCAATGCAATAGGTCAGGGAACGACTGACAAGTCCATTGAAGAATTTGCCAGGAAGTATTTATAAAATCTTAATCTCACAAAAATTTAATTAAGGGGGGGAGAATGTGCCGCTCAATTTATCCAAAGGACAAAAAGTAAATTTGACCAAAGACAACCCCGGACTGAAAAAAATTATGGTTGGTCTGGGCTGGGATGCCAATACTTTTGACTCTGGGGCTGATTTTGATTTGGATGCTTCTGCTTTCCTGACAGATGCCAAAGGAAAATGCCCGACGGAACAGGAATTTATTTTTTATGGTAATCTGGAACATACCAGCGGGGCTGTTAAACATCTGGGTGATAACCTCACCGGTGAAGGTGAGGGAGATGATGAACAGATTGAAATTGATCTGAGTCTGCTTCCAGCCAATATTGAAAAAATTGCCTTTACCGTAACTATTTATGATGCGGAACAACGACATCAAAATTTTGGTCAGATTTCCAACTCCTATTGCCGCATTGTAGATATGAATACCAATACTGAACTGGTTTATTTTGACCTGGGGGAAGATTTCTCCATTGAAACAGCGATTGTGGCTGGAGAACTCTATAAGCATAACGGAGAATGGAAATTCAATGCTGTGGGCAGTGGCTTTCAGGGAGGTCTGGCGGCTCTTTGCGGACACTATGGTATTGATGCCGAATAATACAAACACAAGAGGTGAAAATTATGCCGATTAACTTGAAAAAAGGGCAGAAAGTCAGCCTGACCAAAGACAACCCCGGTTTATCCAAAGTGGTTGTGGGTCTGGGCTGGGATGTCAACCAGTTCGACACAGGAGGAAGCTTTGATCTGGATGCAGTTGCATTTTTGCTGACTGATTCCGGTAAAGTATCCCGTCAGGAAGATTTTATCTTCTTTGGCAACTTGTCTCATCCATCCGAAGCAGTTGTGCATCAGGGAGATAATCTGACTGGAATTGGGGAAAATGATGATGAACAGATTAGAATAAGTCTGGCTCAGGTTCCGGATAATATTACCCGAATTGCCTTTGCCGTAACAATCTATGAAGCTGAAGAAAGACGACAGAATTTCGGCCAGGTTAATAATGCTTTTATTCGCATTTATGATGAATTAACCGGACAGGAATTGATTCGGTATGACCTGGGCGAAGATTTTTCCATTGAAACGGCTGCAATTTTTGGAGAATTATATAAACATGGCGGAGAATGGAAATTCAATGCTATTGGCAGCGGTTATCAGGGGGGCTTGGCGGCAATTTGTACCAGTTATGGTATTGAAGTTGCTTAAGGAGGAATTAACATGTCTGTCAGGCTTCAAAAAGGACAAAAGGTCAATCTTTCCAAGGATCACGCTGGTTTGTCCAAAATAATTGTGGGTCTGGGCTGGGATGAGGCGAAACGGAAAAAAAGTTTTTTTTCATTCAAGCCTCAGGATATTGATTGTGATGCGTTTGCTTTGATGCTGATTGAAGGCAAGCTGGCCAATAAGCAGGACATTATTTATTTTAGTAATCTGACACATAAGAGCAATTCAGTCAGACATTTGGGAGACAATCTGACCGGAGCCGGGGACGGAGATGATGAACAGATTATCCTTGAGCTGAACAATGTTCCGGCTCAGTATGACAGAATTATTTTTGCTGTCAATATTTATCAGGCTCGTGAACGCCGTCAGCATTTTGGCATGATTCAAAATGCTTTTATTCGTCTGGTGGATGCAAACAATAATAATGAAATTTGTATCTATAACCTGACGGAAAATTACTCTGATATGACTGCCATGTTCTTTGGCGAAGTTTATCGCTATAAGGGTGAATGGAAATTCAATGCAGTAGGTCAGGGTACAACTGATGGATCCATTGGAGATTTTGCCCGGAGATATTTGTAAAACTGCCTGAAGAAATTCTGGTTTACCTTCAATTTTGCTAATATGTTCGCAGGAACATAAGCGTAAAAATTTATGAAAATAAAGACCATATCAAAGGTTCGAGCCAATGATGTGGTCTTGTTGTTTTCAGGATTCAAGTGTCTCTTAAAATTTATTCCTGATAGATGTTAGATCTTTCAGGAAGGTACCGAGTGATAATTAACGAATTTTTTCAATCCAAACAGTAATAGTTTCTTTTCCGTCCTGTGCTTCCCAATCCTGGATTTGTTTTTTCAAAGTTTCGCATTCTATTTGTTGTTCAGTATTGCCGCTATCTGTCAACCCTTGCAGTTCCTGGTAACGGGAAATAGCTTCCTTGTAACGATAGGTCAGATCATTGGTTTCGGTTGTGGTGCTGACCACAGTTGCCAAATTGCCAAGACTGGCCAATAAGTCCTGACTTTGGCTTTTGTCGATAGTCATGGTTACAGTCTGCACTGAAGCAGAATTGGAGGTGGTGTTGACCGGTACTCCATAAATTGCAGCCAGATTGCTTACCTGAGAAGTAGTATCATTGATATTGGCAGATTCCAATTTTAAAAGGGTGTTGTCAATTTTAATTTCGCTTTTGTTTAAAAAGGCAATCGGACTTTCAAGTGGAAGACTGACATTTTCCTGAGCTATTTGAGTTTCAATAATCGAATCCTCCGGCTTGGTGTTTTCGATTGTTGGCTCAACTGGATCAGGCATCTTATCATCCTGATAGTTTTCAAAATTGCTGTCTGATTCATGCACAGTGTCGATGTTCGTATTTTCCTGCTTTTGCGAGCTTTCCTCTAAGGTATTTTCACTGTTGTTTTCCTTTAAAGGATTTGTTTCCTTTAATGTGCTTTCCGATTGCTGCGGGGGAACAGCCGCAATTTGTGATTGCTCAACAATATTGGGTAATTCCGGTTCAGGATCCTGTCGGATTTCCGGAGCTGGTTTCGAAGACAGCTTTGCAGAGTCAGAGACAACCGGTGAGTGAGGCTGCTCTATGGCAACGCTGGGAGGGGCTGAATTCAAATGATCAACCCAGGTTACAGTTCCGGTTGCCAAAGCCAAAGCCGCAGCAATCCCGCCCAAAGCTTTCCAGCGATTGATGCGTCTTGCAGGCTGCTTTTTGGGTTTGGCGGCAATTTTCTGCATAACTTTTCGGCTGAAATCCGAAGGAGGCAGACAGTCCCACTTCAGACCTCTCAGTTTGGTTGAGATTTCCTGCCATTCCAGCCATTCCTGGTGACAGGCTGCACATTCTTCCAGATGTTTTTGCAGTTTATCCTTTTCCTTCGGAGTAATTTCCTGATCCAAAGCAGGCGAAAATAATTCCCGAATTTTTAGACAATATTCATTCTTTCTGACCATATCTTCACCTCGCTTTCCCGATGATAATGTTTTAAAGCATTTGATTTTCCTGACAGGGGTTAGCTTTAATTAAAGCTTTTGTGTTGTGCTGAGATGTTGTTTTAGAGCTGCTCTGGCTCGATTCATACGGGACTTAACTGTTCCCAGACTGCTGTCGGTAATTTGGGCGATTTCTTCATAAGAATAGCCTTCGATTTCCCGCAGAATCAAAATCAATTTATGTTCCGGCTTCAGGTTATTCAAGGCGGAATGGATTAAGTCACTGGTTTCATGACGGATTACTTCCCGCAGAGGATCTGCTTGTGAATCGGCGATCTCTTTTTCCAATTCGCCTTCCTCGGTTCTGAAAGGAGCATCAATATAATCAAATTCCATGCGGGAATCCTTTTTTTTCTTATTCAGGTATAAGTTAACCGTAATTCGGTGCATCCAAGTGCCAAAATCAGCTTCCTGGCGAAATGTATGCAGTTTTTGATAACCCTTGATAAAGGCTTCCTGAGCCAGATCCTCGGCATCACTATAATTGCCGGTCAGCTTAAAGCACAACCCATAAATTTTGTGTTGATAAATTTCGACTAATTGCCCAAAGCTGTCAGTATCGCCAGATTGAGCCTGAACAACCAAAGCAGAAACTTGATTGTTTTTACCCAAAGGATCACTCCTCAAGGTGATTGAGTACGATTACTCAACACCAATTAGACAATAAAAATTTTTATAAAGTTCCCTTTCTTGAAAAAGCCTTTCATTACTTTTTGGAAAAATTAACTTAAATTTCAATGTAGGCAAAGCAGTAAAGTTTTTGATTATGCCTGCATACTATCCAAATCATTTATTCTTCAAATTGGCTCGTTCCAAATATAATTGTTGGCGTTCCAAACCTCTGGATCTGGCCACCTGTTTAATGGCCTGATTGGTGGATAGACCATTTTTTTCCAACTCCAAAACCTGTTCCAGAGCAGATGATTCAGAAGGAACATTCAAGGCGGGGGATTGGGAATTTTTTTCCCGACCGGCTAAAAGCAAGGTTATTTCTCCTCGAAAACCTTCTTTTTGAGCAATTTCTGTTAAATGCTGCAGATCGGTACGGTAGAATTGCTCAAATTTTTTGGTCAATTCCCGGCTCAGAACCGCCGGACGATTACCCAGGGCTGCCAGCAGATCCTGTAGAGTTTTGGCAATTCGGTGGGGTGATTCATATAAAATTATGCTGCGTTCCTCCTGCCCCAATTCAGTCAAGCGTAATTTGCGTTCTTTGCCTTTAAGCGGCAAAAAGCCTTCAAAAACAAAGCGGCCGGTTGAAAGTCCGGAAGCCACCAAAGCGGTAATTCCGGCACAGGGTCCGGGCAGGGGAATAACCGGAATTGCAGCTTTGACAGCCAAAGCCACCAATTCTTCACCGGGATCGGAAATACCGGGCATTCCGGCATCAGTAACCAAAGCTATGACTGCTCCCTGCTTCATTTTTGCCAAAAGCTCCGCTCCCCGGCTTTGAGCGTTAAATTTGTGATAGCTGATCAATGGGGTGTGCAAGTCAAACTTTTGAAACAGCTTTAAGGTTTGGCGAGTATCTTCGGCTGCCACCAGATCGGCTTCCCGCAAAATTCTCAGCACCCGCAGCGTAATATCCTCCAGATTGCCAATGGGGGTGGCACATAAGTATAAACAACCTGTTTGCACAATTAGTTCCTTTCCTTTGCCCGATTGAGGAGAGCAGCACAAAAAAGACATTCTTCTTCTCTGGTGCTGCCAAATTTAAGAGAACAGATATGAAAGCCTTTTTCGTACAGCATTTGAATATTGGAATCGGGGCAGGGGTCAGGGGAATTGGCTTCTCCGGATTTGGTCAGCCAATAAAGAGCCAGTTCCTCTTTTAATTTTCGATTTTCTTTTTCCAGTTCATGGATATACTTTCTAATTTTTATTAGGTCTTTTGTTAGGTCTTGAATTTTCTCTTCGGCCTGTCGCATAATATTCTTCGAGTGCAGGGTCGTCATCAGCAATTTTCCCTCCCAAAAGCTCGACATCAGACAGTTCGTATTCTTTAGCGGCTCGGCTTTCCCGATGTTCAACAGTTACCGTATGCTTAAAAATATTGACACTAATTATGCGTCCTTCACCTTGAGGGGTTCGGGTTAAAGAACCTATTTCCGGCAGATTTTCTTTTTCTTCGATATACATGTCGTTTTCATAGTTTAGGCAGCACATGAGACGACCGCATATTCCGGAAATTTTTCCCGGATTTAAGGAAATATTTTGTTCCTTGGCCATGCGAATGGAAACGGAAGCAAAGTCGGCCAGCCAGGTGTTGCAGCATAAGGCCCGGCCGCAACAGCCTATGCCGCCCAGCATTTTGGCTTCATCTCTTACGCCAATTTGTCTTAACTCAATTCTGGTGCGGAAAATGGCGGCCAAATCCTTGACCAGTTCCCGAAAGTCAATTCGTCCATCGGCTGTGAAATAGAAAATAATTTTGTTGCCGTCAAAGGTCTGTTCTACTCCGGAAAGCTTCATGGGCAAACCATGGGCGGCAATTTTGTCCAGACAGATTTTATAGGCATTTTTCTCCTGTTCCCGATTTTGTTCCAAATGCAATTCGTCTTCCGGAGTGGCCAGACGGATAATCTTTTTGATGGGTACACCAAAGTCGCTTACCTGTCTTGGTCCCAAAACCACCTTGCCGTATTCTATGCCCCGAACAGTTTCCACAATAACTCCATGTCCCACCGGGGTTTCGGTATTATCTGGATCGAAGTAATAAATCCGTCCGGCTTTGCTGAAACGAACTCCGATTACTTTATTTTCCAAATTTAAAATTCCTCCTGAGTTAAATTTCAGGATAATTGAAAAAACAGGCTTTCCAAAGCCAATCGGACATTGGCTCCGGCTATTAAATCCTGAATAATTTGTTTAATTTGCCCTAAATTTTCTCTTAAAGAGATTTCGGTATAAAGAAGGCTGTCCTGTTCTAAGATTTTCAGGCAGTCCTGATTAAAAAGCAAACGGGGATTGCGGGTCAGTTTAAAAACCCATAGATCCCGGTACCAGTCCAATAATAAATTTAATTGTTCAATAACTGACTGCCGCTCCGGAGTTTTTCCAAAGAACTCCAATTCTATTTCCAGAGCCTGTCCGGAAGCATGGAGTTTTTGAGCCAGATGAATTATTTGTTCTCTGTGAGCAAAACCTTCACCCCGGATAAAGTCCAGGGCTCGGTTCAGGCTTCCGGCGGTCAGCTCCAGCGGAAAATCGGCGGATAAACCTTGACGGTTTAAAATTTCCTGCATCTGTACTGGAGTTAAAAAGCTGAAACGAAATTGCCGGCAGCGGGAAACCAGAGTAGGCAGAAGGCTGTAAGGATTTTGAGCGGTTAGAATAAAAACGGTTTGACTGCCCGGTTCCTCCAGAACCTTGAGCAAGGCATTGGCTGCTTCCGGGGTTAAATTTTCCGCTTCCGGTAAAATAGCCACCCAATAACGCCCCAATTCTGAGCCTTTCAAGGCTCTGGCGGTTAATTCCCGAATATTTTCCAGTTTAAAATGACCTCCGCAATCAAAAATATCCGGGTGCAGATGGGCTTCAGCTTGCCGACAGGAAAAACAATGACCGCAGCTTTGTCCTTCCTGGGGGTTTTGGCAAATCAAAGCTTCCGCCAAAGCCAGGGCTGCTGTTTTTTTGCCGGTTCCAGCCGGACCCAGGAAAAGACAAGCCTGGGCAATGCGATCTTTTTTGACCATCAGGCGTAAGCTTTCCACAACCTGCTCGTTGCCGATTAAGTCTGCAAACTGCATGGAAGGAAGGATCTCCTTGTTGATTTCAAGTTTTTTGCCCTTCTATTATAACATATTCTCAGGCGTAATTAACAGGCAAAGGCTGGCTGTTTTTACTTATTTTTTTGGTTCCTCAATGCTTAAAACAGCCATAAAAGCTTCCTGGGGAATTTCCACACTGCCCACCTGTTTCATGCGTTTTTTACCTTCTTTTTGTTTTTCCAGAAGCTTGCGTTTTCGGGTAATATCTCCGCCGTAACATTTGGCCAGAACATCCTTGCGGCGGGCTTTAACGGTTTCTCTGGCAATAACTCGGGTACCAATGGCTGCCTGCACCGGAACATCAAAAAGCTGGCGGGGAATCAGACTGCGTAATTTTTCCACCAGTTGACGGCCTCGATAGTTGGCTTTGTCCTTGTGGGTAATGCAGGTTAGAGCATCCAGAATATCACCGTTAATCATAATATCCAGCTTGACTAAATTGCTGGGCTGATAACCAGACCATTCATAATCCAAAGAGGCATAACCCCTGGTGCGGGATTTAAGCTGATCGAAAAAGTCGTAAATAATTTCGGAAAGGGGCAGTTCATAAATCAGCATCACCCGAAGCTTGCCCAAATATTCCATGGTTTTAAAAATGCCCCGCCGCTCCTGAGCCAGATCCATAATTGTGCCGACAAAATCCTTGGGTACCATAATGGTAGCTTTGACAAAGGGTTCCTCCATCAGCTCAATTTTTCCGGCCGGAGGCATTTTGATGGGACTGTCAATTTCCAAAACTTCTCCATTGGTTTTGGTGACACGGTAGACTACGCTGGGAGCGGTGGTAATCAGGGATAAATTATATTCTCTTTCCAGGCGTTCCTGAATAATTTCCATATGCAGAAGTCCCAAAAAACCACAGCGAAAACCAAAGCCCAGGGCTTCGGAGGTTTCCGCTTCATAAAGCAGAGAAGCGTCATTCAGTTTGAGCTTTTCCAAAGCATCCCGCAGATTTTCATATTCAACAGTATCCACTGGATAAAGACCGCAGTAAACCATTGGCGTGGCCTGCCGATAACCGGGCAGCGGTTCGGAAACCGGGTTTTCCAGACTGGTTACGGTATCTCCTACCCGGCAGTCCTTAACATTTTTAATACTGGCAGCCAGAAAACCCACTTCACCGCTGTTTAATTCCTGAATATAAGTCATATCCGGACGGAATACGCCCAAATCAGTTACTTCAAATTCTTTTTTGGTGGCCATCATGCGAATGGCCATGCCGGTTTTAAGCTGTCCTTCGATAACCCGAATATAGGCAATTACTCCTTTATAGGGGTCGTAATGCGAATCAAAAATCAAAGCCTGAAGCGGAGCCTGATTATTGCCTTGCGGCGGCGGGATTCGTTCAATAATGGCTTCCAGAACTTCTTCAATACCTTGTCCGGTTTTGGCCGAAACCAGAATAGCTTCCCTGGCATCTATGCCGATGACTTCTTCAATTTCTTCCTTAACGCTTTCGGGATCGGCACTGGGCAGGTCGATTTTATTGATAACCGGGATAATTTCCAAATCGTTCTCAATGGCCAGATAAACATTGGCCAAAGTCTGAGCCTCAATGCCCTGAGCGGCATCCACAACCAGTAAAGCCCCTTCACAGGCAGCCAGGGAACGGGAAACTTCGTAATTAAAATCCACATGACCCGGAGTATCAATGAGATTAAGCTGATATTTTTGACCATTGCGAGCCTGATAATCCAGACGAACCGCCTGCATTTTAATGGTGATGCCTCTTTCTCTTTCCAGATCCATTTTGTCCAAGACCTGTTCGGTCATTTCCCGACGGCTCAAGGTGCCGGTAAATTCCAGAAGACGATCAGCCAGGGTGGATTTGCCATGGTCAATATGGGCAATAATGCAAAAGTTGCGAATATTTTTCAATTAAGATCCTCGCTTTATTTTGAATTTAAAATAATTGGCAAAGCTTTAGAAAAATCCCTGTTTAAAAACAGGGAAGGCAGGGGTTAAGCTCCATAACGCTATTATTAACATATTGACACTAAACACGGCAAAAGTCGTGGGATTCTTGCCGTTACATTGCCACAGGGACTTTAGTTTTACATAGTCTCTACAAGCGCAGATTATACTGTTCGGTTATGCCCTAACCTGCAGTTTTATATTATCAGGCTGCTTCACAAGCCTTTTGTTTAATATATCACACTATGTAAATATTTGCAATATATACACTACACATATTTAAGGAAAAACGCTCTGGCATCTCACGATTAAACCGTAGGTTTTCTCGGCCAAACGGGTCACAGCCCGGCCAAAGCTCCCGGCAATCCCGGCAATTCAGGACACGGGATCAGAGAGGGCGGGTCCCGCCCTGCGGAGCCCGCCCTCGATCTGATATACCCGACAACGGGGGATAACCCCCGCTGCGGGTATATGTTTTTTCAGGTACATGTTTTTCAGTTGTGCCCTGTTTAATTACCGGCTTTAAGGTCGGCTCTCTAAAGCATCCCTTTTGAATCTAGTGGTTCGTTACTTATTCCGTTGCTGGTACTGCCGCCACCAATACCGGTATTACCAATGCCCGGTAATGCTCCACCTCCCGGATTATCCATGAGGCTTGCGTCCGGCTCCAGGCTGATAACCGTGATTTTGGGGCTTTCATATTCCCTGTTTTCCATGGTCAATACTCCTTTCCGAATGGATTTATTTACTCACCCTAGGCTTATTCTGATCCAGACTCAGGTTCTGGTTCAGGCTCAGGTTCTGGTTCAGGCTGTTCACTTGGTTTAGGTTCACTTCCGAGACCAAAATGGCACTGTTCAGATTTGAAGAAGGTGCTGGCACTCATATTTTTGGGGTCTCCCGTAAATGTAACAAAAATATGACTATCCTTCTCAGCTATATGCTTTTTCACAAGCTCCGGACCGATCTTATAGTTTGCAACAACCTCTTCGCCGTCACCGTTCGTGTAATTGAGTTGGACATACACTTCAATCCCCGAGTTATTGGCAAAAATATCATCAAAATCATCCGAACTCAGTTTAAATTGATACTGCTGAGCATCCTCTTCTACAGAACCCCATGTATTCCATCCCGTTTCTAAACCGGTCACGCTGCATAAGGAATAATAACCATTGGCATCACCGTTATGCCATACGGGCAGAGCATAGCCGCTATATTCGGAGTCTTCGGTAATTTTTATCTGGCCAAGATTGTATATCAGGTTTTCTTTGGCAAGCACCAATTTGCCGCTTTCTTCGCCGTTATCAACAAGCTTGCCGAATACTGCCACAGATTCAGCCGTTACGGTCTGGCCGTTCAAGTCCAGGATTACATCCGGAGCTATCTCCAGAGAGGACTGCCCCTCGCTAATAGTATTTGTTACAGTTACGGTTACAGGTGCTGCACTTGTCGCCTTTTGATTGGCAACTTTCAGAGCCTCCTCAAGGCTGACGAAGCCTTGCCCGTCAATTTTAGCGACATGTGGCAGCCACTTTGCATGGAGTGTGGTATCTCCTGCGATCCACTGACCTTTGTCATTGGTATAATTCGGTACACTTTTCACACAAGTGCCATCGGCCTCAAGTACCTTGGTAGTGCATTCAAGTTCTGCATACCAGCCATCCAAATCGTAACCGGTTTTGGTCGGCGGGGTGAATGCTGATGTAGCGGGGTCTTCAAGTACAATAGTTGTGATTGTAGATTTACTTGTGCTGTCGTTATGGTTCAGGGTGATTGTTGCCTGCCAACTGATTGGTGTAAATCGTTGGTTTTGTGACGGGGTGATTTTAGCAGCGCCAGTCGCACCATACCATACACCAGAGTTATTTATCAGATCGCCTGTCTTGGCCGGGATGATAACCGACCAGTTGCTTGCCTTCATACCGGCACCATCGAACATACTAGCACAAGAAGATACCTTGGCAGTGTTCCAGCCGGACAGATCCAGCCTGAAGTTCAAGACAGTGGAAACGTAGCCATAACAATCGAATATATTGCTCATATTCGTTACCTTGCTGGTGTCCCAACTGCTGACAATCGGCACAGCATTCAAGGATGTGGAGCCGTAGCCGTAATAATTGAACATATAGCTCATGTTCGTTACATTTCCGGTCTTCAGATACTCCGCCCCTTTGATACTT
>JAZRXK010000102.1:0-10983 GCA_045600185.1 Desulfocucumaceae bacterium
TGTTTATGAATGCATTAAAGATGCTGGTTGGGCCGCTGGTCTTCTTTTCGATTGCTGCCAGCATTACGGAATTCACCATTCTGGTTTCGCTGGGCAGGATTGCAATTAAGGTTTTTCTAATTTATGTTTTTACCTCGATGATTGCCATTGGGGTCGGGTGTGGGGTTTATCATATTTTTCCCATCGGCTCAACAGAACTGGCGGATGCGGTGACTGATGCGGCGAACACGGCAATTCAAGCCAGCACGACGACAACAATTTCCGTACGGGATATTATTATGGGAATTGTGCCGTCCAATATTGTGGATCCATTTGCCAAAGGGGATATGCTGCAGATTATCTTTATAGCCCTGCTGGTTGGAGCAGGCGTGTCGGCAGTCTCCGGTTATCACGCTGCTTTGAAAAATGCAGTCTCCAGCCTGAATGCTCTGACCTCCCGAATCATAGGATGGGTCATTGCGATCCTTCCTTTATCTGTCTTCTGTGCCATGGCCAAGATGGTCATTGAAATTGAATTGGGTAATTTTGCGGATTTGGTCTTATGGATTCCGGTATGTTATGCTGGTAATCTTGTAATGCTTGTTGTGTATGGTCTGTTGATTATGCTCTTAGCACGGATTAATCCGCTGCATTTCTTCCGGGGATATTTTCCGGCAATGCTGACAGCGTATTCTTTAGCTTCCTCCAGTGCTGCAATGCCAACTTCAATGAAGACCTGCGAGAAGCTGGGCATTTCACGCAAGCTTTGTTCCTTCTCCATCCCCCTGGGTACCACAATCAATGTGGATGGAAGTTGCATTGTACTCAGTATTACAGCATTTTTCATGGCCAAAGTTTTTGGGATTGCCATGACTCCCTCTGTAATTCTGTTAATGTTTGTTACCATAATGGCTTTGTCGATGGGGGCACCAGGTGTTCCCGGTGCCACTCTTGTATGTATGGCAATCCTGCTGCCGCAGCTTGGAATTCCGGCAGAAGCGGTCAGCTTGATCATGGGTCTTTACCCGCTTGCGGGTATGGGTTTAACAACTGTCAATGTTACCGGCGATGCTGCAGTAACCACCATTGTGGCCAGGCAGGAAAATTTGCTGAATACGGAACAGTTCGTAAAGAATTAAAGCCCGGATTTTTGTTTCCGCTCCAAAGCATTTATTTTTTGAAATGGAGGACTGATAATAATGGACAAAAAAAGCATTATTAAAATGGCCAGTGAAACAGAGCTTCCAGATCTGGTTCTTAAAAATGCAAAAATTATCAATGTTTTCACAGAACAGGCGGAACAAGCTGATGTGGCAATTGCAGATGGCTATATTGTCGGAATCGGTTCCTATTGCGGAAAAAAAGAAGTAGATCTGACCGGTAAAATAATCAGTCCTGGTTTTATGGACGGACATATGCACTTTGAATCATCTTTAGTTACCCCTTATGAATATGAGCGTGCAGTACTTCCCAGAGGAACAACAGCGGTAATGGCAGATCCCCATGAAATTGCAAATGTTGCGGGAAAAGCCGGTATTGATTTTATGCTCGATATAGCAAAGGAATTATCCATGCACGCCTATTTGCTGCTTCCTTCCTGTGTTCCCTCATGTCCTCTGGAGGAAAGCGGACACTGCCTGGAAAGTGAAAGTCTTCGACCCTATTATACTGATCAGCAGGTTCTGGGGCTTGCGGAAGTAATGAACTCTGTAGGGGTGTATTCCGGAGATGAGGCAATACTTCGTAAAATAGAAGATGCTGAAGCATTCGGAAAGCATGTGGATGGTCATGCACCCGGGCTTTCCGGAAAGAACCTGTGTGCTTATCTGGCATCAGGTGTAAAAACGGATCATGAATGTACTAAAGCTGCTGAAGCCTTGGAAAAACTGCGACTGGGGCAGTGGATAATGATCAGGGAAGGAACTGCTGCCAAAAATATGGAAGCTTTGCTGCCTTTGTGTGAACCACCATATTATCAGCGTTGTCTGTTTGTAACCGATGACAAACATTCTGAGGATCTTCTTCAGGAAGGCCATATGGATGCAGTAATACGAAAGGCAGTATCTCTTGGGGTTCCGGTAATTCGTGCAATTAAAATGTGTACCTGGAATACAGCACAGTGTTTTGGCTTAAAGGGTTATGGTGCAGTTGCTCCGGGATACCATGCAGATCTGGTTATAATGGACGATTTGGAACAGCTTGCTGTTCAGCAGGTTTATATAAACGGAAAACTGGTGGCAGAAAATGGACAGATGTGCAGTTTCCCGCAACATACGGCATGGAGACATTGGCAGGAAAAATATCCTGTCCTGTGGAAATCTTTTAATTTGGCTCCAGTAAATCAGGAACAACTGATTTTACCTGAACTGAAGCAGAAGCTCCGGATTCTGTGTCTGCATCCCCATGAAATTCTTACGAGTGAAGCTGTTGAGGAAATTACTGCCGCACAAAGAGAGCATAACGGAATTGATGCCTTGCGGGATATTATTAAAATAGCGGTTTTGGAACGCCACCATAATACCGGGCATACAGGCATTGGATATTTACACGGATATGGCCTGAAAAAAGGTGCTGTAGCAACCAGCGTGGCACATGATGCTCATAATTTAATTGTAGTCGGAGTTAATGAGGCGGATATGTCACTGGCTGCTGAAAGAGTACGGACTCTGGGCGGCGGTCTGGTCGTAGCTGCAAATGGAAATATTCTTGCTGAATTGCCTTTGCCGATTGGCGGTCTTATGAGTGATCTCTCGATAGAAGAAGTTGATAAACGCATGCAGAAGCTTAAAGCCGAAACAGCAAAGCTGGGGGTTTTCAAGGATCTTGATCCATTCATGACTCTGTCCTTTGCAAGTCTGCCCGTAATTCCAAAGCTTCGGCTGAATACCAGAGGATTGATCAATGTTGAATTAAATCAGTTTGTCGAAGTAACTCTATAATTTCAGGCCTTGAAGCACGGGTCATATGCGTGCGGTATTGCGTATATGACCTTGGAGCTTTATTATTTTAACACGCCGTGAGCAAGAAATCCCCCACCTTTATAGGTGGCGGGATGAATTGCGATAAACACGGCGTTTTCTTGACTTTTGTTATTTATAGTGTCATAATCATGATATACTTGCTGAAGCAGCCTGAAACTAAATATACAGTAGGAATGGAATAGCCCAAACTCATACGCCTGTGGACATTGTGTAAGACTTGAGCTAACGATTATGTTAGCCAGGCAGTAGTGGTTGAAGCAGGAAGCTCCGACTTCTATAAGTCGGAGTAGTTCACTGTTTATAGTATAATTGACTAAGAGGGGTGGATTATTATGACTTGATTTTGAGGGATATTCAAATGCCCGTCATAGGTGGGATGCTAAGAAGGCAATATGTCTATTGAATCCTACATGGATTTGCCAGGCCGATTGACATCAACAAACTGAAGGAAACACTGGCAAGGTTTTTGTAAGCGAAATTGGATTGTATTAAAACAGCAAAAGGATGGTTTATGAATGAAAAAGCTTGTTTCTATTACAATGATTTTTGCCATGCTGCTTTGCATAACTGCATGCAGCACAGCAACATCACAGGACGATATTATTATTTTGTTTACAAATGATGTTCATTGTAATATAGATGATAATATTGGATATGCAGGACTTGCCGCATATAAAAAGTCTGTAGCTGCAAAAAATAAATATGTAACTTTGGTTGATGCAGGTGATGCTGTTTCCATATCAAATCTCGGAGCAATTTCAAAAGGTGAACTGATTGTTGATATTATGAACAGTGTAGGTTATGATTTGGCAACTTTCGGAAATCATGAATTTAGTTATGGCATCGACCAACTGGCAGAATTGATGAGCAAAGCAAAATATGAATATATTTGCTGCAATTTAATTTATACGGGAGCGGGAGAAAATAAGTTTTCAAATGTAAAACCGTATAAAATCATTAACTACGGTGATACTTCTGTTGCCTTTATCGGCGTTACTACTCCCCTGTGCATAAATTTAGCGACTCCGACTTATTTTAAGGAAAATGAAGAATATGTTTATGATTTTCTTGCTGACAAAACAGGCGAAACTCTTTTCAAAAGAGTTCAGGAATGTGTTGATGAATGCCATGCTGCCGGGGCAGATTATGTAGTGGTGATTTCTCATCTTGGTGATGAAGATGAAATTTATTCTTCTTCCAAAATGATTGCCAACACTGTTGGCATAGATGCTCTGATTGATGGACACTCACACAGCTATGCTCCCTGCAAAGTTGTACAGAACAAAAATGGTCAGGAAGTTATTATTTCTCAGACCGGAACAGGTCTTACTTCTATCGGTCAGCTGATTATTACTCGAAGCGGCAATCTGATGATTGGCTGCATTTCAGATTATAAGTTTATAGACGAGAAAGCTTCTTCTGAAATCAGCAGGCTTTCCAGGCAATATGAGCAGCGTTTAAACGAAGTTGTAGGCCATGCTGATAAGGCAATCAGTATTTGTGATGAAAATGGAATTCGTCTGGTAAGATGCCGTGAAACTGGAATTGGAAATCTTTGTGCTGACGCATACAGGGCTGTTGCCAATGCAGATATTGCCTATATAAATGGCGGTGGAATACGCTCATCTCTTAATGCCGGAGATATTACTTATCAAAATATCATTGATGTTCAGCCTTTTGGCAATATGATTTGTACCATGGAACTAAGCGGAGCTGAAATACTTGATATGCTTGAATATTTTTCCCGCAATGTATGTTCCGAATATGCAGAGAACGGAAATGTCATAGGAGAATCAGGCGATTTTGCTAATGTGTCCGGTTTGAAATATACGATCAACACCGGCATTAAGTCTTCCGTAACTACGGACGAAAATGATATGCTGGTTTCAGTTGATGGTGACAGGCGAGTTTCGGAGGTTTGCGTTCTGAAAAATGGAGAGTATGTTCCAATTAGTCCGGAAGAAAATTATATTCTTGCCTCGCATGATTACATGCTCAAAAACGGAGGCGACGGGATGGAAAAGTTTCTTGCAGGACACGAGGTTATATTGAATGATATTTCTTCTGACTATCTGGTACTGATCAATTATATAAAATCTCTCTCTGATCTTAGTCCCTATTATGAAGCGGAGGGCAGAATAACCATTAAATAAATAAGTTCCTTATTTACCCTTATAAACAAGGATATGCAAATAATTTTGCATATCCTTGTTTTAAATATATGTGAAATATATGTGTGCTATACCTGTCTTTACTCAATGCCTGGAGGCAGGTTTCGATAAACTTCCCGGCGGTGTCCAACTCTGACAACATAAATTGTGTCTTCAAGGATTAAAAGTTGGAATACGATTCTATAATCGTTGATTCTAATGCGATAGAGATTTTTATAGCCTTGCATTTTTTTAACATCAGTAATTACTCCGTCAGCACAATCCTGGAGTTGGACAACAATTTTATTTTGCAAAGGTTTGTCTAATCTTTTAAAGCTTTTTAAAGCGGAAACAGAAAATTTTACTTCCATCACAAATCGAGTTCCTTTTTTATTTCTTCTAATGAAATAGTCTTGCCAAGCTCAATTTCCTTCAGGCCGATTTCAATATCTCTGAGTTCTTCTTCAGTTACAGGTTCATCGTCATAAGGGATGCTGTCCAGGTATTTTTGAAATTGTCTGACCTTAAAATCAACAACTATTTTCTTCAATTCTTCCAGATCTTTTTCCGGGGTATGGTCAATTATTTCATGGAGATATTTTCTAGCTGGAGACATATCTATCACCTCTTTTTATTTGAAAAATCAACAAAGAATACATTACCTATGCGTGTTTTAATCCTTCTTGCGTTGAATACTTTTCGGATTTAAGCATATATTTTATTTCACCTCGGATTTCCCCTCTATCCTCCGCATCTAATTGGAGATACATGAAGAAAGTCTCTTTGGCTGATCTCCCATGTTTTTGCTCGATTAGTTCTAATAAAGCATCTTGGCTGCTTGAAACCAAAGAATTTAGTATATCCATTTTAAAATTATTGTCGCAAGCAGAACTTGTCAAATAAGATGCAATGTCTTCTTTGATTGGAATAAAATGATTATTGCGTTCTTTACCTGTATTATAACCTAACAACCAATCTTCGTTTACATCAAGAGCTTCTGCAAGGGTTTTGAGCATAGGTTTTTTTGGTTTTCTTGCACCTGTTGTATAGGCACTTATAGTTTGCCTTGACACATTGACTCTTTTAGCAAAATCAGATAAGGTAATTTCTCCCAAAGCTTCTTTTAATCTTGCGGGGAAAGAAGAGACTAGCTGTAAAGACATTTTGAAACCTCCCAACTGAAATAAAGTATAACATAGCATAATCACGGAATCAATGAAATATTCATGTGATGAAATATTGTCCACAATGTGGTTGACATGATAACATCAATTTATTATAATATTTTTGTCCATAAAATATATAGAGGTGAAAGGTGATAAAATGGACAATACGAAAGGGGAGAATTATTTTATGTTTTTAGCTCATATTGCTCAGGATGGACGGGAACAGAGCGTGGAGGAGCATTTGCAGAATACTGCTGATTTAAGTGGAAAATTTGCCGCTGTCTTTGGGGCGGAAGCTCAGGGAAAACTGCTGGGCCTGGCTCATGATCTTGGCAAATGTTCCGAGGCATTTCAAAAGCGTTTAAAGGGTGGAAAGGTGGTAGATCATGCCACGGCCGGAGCTGTTGAATGTGCCAAAAGCAAGGCAGTCTGGGCTTCCTGTTGTATAACGGGGCATCATGGAGGACTGTCGGACTTTGGAAATCCAAAAGTGGATGGTGCGGACGACCCGACCTTGTGTGGGAGGTTAAAGAAAAAGATACCGGAATATTCAATGCCATCTTTGCCTGAACTGTCAGCTCTGCTTGAAAAGAAGATGCCGTTTCCGCCCAATTTGGGCAAGGATGGATTGACAGATTCTTTCGTAATCCGAATGCTTTATTCCTGTTTGGTGGATGCGGATTATTTAGATACGGAACAATTTATGTCCAATGGAACAGTACAAAGGGGAAACTATGCTTCCATGCCGGAACTGCTCCAGCGATTGGAAGCCTATATTCAGCCCTGGCTGAACCCCAAAAAGGAATTGAACCTTTGTCGCTGTGCTGTTTTGCAGGCTTGTCTGGAGCAGGGAAAGCGGGAGAGGGGTTTATATGCTCTGACCGTTCCCACCGGAGGCGGCAAAACGGTGTCTTCGCTTGCTTTCGCCCTGCGTCATGCAGTACAAAATAAAATGGATCGTATTATCTATGTAATTCCTTATATTTCCATTATTGAACAGACCGCAGCGATCTTTAAAGAAATTTTGGGGGAAGAAAATGTTATTGAGCACCATTCTGACCTTGTATATGACCCAAAAGAGGATCTGGAAGGAGCAAAAAATATGCAGATCCTGGCAACAGAAAATTGGGACGCACCGATCATTGTTACCACCGCAGTTCAGTTTTTTGAATCTCTGTATGCCAATCGCCCTTCCAAATGCCGCAAGCTGCATAATATTGCCAACAGTGTAATTATTTTTGATGAATCCCAAATGATGCCGAGGGCACATCTGGAACCCTGTGTGGCAGCTATTGCTCAACTGGTTCAGAATTTCAGGGCAACGGCACTTCTTTGTACCGCAACTCAACCTGTCCTGGACGAGCTGTTCCAGAAATTTTCCTCGGAACCTCCGGTTCAGATTTATACTGAATTTCCTTCCCTGTATAAGCAGCTTCAGCGGATTACCTTCAGGCAGGCTGGCAAATTAAAACAGGAAGAACTGGTCAAAGAACTGGCGGACAAGTTTCAGGTTTTGTGTATTGTTAATACTCGTCAGGAAGCCCGGAAACTTTATCAGCTTCTCCCCGGTGAAGATAATTTTCATCTTTCTACTTTAATGATACCTGTACATCGGCGGAAAATTTTAAAAGAAATTCGTGAGCGGCTGCAAACAGGTCAGCCTTGCAGGGTAATTGCCACTTCTCTGATTGAAGCGGGAGTGGATGTGGATTTTCCTGCTGTTTACCGGGAAATGGCCGGATTGGATTCCATTTTGCAGGCTGCCGGACGCTGCAATCGGGAAGGAGCAAGAGCTGTTTCGGAAAGTGTGGTTACTGTTTATGAAGGAGAACAGCCCGCACCGCCCCTGTTTAAACTGAATATTGGAGCAGCCAGAGAAGTTCTGCGAAACGATGTTGATCCGGCAGATCCGCAAACTATCAAACAATACTTTGAAACCTGGCTGGATTATGTGGGGGAAAATGGCCTGGACAAAGCCGAGATGATCAAAGCATTTAAACAAGGAATTGCTGGTTGTGCACTGCCTTTTAAACAGGCTGCGGAAAAGTTTCATTTCATTGATGCGGAAAACAGAAAGACAATATATATCCCGTTTCAGCAGAAAGGGAAAGAAATTACGCAGCGGCTTTTGGATGGAGAAGTTTCAAGAAGTCTTTATCGGGAAGCAGGGCAATACAGCGTATCTGTTTATAATCAGGATTATGAGAATTTGCTTAAAGCAGGAGATATTATGCCGCTGGATGAGGCAAAGGAAAGTGCCGTGCTGCAAAATGAGAATCTTTATTTTGAAGATACCGGCTTGTCTTTGGAGGTTGACTGGGGTAAAGCTGAGTTTATATAATTAAAAGTACAGACAACAGAAGGGAGTGAAGATTATGCCGATTTGTGTGGAAGTCTGGGGAGACTATGCCTGTTTTTCCCGGCCGGAAATGAAAGTGGAAAGGGTTAGCTATGATGTGATAACTCCTTCGGCTGCCAGGGGTTTGCTGGAAGCAATTTACTGGCATCCGGGTTTGCAATGGATAATTAGGAAAATTCATGTCTGTAACCCTATTCGTTTTACCAATATCCGCCGCAATGAGGTAAAAGATACCATCAGTGCCAGAAATGTCAGGAAGCTGATGAAAGAAGGAAAGGGAGAATTGTATCTGGCTGCTCCGGACAGTATTCAGCAGCGGGCGGCCATGGTCTTGCGGGATGTCCGCTATATTGTTGAAGCTGAGGTTAAAATTGATTTCAGTGCTGCTGCACCGGGAGATAATGCAGGAAAGTTTCTGGGTATTATGCAGCGTCGGCTGGAAAAAGGACAGTTTTATCACCAGCCTTACTTTGGAGTACGGGAATTTCCAGCCAATTTTAAACTTTGTACGGATTTTTCTTTCAGTCCTCCTGAGTCCTTGTCGGGAGAACATAATCTGGGCTGGATGCTGCTGGATCTGGATTATTCTGACCCGCAGGATATTCGTCCGCAGTTTTTCCGGGCTGTTTTAAAAGATGGCGTGCTGGAGGTTCCGGATCTTCATAGTGGGGAGGTAGTGCAGTGATTTTGCAGGCTTTGACAAAATTGTATGAAGATTTGGCGGAACAGGGAGAAATTCCCTCTTTGGGCTGGGAATCAGCCAAAATCAGCTACACTTTGGTTATCAGTGAAACCGGAGAGCTGGAGCGGGTTTCATTGTCGGAGGAAAAGCAGAGTGGAAAAAAGACTGTGCTTCTTCCCCGGACGATGGAGCTGCCAGCAGCAGTTAAACGCTCCAGCGGGATTTCTCCCAATTTTCTGTGGGATAACAGCAGTTATATTCTGGGAGCAGACAGAAAAGGCAAAGCAGAACGCAGCCTTCAATGCTTTGAAGCTTGCCGTGCCCTGCATCATCAGATTTTAGATGGCGTGGACAGTGTAATAGCCAAAGCGATTCTGGCTTTCTTTGATAAGTGGAAACCGGAACAGGCATGGCAGCATCCGATATTGCAAGCAATAGAAGAAGTCTTTGATGGTGCAAATCTGGTATTTCGGGTGTCTGGACAAGGTTTTCCGAATAAAGATTCACTTATTCGCCAGGCCTGGAATGTTCATTATCAGAATGAAGAAAATGGAGTTCGTATGCAGTGCCTGATTAGCGGAAAAGAAGATAATATTGTATCCGTCCATCCTTCCATTAAGGGCGTTTTCAATGCCCAGTCCAGCGGAGCTGCTCTGGTTTCTTTCAATGCTCCTGCTTTTTGTTCTTATGGCAGGGAGAAGCATCGCAGGGAGCAAAGTTACAATGCTCCTGTAGGGAAATACGCTGCTTTTGCTTATACCTCAGCCTTAAACTATTTGTTGAAAGAAAAAAGTCGGCGAATTGGAGATACCACAGTGGTTTGCTGGGTGGAAGGAGCGGAAGATGAATATCAGTCCGTGTTCAGTTCAGTCATGTTTGATGACGAGCCGCCAGAAGGTATGACCAACGATGACCTTCAGGCTGCCGTTAAAAAGCTGGCAGAAGGAGAATATCTGGAGGAATGGTCTTTAGACCCCCAACGCCCTTTTTATATTTTGGGTCTTGCTCCCAATGCCGCCCGTTTGTCGGTGAGGTTTTTTCTGCGGGATACATTTGGCCGCTTTATGCAGAATATCAATGCACATCATGAGCGAATGAAAATTGTAAAGCCTGCTTTTGATCCCTATGAAACCATTCCCTTATGGGCCATGCTGCGGGAAACAGTCAATCCCAATTCCAAAGATAAAGCTCCCAGTCCGGTAATGGCGGGAGCCACTGCCAGAGCCATTTTCAGCGGAAGCCTTTATCCCACTGCTCTGCTGGAAGCCGTCATGCTGCGTATTCGAGCAGAAAGAAAGATCAGCCGTGGACGAGCGGCGATTTTGAAAGCCTATTATTTACAAAACAAACACCCGGATTGTCCGGAAGAAGTTCTGAGTGTGAGTTTAAATAAAAACAGCACGAATATTCCCTATATTTTGGGTCGGATGTTTTCCATTTATGAGAAGATACAAAACAAAGTTAATCCAAATGTCAATGCGACAATTAAGGACAAATACTTTAATGCTGCCGCTTGTACTCCGGTAATGATTTTTCCGCTTTTAACCAATTTATGCCAAAAGCATCTTCGCAATTTAGATCAGAAAAGCAAGATTTGGTATAATAAACAAGTCTTAACTCTTGCTGGGCAGTTAGGCGAAGAATACCCCACCCGGCTGACACTGCC
>JAZRXK010000103.1:0-1966 GCA_045600185.1 Desulfocucumaceae bacterium
CATAAGAAGGAGTCAGGCTGGCCATTTCTGCGAAAACTTCACCCGGATTGCCATAGCTTTCCGCATACCCCATCCGATTGCTGATTTCCACAATACTTTGCCAGGCGGTATTGCCAGCCAGAGGCTTGATGGCTGCTCTGACTCTCTGTACCCGGCGTTCGGTATTGGTAAAGGTTCCGTCTACTTCGGCAAAGCTGGCGGAAGGCAGAACGACATCAGCATATTCAGCGGTTTCAGTCAAAAATAATTCCTGCACTACCAGAAATTCCAGTTTATCCAGGCCGGAACGAATGTGATTGCTGTTCGGGTCGGTCAAAACCGGGTTTTCACCCAGAATAAACATGGCTTTGAGGCTGCCTTCATTGGCTGCTTCAAACATGGCCGGAATCATCATGCCTTTTTTCTCCGGAAGCTTGACTCCCCAGGCGGCTTCAAATTTTTCCCGGCAGGCTGGATCGGTAACGGCCTGATAACCGGGATAAACATTGGGCAAAGCCCCCATATCACAGGAACCCTGAACATTGTTCTGTCCACGAAGAGGGTTAACTCCCACGCTGGGTCGTCCCAGGTGGCCGGTTATCATGGCCAGGTTGGCAATGCTCATAACATTATTGGTACCACAGACATGCTCGGTAATTCCCAGGGTATAGAAAATCATGGCCTTATCGGTTTTGGCATAAAGTCTTGCTACTTCGTATAAAGTATCAACTGCAATGCCGGTTAATTCACTGACATACTCAGGATTATATTTTTCTACCGTAGCTTTTAATTCATCAAAATTCTCGACTCTTTCCCGGATAAATTCATCATCCTGCAAGCCTTCCTTAAAGATGATGTGCATTAAACCGTTCAAAAGCGGAATATCGGTTCCAGACTTCAGGCGGAGCCAGTAATCAGCTTCTTCGGCCAATTCAATGCGGCGGGGATCCACGACCACTAATTTGGCCTTATTCCGACTGGCCTGCCGAATTTTATAACCGGCTATCGGGTGAGCTGCCGTTGTATTGCTGCCGATAACCAGAATCAGTTCGGCATCTTCAATTTCATTGAAGGAGTTAGTCATTGCACCGCTTCCAAATGAGGTAGCCAGACCGGCTACAGTGGGAGCGTGGCAGGTACGGGCACAGTGGTCAATATTATTTGTGCCCATCACTGTCCTTACAAATTTTTGCATAAGATAGTTTTCTTCGTTGGTGCAGCGAGCCGAGCTTAAAGCTGCAAAGCTGTCCGAACCGTATTTTTCTTTAATTTCGCTAAATTTGCTGGCGATTAAAGTAAAGGCTTCATCCCAGGAAGCTTCCACAAATTCCCCGTCTTTTTTGATCAACGGAGTTTTCAGGCGATCCGGGCTGTAAATATAATCCCAGCCAAAACGGCCTTTGATACATAAAGCTCGGCCATTAACCGGATTGTCGGGAGTGGTGGTAACTGCTACGACTTTGTCGTCCTTGACACAAAGGTCAAAGTTGCAGCCGGTGCCGCAGAAGGGGCAGGTGGTTCTGACTTTGGTAAGCTCCATATGCCGAGCCACTCCGACCAGGCTTTTTTCCATTAAAGCACCGGTGGGACAAACGGAAACACACTGACCGCAAAAGACACAGTCACTGTCAATAAAGGGCATATCTCCAAAAGTGGAAATTTTGCTGTCAAAGCCCCGATAGGCATAATCAATATTGTTTTTGCCGGTGATTTCGGCACAGGCACGAACGCATTTGCCGCACAGCACGCATTTATTCATATCTCTTAAAATAAATGGGTTGCTGTCTTCAATTTCATATTCGTGAACCCTGCCATGGAATGGGCTGGTTTTGACTCCATATTCATAACAATAGTCAGCCAGCTTGCAATTACCCATTTTGTCACAGGTTAAACAATCCATAGGATGGTTGGCTATCAAAAGCTCCAGAATAGTCCGGCGGGCTTCCATGACAGCGGGAGAATGAGTCTGGATTACCATACCAGGTCT
>JAZRXK010000104.1:0-15627 GCA_045600185.1 Desulfocucumaceae bacterium
AGCCGACCTTAAAGCCGGTAATTAAACAGGGCACAACTGAAAAACATGTACCTGAAAAAACATATACCCGCAGCGGGGATTCTCCCCCGTTGTCGGGAATATCAGATCGAGGGCGGGCTCCGCAGGGCGGGACCCGCCCTTCCTGTAAAGTAAGTGGGTTTCCGCCGCCGAAATATTTTATGAAGACATATCCACTTCAAAATTGAGCAATTAAGCTGAATTTTTATCGTCAATGATTAGACTTGAAAAACGGACATCTTTTACCAATACACTGGTTATTCAGAAAAGAATAACTGCATACTATTTGTGTTTTTTCCATTTCTATTCCAAAATGTTCTTTGACAAAATCGACTGCGGCAAGAATGGAAAGGAATGAATCCCTCTTACAGCATCTCGGACCAGCTACAGTACCAATTTGTTCAAGTGCTTTTGATGTCATCAGGTTTGACAAGCCCCAAGATTCAATTGTAAGCGGAGTGGCTTTTGAAATGATGGAAATAAACATACCGCTGCTGATACCTGCACCGCAGGCACCCCAGAATCCGCAGGCTCCACCGGGAACACCTTTACCACGATTCATTACTTCAATCAATGCAGAATGCAGCTCAACATCTCCTCCGGCATTCTTATATGCTGTAAGCAATGCCGCACCGACCATAACATGGTGTTCAGGTCCGTGCATATGACAGAACGGCTGTTCCATCATTTTTTCAATGATTGCAAGTGGATTCCTTGATTTTTCTTCCAGACAGAGGGAAACAATAACATCCATGCCTTTCGTATGACATTCGTTGCAAATATAGTGCCCGTTAATACATCTCGTCTTACTGTTTTCTTTCTTGTGACAAATGATGCACTCCATAAGTTCATCTGAATACAGATATTCAAGAGGAGCTTTACAGAACAAACATTCTTCTTTCATTTCAAACCTCCAAGTTTAAAAAGCTGATTCTCCTTTTGAAAAATCAGCTTTTATTTCTTATTTATACAGCAAGCTTTTTCCAGTCATTTCAGGAGGCTGGGATAAATTCAATAAATCCAGAATAGTGGGAGCAATATCCTCCAGACGGCCTCCGGAACGCAAATGTGCAGCAGGCAGATCCTGTCCAATCAGCAAAAAGGGCACTGGATCCAAAGTATGAGCGGTTACTGGCTGTCCGGTTTTATCCAGCATCATTTCCGCATTGCCATGATCCGCTGTAACAACCACCTTGCCGCCTTTAGCCAGAATTGCTTCCACAATCCGCCCCAGACATTTGTCAACTACTGAAACTGCTTCCACGGCTGCTGAAATAATTCCGGTATGCCCTACCATATCCGGGTTGGCAAAGTTGATAATTATAACCTGATAATTATCAATTTCCAGCAAAGCCCGTTCCGTTACTTCCAAAGCACTCATGCAGGGTTGTAAATCATAGGTATTGACCTTGGGAGAAGGAATTAAAATTCGATCCTCCTGTTCATTGGGAGTTTCGACTCCACCATTAAAAAAGAAAGTAACATGAGCATATTTTTCCGTTTCCGCCAGGCGTAGCTGACGAAGGTGATTTTCTGCCAGAACTTCGCCCAGAGTATGGGTAATGGATTCCGGAGCAAAGGCTACCGGAGCCTGAATGGTTGCGTCATATTGGGTCATGCAGACATAAGCCAAGTCCAGCCGGCCACCGGGACGCTCAAAATAAGGAAAATCCACATCCACCAAAGCTCTGGTTATTTCTCTGGCTCGATCCGGACGGAAATTAAAGAAAATAACTCCATCTCCATTTTTAATTCGACCATCTCCAGCCGCCTGAATCACCGCAGGCAACATAAATTCATCAGTCAAAGACTGGTCATAGCTGGCCTGCACCGCTTGCAGGGCTGTATCCGCCTGTTCTCCACTGCCTTCAACCAAAGCCTGATAAGCAAGTTCCACCCTTTCCCAGCGTTTATCCCGATCCATGGCATAATAACGCCCGCTGATTGTGGCAATCTGTCCCAGACCAATTTCCGCCATTTTCTTTTCCAGTTCCGCTACATAATTGATACCGCTGGCCGGTGGGGTGTCCCGTCCATCCAAAAAGCAATGGACAAAAACCTTTTTCAAACCAAAATTTTGAGCCATTTCCAATAAGGCATATAAATGGGTATTATGGCTGTGGACACCGCCATCTGATAACAACCCCATTAAATGCAAAGCCGAATTATTGGCCAAAACCTTTTCCATGGTTTCAGCCAAAACCGGATTGGTAAAAAAATCTCCATCGTTAATGGACTTGGTGATTCGGGTTAATTCCTGATAAATAATCCGTCCGGCTCCAATGTTCAAATGACCTACTTCCGAATTGCCCATCTGACCTTCCGGCAAACCTACATCCAAGCCACAGGCTGATAAAGTTGTATAGGGATATTGTTGTTTATATTTGTCCATATTGGGGGTATCAGCCAAAGCAATGGCATTTCCCTGCCCGGCTTCGGCCAATCCCCAGCCATCTAAAATAATCAATGCTAACGGTTGTGTCAAAATATTGTCCTTCTTTCTCTTTAAGGCTGAAGCAAAGCTGCTTGAATAATGGCCGCAAAACTGTCTGCCTTCAGGCTGGCTCCCCCCACCAAAGCTCCATCAATATCCGGCTGCTGCAATAATTCCGCCGTATTTTCCGGCTTCACGCTTCCACCATATAAAATGCGGATTTCTCCCACCAAATCCAAACCAAAATGACCAATTAACCAACGCCTGATCCAGCCGGCTGCCTGTTGAGCATCCTCGGCAGAAGCGGTTTTGCCGGTGCCAATGGCCCAAATCGGTTCATAGGCAATCACCATTTGCAGAGCATCTTCAGCAGTAAAGCCCGCCAAAGCCCCGCTTAACTGCCCTTCCAGCACCTTTTCAGTTTGGCCTTCAAGCCGCTGGCTTTCGGTTTCCCCTATACAAACTACAGGTTTTAAACCAACTGCCAAAGCTGCCTGGATTTTGCGGTTTACCGTTTGATCAGTTTCTCCAAAATACTGCCGCCGTTCAGAATGACCAATCAACACCCACTGACAGCCAATTTCTTTCAGCATTAAAGGAGAAATTTCTCCGGTATAAGCTCCTTTATCTTCCCAAAACAAATTTTGAGCTGCGATGCCAATGGCTCGCCCCTCGGTCATTTCAATGGCTTTGGCCAAAGCGGTAAAGGGTGGACAAACGACCACTTCCACCCCGTCAATTTCCTTCAAATCCTGAAAAAAAGCTTTAGTTTCAGCAACATTTTGATTCATTTTCCAGTTGCCGGCAATTAAAGGAATTTTCATTGGGATTCACTCCTCTTTATTTATCCTGCAAGGCCGCTATTCCTGGCAAAACCTTGCCTTCCAAAAATTCCAGGGAAGCTCCTCCGCCAGTAGAAACATGGGTAAAGTGATCAGCCAAACCGGATTGCTTCACCGCTGCGGCTGAATCCCCACCACCAACCACTGTAATAGCCTGCAATTTGGCTAAAGCTTCCATAATTTTAAAAGTACCATTAGCAAAAGGAGCCATTTCAAACACTCCCATGGGTCCATTCCAAATTACAGTGTGGGCAGTCTGCAAAGCCTGAATAAAGCAATCAATGGTTTTTTGACCAATATCCAAAACCATTACCTCCGGCGGAACAGCTTCCACTGCTACCTGTTTAATTTCTGAATCGGGATTGGCATCCAAAGCCACAACCACATCTTCCGGCAGCAGCAATTCAGTTTGTGTTTCCTGAGCCTTTTGCATCAAAGTGTAAGCCAGTTCCACTTTGTCCGGTTCCAGAAGGGATTTTCCCAATTCATAACCCCTGGCTTTTAAGAAAGTATTTGCCATACCTCCCCCAATAATCAAGGTATTCACTTTCCCCAAAAGATTAGCAATAACTTCTATTTTATCTGAAATTTTAGCTCCGCCTAAAATAGCCACCACTGGCCGCTTGGGATTATCCACAATTTTACCCAGCATTTCCAGTTCTCTTTCCATGAGAAAACCGGATACTCCCGGCAAAATTCTGGCTACACCTTCAGTGGAAGCATGGGAACGGTGTGCCGCACCAAAAGCATCATTAACATAAACATCCGCCAGTTTGGCAAGTTTAGCCGCAAAATCCGGATCGTTTTTTTCTTCCTCCGGATGGAAACGAACATTTTCCAACAGCAGCACCTGGCCAAAATCCATTTTTTCAATGGCCTGCATAACATCCATTCCTATGCAGTCATCCAATTTGGAAACTTCCATTCCCAAAAGATTACTTAAAGTGTCAACAACCGGATTCAAGCTGTATTTTTCATCTATTTTCCCTTTGGGACGACCCAAATGTGAGATCAGGATAACCTTGGCTCCCTGTTCCCGCAAATAATTGATAGTGGGTAAAGTAGCCTTAATCCGACTATCGTCCGCTATTTTTCTGTTTTTGTCCAGGGGAACATTAAAGTCAACCCGGACTAAAACTTTTTTTCCTCGCACATCAATATCTTTGACAGTTTTTTTGGCCAATCAAAAACACTCCTTCTTAATATTCTGACTATTACTTTCTATTGATATATGACACCGGATAAACTTATTTAGTTTTAAATAAAGAATGGAAAAGCATCTATAATTTTGCCCAATCCATCCCTTTTACTATACACTAAATTCTCTTTAGGGTAAAGTTTTTTCTTCTCCCGATATTAAGTCCTCTGCAATTTTTTCCAATTTTTTAAGACGATGAGCTACGCCTGATTTGGTTAACTCCGGCTGCATACTTTCTCCCAATTCTTTCAAGCTCATCAGCGGATGAGCCTTCCGAGCTTCAGCCACCATTCGCAAAGGAGGCGGCAGATGCTTCAATCCCCAGTGTTCTTCAATAATCTGAACGGCTCGAAGCTGATAAGCGGAAGCTTCTATGGCCTTATCCAAATTGGCATTTTCACAGTTGGCCAAACGATTGGCCAGATTGCGGGTTTCCTTTAAAATTCGGGCGTTTTCAAACTCCAGCAGAGCCGTATGGGCTCCCACCATACTCAAAAAGTCTGCAATACGATTGCCTTCTTTCAGATAAACCACCAGCCAGTTTTTGCGGCGGCTGATTTTGGCCGGCAAATTAAACTTCTGCATTAAGAGCTGCAAGCTTTGAGCATAGCGTTCGTCTGTGGTAATGATTTCCAGATGATAATCCTTGTCCGGATTGTTAATCGAACCACCTCCCAAAAAAGCTCCCCGCAAATAAGCTCGGCCACAACATTCGGAATCGGCAAATTTGGGCATGATTTCTGATTCCAAACTCATATCTTCAGTTAACAAGCCCAATTCAGTTAAAATTTCCCTGACTTTGGCAGATTCGCATACCCGGATCAAATAGAGCATATTTTTTTTCAATTTCATTTTGCGTTCCGCTTCAACTTTGGTCTGAACCACAAAAAATTCTTTTAATTCCATAAAAATTTTGCGAACTACTGCCGCATTGCCATTCATAATTTTTAAAGAAATTTGTCTGCCTCGAATTTCCAAACTGCCGTCCAATTTGGTCAGAGCCGAAAGCTCAGCCAGGCGGCAGCATTGTTTGGAGGATTTAATCCGAGCTAATTCATTTTTAACATTGGTCGAAAAAGACATTCAACACACCTCGTTTAAATTATCGCCAAGAATTTTTTTGAGCCAGTTCATTAACAATCTCAGCAATTTTATCCGCATTGTGCCGAATGGATTTTTCTTCCTTGATAAAATCTCCGGCAATTACCTGAACACCCATTTTTTCAATTTTCCTAATATCCGGTTTGACTAAAGTTGAGCTTTCTCTGCGATAAATTTCCTGCATCTCTTTTGACATTTCAGCCGTATTAACCAGCACATAATCCAAAACATTCCCGGAAGCTTTTTGAATTTCCTGAACATGCCGACTGGCTGTATAACCATTAGTTTCTCCCTGTTGGGTCATAATATTACAAACATAAACTTTAAGAGCCGCAGATTCATGTAAAGCTTCTTTAATTCCATGCACCAGCAAATTGGGCAGAATACTGGTATAAAGACTGCCCGGAGCAAATAAAATCAGATCCGCATCCAAAATGGCTCTGGAAACCTCTGGCAAAGTTTGACAAAAGGAAGGTTCCAAAAAAACCCTTTTAATCGGTTTTTTTTGTTCCGGAATAACAGATTCTCCCAAAACCATTTCCCCATCTGTAAATTCGGCTCCCAGACTGACCGGTTCCAAAGTTGCCGGCAAAACCTGACCTCTGATAGCAAAGATTTGATTCAAAGCCTGCAAAGCTTTTTCCAGGTCTCCAAACATATTATTTAAAGCTGCCAGCAGCAGGTTTCCCATACAATGCCCGGATAAATGGTGTTCCGAAAACCGATACTGCAGCAGCAAATCCAATAATCCTTCCTGATCTGCCAAAGCTGCCAGACAATTTCTAATATCACCTGGCGGCAGCATACCCATTTCACTACGCAATTTGCCGGAGCTTCCCCCATCATCGGCCACCGAAACCACAGCCGTAATATTTTCAGTATATTCCTTCAATCCCCGCAGCAGAGTGGAAAGTCCGGTTCCTCCGCCTATAGCCACAATTTTGGAGCCTTTTTGCAAATATTTTTTTTGATAAGCCCGATCAAGAATCTCTTTTTTGCGGACATTGGGAGCCAGAAAAAACAATAAAGCCTGGTTGGAACGATAAAAGCCCCAAGCCAAAAGGACAATACCCAACAGCGGAAAAATTAAAACCTGTGGCCATTGTCCCCAGTTACCTAAAAGATCATTAAAATAAACAATTCTGAAATAAAGCTGTTTTTTCCATTCCAAATTCGAGCTGCTTAATAATTCTTCAAAAATCAATATCGTACCCAGGATACTGAAGATTAAACCCATAAAAGATACAAAAATCCAACGCTTGATTTTTAAGCCGGCCAGAAAATGAAATTTGCTTTTCACTTATTTCACATCCTTCTGCATATCCCGGTGCCGTAGCTGAACCTGATAATTTTTGCTTTGCAGATATTCAGCCAGATAAGCAGCCACAGTTACCGAACGATGTTTGCCCCCGGTACAGCCAATGCAAATTTGCAAAGACGGCTTGCCCTCCTCTTTATACAGTGGCAATAAAAAATCAATTAAATCAAACAGTTTGTTTAAAAACTGCCTGGAAATTTCTGAGTCCATAACATATTCCTGCACCAACTCATTTTCGCCGTTTAAGCTCTTTAATTCCGCAACATAATAAGGATTTCGCATAAAACGAACATCAAAAACCAAGTCTCCATCCAAAGGCATCCCATACTTAAAACCAAAGGATAAAATCATTACCCGGAATCCCTGAGAATCATCATTTGTATTGTATAGATAATAAATTTCCGAAGCCAAAACCGCCAAAGTCATATTGGAAGTATCAATAATTTTATCCGCTTTGGATCGCAAAAAGCTCATTAACTTTCTTTCCTGATGGATGGCCTTCAAAACTTCTCCGTCCGATCCCAAAGGATGTATGCGGCGGCTTTCCTTATATCTGCGCACCAAAATTTCATCGGAGGCTTCCAAAAATAAAATCTGATATTTAATCTTTTTTTCATCCAGCTCATAAAAAATTTCATTAAATCCATCAAAAAATTCCCGACCCCGAATATCCACCACCAAAGCCGTATTGGATTTGCCCGTTTTGGCCGTCATACATAACTCAGCAAATTTGGGAATTAAAGCCGGCGGCAAATTATCCACACAATAATACCCCAAATCTTCCAGAAAATCCGCTACTTTGGATTTCCCGGCTCCGGAAAGTCCGGTAACAATAATCAATGGTTTCATTTGAGCCAATTCCCCTTGTGATAAATTTATTGTTTCTTTCAGCAAAAATTCGACTAAAATAAAATTTCTCCTGCCTGACTCCTGAACGATCCCTTCCTCCCCCAGACTGATTTTCCTGATTATTCCTGATTGACAGAAAATTATAAAAAACAATTTTCAAAACTTATTCTTTATCTTGATATTGACTGGCGGCATAAAACTGGGTATAATCAGCTTAACAGTTCAGGTGCAATTTGCCTGTCAGCAACGGCAAACTTCCGACAAAAGAAAAATAATCTGAACTCAAAATGAACTGTTGGCTAGGGGATTGGAGTCACCGTCGGTCTGCTTGGCCAGACAGCGATTTTAAGCTTTTAAAGCTTTAAGGAGGTGAAAAGCATGGCATTTTTGGCAGGAGATAAGCAAGTTATTATTGATGAATTTAAAACTCATGAGAACGATACCGGTTCTCCAGAGGTGCAAATTGCCATTTTAACCAAACGGATCAATTATCTGACCGAACATTTGAAAATTCATAAAAAAGATCACCATTCCAGACGGGGACTTTTAAAAATGGTTGGAAAAAGACGGGGTCTTTTGAACTATCTGCGGGATCGGGACTTCGAACGCTACCGGGCTATTATTACCAAGCTGGGTTTGCGGAAATAATCCAGTTCAGACTTTTCAGAAGCTGGAAGAACATACTTCCGGCTTCTTTATTTTTCAATCTTTTTTTGGCTCTCCTTTGAGGAGAGCCAAAAAAAAGAAAAAAGGTACGACCAAAGCGTACCTTTACCAATCTTAATTATTTTTCTGTAAATCAATAAGTTCCCGGCTCATGTGATAAAGCTGCTCTTGGGTTAAAGGTGAATCCATGACACAGAAAGAATAATTAAGCCCATCCTCCGTCCAGCTCAAAACCTGCACCTGAGAAACAGAAATATCCTCACTGCCATAGGAAAAAACATATTTCCCCGCTTGCTCGTCCAGTCTATCCTGCTCGGTCAGTTGATAATCCCCCGGAACCAATTTGTTGGCATAGGCAAAATACTTAATATCCACACCCCGGTAAACAGTAGAAGCCAAATAACAACTATCCTGATCGGCTCCAGCTTCAGCCCCATTAATAAACAAGCTGAGTCGATCCTGACCTTTGAGGTATTCACAATGCAATTCCTGATATTTTTGATTTACCTTACCGGTTTGGTCATAATCCTCACTATAAACCGTATAGCCAGCCTGAAAACTATAGCCATTGGAAAAATCCTCCACCAGATGCGGAGCTATGCCCAAATCCTTTTGCAAAATTTCAGCAGAAGGCACTTCCTTATAAGAAGGGATAGTGGAAGAATGAGAATAGGTTCCACTCCTAAAATATTCTGCCGCCCAAGCAGTCACCCCAAACAGCAACAAAGCAGCAACCGCAATTAAAGTTATATTCCGGATCCTATTTCTTTTTACGATCTTCACGCTATTATCAGCCTCCTCTACTAATTGATCATCCAGCATTCCAATAATGTAAAACAAATTTTTTTTATTCATAACTCAACTCCATGACTTTCCAAATACTTTTTAAGTTCCTTCCGGGTTCGCATCAGACTGGACTTAACCTTACTCAAGCTAAAGCCATATCTGCGAGCAATTTCTGCCAAACTGTCCGCATACCAATAATGACGAACAAAAATCAAGCGTTTGCTGCGACTGGTTTGGCCTAAGAAATCACTGATTAAATTGGCTATTCGCTTTTGTTCATATTCATCTTCTACAGAACTAATCCCGGCCAAATCTTTTTCCAGATCACTCAAAGCAACCTCCAGTTCTGAATTGCGTTTGGCAGCAGTATTATAAGCATATTGATCAAAAGCCAAATTGCGGGCAATTCTTCCCAGATAAACAGACAGATAAACCGGACGGGCAGGAGGAATTTTATTCCAGGCTACTCGGTAAGTATCATTTTCGCATTCCTCACAGTCGGCTTGATTACCCAATAAATTATAAGCAATTGTGCGAATCAGCTTACCGTATTTGTGGGCGGTTTGCACAATCGCTTCTTCCTGGCGGGCAAAATACAAATCTAGGATCTTTTCATCTTCCAGAATTTTTACCTCATTTCCTGATTTTTATAGGCCTATACTTATATAGTGGGCAAAGAGAAGGTTTTGGTTGCAAAAAGTCCCGTTTTTTTTAAATTTATGTTATAATATATTGAAAAGGAGTTTTAATTTACTATGCAAAACTTATTTGAATCCGGGCAAAATCCTCATGCTCCTTTGGCTGAAAGGATGCGTCCCCGAACCCTGGCTGAATTTGAGGAGCAAATCGATCTGGTAGGCAAGGGCAAAGCTTTGCGGAAGGCCATTGAAAGCGATTTGCTGGGCTCCATTATTCTTTATGGCCCCCCCGGCAGCGGCAAAACCACTTTGGCTGAGATCATTTCTCACCAGACTAAAAGTCATTTTGTGCGTCTTAATGCAGTTATGGCCGGAGTTGCCGATCTGCGGCAAATAGTTGAAGAAGCTCAAAAAAAGCAAAATTTTTATCAGGAAAGAACTTTGCTTTTTATTGACGAAATCCACCGTTTTAACAAAAACCAGCAGGATGCTCTGCTGCCTTTTGTAGAAAACGGCCTGCTGGTTTTAATTGGCTCCACCACCGAAAACCCTCTTTTTGCGGTTAATCGTCCCCTGTTAAGCCGCTCCCGGTTGTATCAGCTCAAAGCTCTGAGTCCTGCTGCCTTAGTCCGAATTCTTCAAAGAGCCTTGCAGAATCAGGAGAAAGGTTTGGGAGACTACCAAACCCGGATTGCTCCGGAAATTCTGCAATATCTGGCTCAAGCTGCCAATGGAGATGCCAGATCTGCCTTAAACAATCTGGAAGCCCTGGTTTTAACTACCTTGCCGGACAGCAATGGAGTTCGCCAGCCCTCCTGGCAGCAGGCTCAGGAAATTTGCCGGAACCGCAATATCCCCTTTGATCGAGCCAGCGAACACTATGATGTCATGTCCGCTTTTATCAAAAGTATGCGGGGCAGTGATCCCCAGGCCACCTTATATTGGCTGGCTCGTTTAATTCAGGCCGGGGAAGATCCCAAAGTCATCTGCCGCCGCATTTTAATTCATGCGGCCGAAGATGTGGGTCTGGCTGATCCTCTGGTTCTGACCGTAGCTTCGGCGGCGGCTCAGGCAGTCGAAATGGTCGGCTGGCCGGAAGCCCGGATTATTGTTGCCGAAGCCGCCCTATCCGTAGCTGTCGCTCCCAAAAGCAATTCCGTGGAACAGGGCATTGATGCCGCCTTAAAAGCGGTGCGGGAAGAAGCAATTTTATCTCCACCGCCTTATCTGCAAGATCAAAGCTCTCAAAAACTGCATCGTCTGACCTCCAAGTCTCCGACTGCTTCCTATCAATATCCGCATGATTTCCCCGGTCATTTTGTGCAGCAGCAATATTTGCCGGATAATCTGCTCAATCGAATTTTTTATCAGCCTTCAAACAGCGGCAAGGAGAAACTAATCAAAGAAAAACTGAAAAAACTGGGACAACCTGTAAATAAAGACTAAAAATCACAAAAAATTCAGGTTTCAACTGAAAAAAGTCTATTTTACCTGCAAGATTCCTCTTTTTTTTCCAATTAAGATGATATAAAATAGAGGCAAGACCTATTTTTATTTATGAGGTGAGGAGATGAGCTATCCGGTAATCATTTGGCTGATCACTTTTTTTCTTCTGGGATTTCTCTTATGCCGCTTTATGATTAAAAAAATTATTCACATAGCCAGTCAGGGCGGCAGTTTAGTCCTCAATTATCAGGAAATTCCCATTCCAACCGGAACCGGAGTAGTTTTCAGTCTGGCTTTTTTACCTATGGGTTTGATTGCTCTTTTTTTGATGCCCGCAGGATTACATTCCAGAATTCTGCTTCTGTTTCTGGGTTTAATTGGTTTTACTTTTTTGGGATTGATGGATGATATTTGGGGCAATCGGGAAACTACAGGCCTAAAAGGCCATCTGAATATGCTTTTGCGTGGACAACTGACAACTGGAAGCATCAAAGCTGTTTTTGGCCTGATTCTGGCTTTTTGCATGGCCTCCCTGGAAAACAATTTTTCGCTCAGTTCAGAAAGTCATTGGCTGGAATTGATCTTTACCACTCTGCTTCTGGCTCTGTCAGCCAATTCCTTCAATTTATTTGATTTGCGTCCTGGCCGCTCCTGCAAATATTTTTACTTAACTTTCGTCATAACCTTAATTTTGGGCATTACCAGTTTGACGGTAATTTCTTATGAAACAGCTTTTTTAAGCGGTCTGGCCGGAATAGTTTTAGCTTACTATCCCTTTGATGTGCGGGCTAAAACCATGATGGGCGATGCCGGTTCAAATGCTTTGGGAGTGGCTTTGGGTTTAATTATTATCTGGACCTGCGAAATGAAAGTCCAAATTATTTATCTGATTTATTTGCTGCTTCTGCACTTAATAGCGGAAAAAGTTTCTTTATCTAAAATTATTGCCCAAATCCCTTTTTTGGACTTTTTAGATAAACTGGGTCGCAAGGATCGAATCAAAAAAGAACGGAGTCAAGGATCTCGCAGAACTAAACGGTCAGGAGAATAAACAGGTGAAAAAAATATTTCAAAGCTCCAAAAGAATTGTTATTATGGCCGGTTATTTAGGCAGCGGCAAAACCGAACTGGCCATTAACTATGCTTTATCCACCCGCCCTTTATCAATTCTGGCTGATGTGGATATAATTAACCCTTATTTTCGCAGCCGTCTGGTGAAAAAAGAATTGGAACAAAAGGGTTTAACTGTAATCAGCTCCGAAGGAATTTTGGCCAACGCCGACTTACCGGCTCTTTCTCCTCGAATCCGCAATATTTTTGACAATCCAGACAAACCAGCGGTTTTTGATGTTGGCGGTGATGATTTGGGAGCCAGGGTGCTGGGTCGCTTTGCCCCTTTTTTGCCGGAAGGCAGTTATGATTTATTTATGGTGCTGAATACCTGCCGTCCCTTTACTCAGGATTGCCCCGGCATTATAAAAATGTTTCAGGCAATCAGGGCAGCCTGCGGCTTAAAATTTACCGGTCTGGTCAATAACACCAATTTAGGTTCGGCCACTGATTTGGCAGTTATTGCTAAAGGTCGGGAAATTATTCTGAAAGCGGCCAAACAGCTTAATCTTCCTCTGGTCTTCACCGGAGCGGCGGAAAATCTGGTCGCTGGATTGCCGGAAATACCCTATTTACCTCTTAAATTTTATATGCGTCCACCCTTTTAACCTATTTTCAGCAAGAATTTCCCCACCTCTATGAAAAATTTCCCGGATGGGGCGGTTTAGCCTTATACAATCCATCGAAACCGGGGGAAACCCGGGGCTAGCTCGTTGTTACTGTACACAACAGGGTACTTGAGCGAGAAGCTCCCGCCTCTTCAGGCGGTGAATATTTCACATTAAAATAATATGTCCTTACCAAGGAGGGATGATAGATTGGCGAAGGTAAGCTTTCGGGAAGATCGCTGCAAAGGCTGTGAACTTTGCAAAAATTTCTGTCCCAAGCAAATTATTACCATGGCAGATCGAATTAACAGCAAAGGTTTTCATCCGGCAACGGTGGAACCAGATAAAATGAAAGAATGTATTGGTTGTGCAACTTGTGCCAGAATGTGTCCAGATTTGGTTATTGAGGTGGAAAAGGAGGCTTAAAAAATTATGACCCGGGTTTTAATGAAAGGAAATGAAGCCATTGGTGAAGGGGCGGTCAGAGCTGGCTGCCGTTATTTTTTCGGTTATCCGATTACCCCTCAAAGTGAACTTCCCCATTATTTGGCCAAAAAAATGCCGGAGGTCGGAGGAGTTTATTTGCAGGCAGAAAGTGAAGTCGCTTCCATCAATATGGTTTTTGGAGCTGCTGGAGCCGGAGCGAGAGTTATGACCTCTTCTTCCGGACCAGGCATCAGTTTAATGCAGGAAGGAATTTCCTACCTGGCTGGAGCTGAACTGCCCTGTGTTATTGTCAATATGATGCGGGGCGGGCCGGGATTAGGCAATATTGCCCCTTCTCAATCTGATTATTTTCAGGCAGTCAAGGGCGGCGGACATGGAGACTATCGTTTGCTGGTTCTGGCTCCGGCCTCTGTTCAGGAAATTATTGACCTGATGAAAGACGCTTTTGATCTGGCGGATCAATATCGCACTCCGGTTATGCTGATCGGGGACGGAATTTTGGGACAAATGATGGAACCGGTGGAATTAGCTGATGAATATGAAGCCGTAGAGCTGCCGGAAAAATCCTGGGCAGCCACCGGACGCAAAGCCGGACAGGAAAAACGCCTGATTACCTCTTTACAGATTGTGCCGGAAAACTGCGAAAATCACAATATTAAATTAACCCGGAAGTTCTCTGAAATGCAGCACAAAGAGCAACGCTGGGAAGAATATTGTCTGGAAGATGCTGAATTGGTCATGGTGGCTTTTGGAACTTCCGCCCGTATCTGTAAATCAGTGGTTGACAGTTTCCGAGCCAAAGGTCAAAAGGTTGGTTTAATTCGTCCCATTACTTTGTGGCCTTTCCCGGAAAAAGCTTTTGAAGAAGTCAAAGCCGCCAATTACTTTGTAGTAGAAATGAACATGGGGCAAATGGTGGAAGATGTTCGGCTTTATTTGGCCGGGCGTGCCAAAACTCATTTTTATGGCCGTACCGGAGGTATGATGCCGGTAGCCAAAGATATTTATCAGACTGTAGCCAGTGTTTTGGGAGGTGAAAAATAATGACTAAGGTTTTTAGCCATCCCCAATCTCTCAAGGATATGCCCATGCACTACTGCCCCGGCTGCACTCACGGCATTGTGCACAGGCTGGTAGCGGAAGTTATTGATGAAATGGGCATTTTTGAAAAAACCATTGCCATTTCTCCGGTTGGCTGTTCAGTATTTGCCTGTGATTATTTTGATACTGATGCTTTTCAGGCTTCTCATGGTCGGGCTCCGGCTGTAGCCACCGGCATCAAAAGAGTTCTGCCGGATCGCATGGTTTTTTCCTATCAGGGAGACGGCGACCTGGCCGCCATTGGAACAGCGGAAATCGTTCACGCTGCGGCCAGAGGAGAAAAAATTACCGTTATTTTTATCAATAACGCCATTTATGCCATGACCGGAGGACAAATGGCTCCAACCACTTTGCTGGGTCAGGTAACTACTACCACTCCCAAAGGTCGGGACAAGGATCTGAACGGCTATCCGATTCGCATGAGTGAAATGCTGGCCACTTTGGACGGAACTGCTTATGTAGCACGGGTTTCCGTCCATGATCCGGGTAATGTCATTAAAGCCAAAAAAGCTATTCGAGCCGCTTTTGAAGTGCAGGCAGCCAATCAGGGCTTCAGCTTTGTGGAAGTTCTGTCGGCCTGTCCCACTAACTGGGGTTTGCCGCCGCTCAAAGCTCTGGAATGGTTAAAAGAAAATATGCTTCCCTATTATCCTCTGGGCGAATTTAAAAAATAAACGAGGTGGAAAAGTTGTTTGAAGGAGTATTGATTGCTGGCTTTGGCGGACAGGGAGTTCTGTCCACCGGACAGCTTTTGGCTCATGCCGCCATGATTGAAGATAAACAGGTAGCCTGGATTCCTTCCTATGGTCCGGAAATGCGAGGCGGAACCGCCAACTGCGGAATTTCCATCTCCGACGCACCGATCAGCTCTCCAGTAGTTACCGAACCGACGGTTTTAATTGCCATGAACCGGCCTTCTCTGGAAAAATTTGAACCCACTGTAGCTCCGGGCGGAATTATTTTTGTCAACAGCGACTTAATTGATCTCAAGGTTAAAAGAGAAGATGTTCAAGCCTATTATATTCCAGCCAATACCCTGGCTGAAGAATTGGGCAATGCCAAAGT
>JAZRXK010000105.1:0-15099 GCA_045600185.1 Desulfocucumaceae bacterium
CCCGCCACCTACAGAGGTGGGGGATTTCTTGCTCACGGCGTGTTAAAACTACAGCATTTTCAAATTAGCCTAATTAGTTTAATTTTAAGTCTCTGTCCAAAAGAAGTCAAGTTAATTTGCAAACTATTCCCTGCCGAAAGGTGAATATGGTAGTAATAAAGTAAAAATCTGTTGAAATAGAAAAAATTCCCTTTCAAAGATTTAATTGGCATAAAACCGGGCAAAGTTATTGCAGAACTGTTTTTCGAAAACAAGGATCTTTGGGCTTGCAGGCCGAATTTCTCTTTGTAAGTGCAACAGGAATTATAAAAACCGCTGTAATGGCTGATTAAATACCGACTAATTTTTTGGATATAGGCAGGATAATTGGGGAGGGCAGCGAATATTTTAGAAAATGCTTGGCTTTTGAGAGCAAAGGCAGAAATAGGAGAAGCAATGACCTGCTCAAATGGCTTTTGGAGCTGTTTTTTTCAACTTTCAATGCTTGGCTTTTTACCAGGTAAGCCGGAAAGCAAGGCTGGAAAAAAATAAGTCTGAAAACGGAGGCAGCGAGAAACAACAGATGATAGAACAGTCTGTAATTGATTTAGTTTTGGAAAGCACCGATATTGTAGCTTTGATTGGTGATTATGTCCGTTTGCAGAAAAAGGGACGCAATTATGTGGGCAAATGTCCTTTTCATCAGGAAAGCCAGCCTTCCTTTACAGTTTCTCCGGACAAACGAATCTTTTATTGTTTTGGTTGCCATGTTGGAGGTAATGCTTTCAGGTTTTTAATGCTTTATGATAATCTTTCTTTTATGCAAGCTCTTTATCGTTTGGCGGAACGAGCTGGAATTAGACTGGATAGGCAAGAAAACAGGGAAAATAGTCAGGACAGCAAACTTTTTGAAGTTAATGCCTGGGCAGCCGGATTTTATCACCAGATTCTCATCCAAAGTTCAAAGGCTCAAACAGCTCGGCATTATTTGCAGCAAAGAGGTTTAGATACGGAAATTATCGAGCGTTTTCAGTTGGGTTTTGCTCCGGACGGCTGGGGTAATTTGCTGAAAACCAGGCAGTTTGTTCCTGAACTTCTTTTGGCCGCCGGGTTAATTTCCCAAAGTTCCAAAGGTCATTTCTATGACCGCTTTCGAAACCGAATTATGTTTCCAGTCAAAAATTCCTCCGGAAAAGTTGTTGGTTTCGGCGGACGAATTTTGGCAGATGGGGAGCCTAAATATTTAAATACCCCGGAAACAGTTTGTTTTATCAAAAACCGGCTTCTTTTTGGTTTGGATTTGGCCAAAGACTCCATTCGCCGTCAGAATCAGGCTGTTTTGATGGAAGGTTATATGGATGTTGTGACTGCTCATCAATTTGGGGTAACCAATGCAGTGGCTTCTTTGGGAACCAGCTTTACTTTGGGTCAGGCTCGTCTTTTATCCCGTTATACTTCCAGAGTTCTGCTGGCCTTTGATTCGGATACCGCCGGACAGGTTGCGGCTTTCAAGGGACTGGATCTGTTGCAGGCAGCCGATTTGGAATCAGGAGTTATCACTGTTCCGGAAGGTAAGGATCCGGATGAATTTCTGCGTAAGTTCGGTTTGGAAGCCTGGAACAATCTGAAGCCGGATTTGCTTTTAGAATATAAATTAAAAGTTTACTTCAAACAAAAATTGGATCGTTTGGAGATTTTGGAAAAGATTTTGCCCAATCTGGCGGCTTTGGGCGGAGGAGCCAAATTGGAAGAAAGTCTTAAACTGGTGGCTTCTCGCCTGTCTTTAACGGGGCAGGCTGTTCAGGAAGAATTACTTCGTTATTTGAAAAAATCAAGAAATAATTGGCATAAAACGGATATAAAACCTGATAATACTATTCCCAAAGCTCTGACTTCAATGGAAAAAGCTGAACAGAAATTATTGCATATTTTACTGCATGATCCGGAAAGCTGTTCTGTGGTTCAAAAACAACTGGGACGAAATTTTTGGAGCCGGACGGAATATCAGGAAATTTGGGAAAAAGTAATTTCTGCTGCCAATCCAGCCGCCTCTTTGAATTATTTAAGTCCACAGGCGGCAGTTTTGACCCAGGAATTATGGCTTAAACCATTAGATCAACATTTAACAAAAATCAGACAGGATTGTATAAATATTCTTCAAAAAGAATTGGCCAACCGGCAAAAAGTGCAATTATTGCAGGACCTGGCTGCTGCCGAAAAAAACGGGGATCAGGAAAGCATAAGATTACTGCTGCAACAAATACAAAACCTGTTTTGCTCAAGAGGGGGAGTACCGCAATGAAAGAAGAGCAGAAAAAAACAGAGCTCCAAACCAGAGGACAAAAAATAGCAGGCTTTCGGGAGTTAATTGAAAAAGGCAAGAATCAGGGTTCCCTTTCTTATACGGAAATTATGGATTTGCTGCAAGGTGTGGATCTTTCTCCAGAGCAAATTGATGAAATGTATGAAACCTTTCATTCCATGGGTGTTGCCATAGTTATGGAAGAAGGAGAAAAAGAATCAAAACCCACTAAAAAAGCGGCCAAAACCACTCCTGTTTCAAACAATCGCAATTCCTCCCTGGAAGAGCAGGAAATTGAATTGTCAGTTCCAGATGGAGTGGGAGCTGACGATCCGGTAAGAATGTACTTAAAAGAAATTGGCCGGGTTCCCCTTTTAAGTTCAGATGAGGAAGTAGAACTGGCCAGACAGATTGAGGAAGGTGACGAAGAAGCCCGCCGCAAATTGGCTGAATCCAATTTGCGTCTGGTGGTTAGCATTGCCAAGCGTTATGTCGGACGGGGAATGTTATTTTTGGATCTGATTCAGGAAGGCAATTTGGGGCTTATTAAAGCGGTGGAAAAATTTGATTACCGTAAAGGCTATAAATTCAGTACTTATGCCACCTGGTGGATTCGGCAGGCCATTACCAGAGCCATTGCAGATCAGGCCAGGACTATTCGGATTCCTGTGCATATGGTGGAAACCATCAATAAACTGGTGCGGGTTTCCAGACAGCTTTTGCAAAAATATGGCCGGGATCCTTCTCCCGAAGAAATTGCAGCAGAAATGGGAATTACGGAAGAAAAAGTTCGGGATATTATGAAAATTGCTCAGGAGCCGGTTTCTTTGGAAACGCCTATCGGAGAAGAAGAAGACAGTCACCTGGGAGATTTTATCGAAGATGTTTTTGCCAGGGCTCCAGCCGAGGAAGCTTCTGCCACCCTTTTGCGGGAACAACTGGATGAAGTTCTGGAAACTTTAACAGATCGGGAACAAAAGGTTTTGCGGCTGCGTTTCGGTTTGGAAGACGGACGAGCCAGAACGCTGGAAGAAGTAGGTCAAACATTTGGGGTGACACGGGAAAGAATCAGACAGATTGAAGCCAAAACTTTACGAAAGCTGCGTCACCCCAGCCGAAGTAAAAAATTGAAAGATTATTTGGAATAAAAAAAACGCTGGCTTAAAATTTATTCAAGCCGGCGTTTTTTAACACGCCGTGAGCAAGAAATCCCCCACCTCTATAGGTGGCGGGATGAATTGCGATAAACACGGCAAAACTACTCTTGATAATGGATATGGTATGTTCCTGTCTATGCTTGAATACAAGCTATCCGATAGAAATAAGTATCTTATAAAAGTAGATAAGTGGTTTCCGTCATCACAAATATGCCATTGCTGCGGTACTCTGCATCCCGAAATGAAGGATTTGCGTATCCGTACAATAAAGTGTGATTGTGGTCTTACAATAAACCGTGACACTAATGCTGCTGTCAATATACTGAACGAAGGACTACGGTTACTTGCTGAAGTAGCCTGAAACTGAATATACAGTATGGATGGAATAGCCCAAACTCATACGCCTGTGGACATTGTGTAAGACCTGAGCTAACGATTATGTTAGCCAGGCAGTAGTGATTGAAGCAGGAAGCTCCGACTTCTATAAGTCGGAGTAGTTCACCTGCCCCGGAAACCAACTGCCTGATCCCGGTTTCAAGTTAATTGCCCCAGGGCATTACACCATAATATTCCGGAACCTCTCCCACAATAATACTTTCAGCTATGGGAACCGTAGCAATCACTTCTTTTTGGCTGCTGCCTCCGGGAAAAGTTACTTGCAGATTTACTTTAAACAAAGCATAAATTTTATGCCGGGACTGGTTTACCCCCACACTTTCAAATTTATCCTGTAATTGAACATTAACAGACCCTGTATTTTTCCATTTAACCTTCAAAACCGGACCCCGGTTAGCCAGCCAATAACTGCCCCAAAGCTCGCTCAAGGGAATTTCCAGTTTACTTTCACTTATCTGCTGCAGGGATTCATCTAAAGCCAAAGACAGTTGAGCCAGCAAAAGATTTATGGCTTTGACATCGGCCTGTAACAGAACGATTCTTTGGGCTTGATCTTTGTGAATAATAATCAGGTCAGTATAATCTGTTTCCTGTTTGGCCAATTCGGTTTGAATCGCTTCATATATCTGTTGATTGGCCAGACTGGCCAAATGGTTTTCTATTGTTTGTTTAAACAAAGGTTTAATTTGCATATCCATAATCCCTGCTAATAGAAGAAAAAAAACCAAGATTGTCGATAGAATTACTTTTTTTGGAATACAGAAGTTCTTTTAAACATTTTCTTCACAAATAATTCACCCTTCCTTTTGTGAAAAAATCAGAGTTTTCCTTCAAATATGCTTATTCTAAAGATGAATTAACTTAACTTTTATAATTGACTTACCTGATTTAAACGGTTATAATAAGAAGAACAGTTTAACTCAAGGAGGACTTATCATGTCATTTGAAGTTTATAAACCAAGAGGAGAAAAACCGGAAAAAACGCCTATCGTTTCTTTATCTAAAACTTCTGTAGTTTTAAACACCGTAGCCAGAGATAAACTTAAGACAGATAGAATTGAGTTGGCTTATGATTCGGAAAATAAAATAATCAGAATTAGAGCCGTAGATGAAGGCGGAATGGAAATTAAAAAAACCAAAGTCTTTGGAAAAGGATTTTTTAATCATTTTAACATTGACCTTAAAGGCAAATTTGAAGCCAAATTTAACCCGGAAGAACGCTCCTTATATGTAAATATCGAAGACTAATCCCAAACCAGACTCTTTAACAAAAGAGTCTGGTTTTTTGGTAATCATTTGATTTTGACAAACTTTCTTTTGCCAACCTTAATAATCATGCCGGAAGTCGGAACAAATTTGAAATGTGGATCGCTTATTTTTTCTCCGTCCACTTTTACTGCTCCCTGCTGAATCATACGGCGGGATTCGCTGGTGCTGCCTGCCAAACCAGCTTCCTGCAAAAGCCTGGGCAGCCAAACCAGACCATCTTCCCAAAGATCATTTTCTACAGCAAAAACAGGAATTTCATCAGGCAAGTCATGCCGCTGAAAGATTTTTTTAAATTCTTCCTCTGCTGTCCAGGCTTCCTGTTCACTGTGATAAAAACTGACTATTTCCCGTGCCAGACGCATTTTGAGATCTCTGGGATGCAGACTGTTGTCGGCCAGACCTGCTTCAAATTTTTTCACTTCTTCCAAAGGAACTGCTGTCACCAAATCAAAATATCTGATCATCAACTCATCCGGCAAAGACATGGTTTTTCCATACATTTCCCTGGGACTTTCTTCAATGCCAATATAATTGCCCAAACTTTTGCTCATTTTCTGCACTCCATCCAGACCTTCTATAATTGGCATCATAATAGCAATTTGAGGTTCCAGTCCATATTCTTTCTGCAAATTACGCCCCATTAACAAATTAAACTTTTGATCCGTTCCTCCCAGTTCAATATCCGCTTCCAGCTTTACTGAATCATAGCCCTGCATCAGGGGGTAAAAAAATTCATGTACTCCAATCGGCAGATTTTCCCGATAACGCTTTTCAAAATCATCTCTTTCCAACATTCTGGCCACAGTACAACGGGAAGCCAGACCAATTACTTCCGAAAAACTTAATTGAGCCAGCCATTCACTATTAAAAACTACTTTGGTTTTTTTCGGGTCTAAAATCTTAAACATTTGTTTTTCATAAGTTGCAGCATTGGTCAAAACCTGTTCACGAGTCAGCGGCTTGCGAGTTTCTGAACGACCGGTGGGATCACCGATTTGAGCGGTAAAATCACCCAGAATAATAATGGCTTGATGCCCCAGCTCCTGAAATTGTCTGATTTTATGAAGTACCACCGTATGCCCCAAATGAATATCCGGAGCCGTAGGATCCAAACCCAATTTAATTACCAGAGGCTTTTGAGTGGCAAGTGATTTTTTTATTTTGGCTTTTAATTCTTCTTCTGGTAAAATTTCTGCTGTACCTCGCCTGATTATTTCCATTTGCTTTTCCAAGTCCTGCATAAAGATCCCCCATTTCTCAATAAAGTATATCATACTATTTTAACAGAGAAAAACTGAAGTTGACAAGATCCCTGTAAATTATTTTTTTGACTGGTTGAAAATGAATAAATTTTGTTCCTATTGTAAAAGTTAGCTAATATACCATTTCCAGCAATAATTTTATCCAAATGATAATCCGTAAGTTTACTGCTGTAATCAAAAGCCAAACTAAGTTTTGTAAATTGCTTGCTTTCAAGGCAAGCATTTGCTAAAATACTATATAACAAAACAATTTAAAAACTTACAGGCTAATTTTTCCATATATCAATTTAAATATACAAGGAGGGAAACAAAAACTTTGACTATACCCAAAAAGACCAGAAAAATTCGCCCCTTAAGGTTGAGCCTGGTTATTTTAGTTACGATTTTTGCCATCTTTTGCATAACAGTAGTTGGTTATCTGGCCGACTGTTATTGGGGTTGTTTTGGTGGTCAGCCGTTGCCCTCTTGGGATGAAGAATCTCTGATGGCTGCCAGTTCTACTTTTATTTATGATTCAGAAGATAATCTGCTGGCTAAAATAGGCAGCGAAAACCGAACTAATATTTCTGTTTCAGTATTGCCAGAACAAACTCGAAATGCTTTTATTGCTTCCGAGGATATTCGTTTTTATGACCATTTCGGAGTAGACCTGAAAGGCATTATAAGAGCCTTATTCATTGACTTTACCACCGGAGAAAAAGTCCAGGGCGGCAGTACTATTACCCAGCAATTAGTGCGTTCCTGCCTTTTAAATTCGGAAAAAGAACTTCGCCGCAAGGTTCAGGAAGCAATTTTATCCATTCAGGTTGAAAGATATTACAATAAAGATGAAATTCTGGAAATGTATCTCAATAAAATTTATTTTGGAGAAGGAGCTTACGGAATCGAATCAGCCTCCAAACTTTATTTCAGTAAATCAGCCAGTGAATTAAACATTACAGAGGCGGCTTTACTGGCCAGCATTGTTCCGGCTCCCAGCATTTATTCACCTTTGAATGATTCTCAGGGAGCCATGAAAAGAAGAAATGAAGTTTTGAATCAAATGTCCAAATACGGATTTATTACTTCAGATCAAGCTGAACAATATAAAAATACTGACCTTGGTCTAAATATATCCAATAATTCCCCCACTTATAACCATCCATATTATGTGGATTATGTTTTAGAACAGTTAATTGAAACTTATGGCAATGAAGCTGTTTATAATCAGGGATTAACGGTTTATACCGCTATGAGTCCCAAAATTCAGTCAATTTGTGAACAGGTTATTGCTGATGACAGCAATTTCCCCGGTGGAGCCTCCGGTCCGGAAGGTGCGATTGTAGTTATGGATCCCAAAACCGGTCATGTTCTGGGTCTGGTCGGAGGACGGAAACACAACAATGTTTTGGGCTGGAACCGGGCAACCGCTAAACCGGGCAGGCAGGCCGGATCCTCCTTTAAACCGGTTATTGCCTATGCTCCGGCCATTGAATTGGCCGGACTTTCTCCAGCTTCCGCCATCAATGGTGCTCCACTTAATTATAATGGTTACAATCCATCTGGTTCTTATGATGGTTATTTAACCATGCGAAGAGCTTTGACCAAATCAATCAATACCGTAGCAGTACGGCTTTTACATGAAGAAGTGGGCATTGAAAGAGCCATTGAGTTCGCTTCCGGTTTGGGCTTTGACATTGATCCCGCTTCAGTAGGTCCCAGTCTGGCTTTGGGAACAGAAGAAGTCACTCCTCTGCAAATGGCCAGTGCTTATTGTGCTTTTGCCAATGAAGGAATTTATACGGAACCGCTTGTTATTACCAAAGTTATCACCCGTTTCGGAGAAGTGTTTGAATATATCGGCAGAACCAGTCAGGCCATGTCCTCCACCACCGCTTATATGATGACCAGCATGATGCAGGATGTAGTAACCAGCAAAGAAGGAACCGGCAATAAGGCACAAATCAGCGGCTGGCAGGTAGCAGGTAAAACTGGAACCACCGACACAGGCAAGGATATCTGGTTTGTAGGCTGCACTCCCACTCTGGCCTGTGCGGTCTGGATGGGTTACGACAAGCCTGCCGCCATGAATACCAGTTATGGAGGAACTTACTGTGCTCCAGTTTTTCGTCAGGTCGTAAGTCAGGCTTTGGCCGATCAGGAACCGGTTAATTTTGTCCAGCCGGAAGGCATTGTTTATGGCTATGTTAACGGAGGCTATGATATGTTTTTATCCGGAAATCCTCCCAAAGCTCATTATGTCAGTACCGGTCAGACAACCAAAAAAAGTACTGTTAAAAGCAGTACCAGCACTAAAACCAGCAAAAGCAGCACTAACAACAGCAATAAGAGCAATAAAAGTACTCAAACCACTAAAACCAATAATTACAGCAATCAAAGTAATTATAATAAAAACAGCAGTAAGACCAATGCCAGCACTCAAACTGAAAATACCAATACTTCTAATCCTGCACCTGAAGCAGATAGTGGTCAGATCCATCCTGAAGCATCACAAAATGAAAGTAATAACGCTGCGTCTACTACTCCTCCAGCGGAACACAAGGCACAGGCTCCCCAGGAAGCTCCGGCAAGTAATCCGGTGCAGGCTCCAGCCCCAGCCCCGGTTGAATCTTCTCCGGCCGCCGCTCCAGCTCCTCCGCCAGAAGCTCCTTCCGCTTCAGAAGGTATGATTGTACCGGAATAATCTATAATTCCGGAAATATAATAGGTCAGTACAGTAAAAAAGCGGTCTGGTTATCATGCCAGACCGCTTTTTTACTACTCATTAGTGGTCAAATCTTCCATTCTATACAATACATAAGCTCGTTCAGGATCAGTGTTAATTTTAGCCATAACTTCCGGACTAACCGAAATTTCTCCCACAAAATTAAATTCGGAAGCAAAATCAAAATCTTCTACTTCAGTAGCTTTAAAACATTCCAGATAGGCATTGGGATCTTTCCTGGGAATTTGCAAAGCTTCATATTGTTGTTGAGCTTCCGCTGCGGAGTCAGCAAAAATAATTCGGGTGTTGGTTGGATGAAACATAAGAAAACCTCCTTAAAATTAACTTAAAATTAACTTAAAATTCATTCCTCCTTATTTTAAGCTATTTTTTAGTTAAATTCAATCCCTTAATTGGCTCCTGCTTTAATTTTTGAGTTGGTTTGTCAATGATGCGTTACAAAATCATTGAGAAACCAATCCCATGTGATGCATTTATGTAACACATCAATTATAAACCTGCATTAACTATCTCCCGCTTTAATTTGGGGGTAAGAAATTTTCTCTTTGTTTCATAATCTGCTGCACTTTAATTTCACTGTCCCGGAAAAACTGTTCCCGGCTTTCCCTGGCCAGACGCAAATTTATTCGGGTCAATTCCCGAACCGGACACCTGACTAAAACCCGGCAATTCAAACCTTTTAAACGAGCATGACCTCCCTGCTCCAAAGAAACCACCTTAAAATAAACATCCCAGCCTTCACAAGTTACCAAATCACCAATTTGCACCCGACTCATAATCTTTCCTCCCTGCCGCCCAATTTGTTATAAAGATATGCCCCAATCAGGCAGAAAGGAACTTATTTTCTTTTGACTCGAAATAAAACCTGCCCCAAATAACGATGATAATACCATTCGCCAAAGCCAATTAAAGCTGCCAGAAGTACCAGACCCCAAATTTGCGGCCAGACTTTAAAAATCAGACCAGTATAAATTAAAGTTACTGCAATAGTGATAACCATATCTCCAAGAATAGCCGGGATATTTCCCCATCTGGGCAGGATCACCAAATCAGCCGTCAAAAAGCTGGCCAGCATGGCAATTAAAGCCAATCCAATGGACTTGGGCAAACTGATTGGACAGAATACCGGAAAAAGCAACCCAATAACCGGAGCATAAAATAAAAATTTGGTCAATAAAACATTAAAATAAATCTTCTGCATTTCCAGACTCCCTAACGATTAAGAAAATAAAAAACAATTCCCGAAATAACCAGAACCGCAACTATAACCATGCTCAAGCCACCAAAATTAACCAGATTCGTCAGCCTTATTCCCCGGCTTTCCGCTTCCTGCCGCATTCTCTGAAAAATATGCAGGCTGCCCATGCTGTCCATCAGCCAGCTGTCCACAATGTCCGGAATCCCCTGACGAGCCAGCATATTTTCCACAATCCAATTCTCCATTTGTTTTCTTTGTTCCGGGCTGCCTTCCTCATAGCAATACTTGAGATATTCTTTTAATTCTCCGGCTCTGGGGGTGACTTCAGCAAAATAAATCCGGCGTTCCTCCCTGCTCAGCTTCCGCATATTCTTCAGCAGAATTTCTTCCACCTGTTCGGATAAGTCAAACTTTTTCTTCAAAATGTCCCTTAATTCAACAGACATATCCTTACCTCCTGCAATTTAAGCTTTCCTCTCATCCCAATTATAAGGTATAATAAGCATAAGTTCAATTTTTTTCAGGAGGTCTCAATGTGGAGACAAACAACCAGCTTGCAGTTTATGCTTTGGTTGGCAGCAGCGGAACCGGTAAAAGCCATAAGGCTATAAAAATTGCCAACCAATATAATATTGAGCTGATTATTGACGATGGGTTGATTATCAATAATGCTCGAATTTTGGCCGGAAAGACAGCCAAGCGGCAGCTTACCCGAATTGGAGCCATAAAAACCGCTTTATTTACCGATCCCGTGGAAGCTCAAAAAGCCAGAAAAGCCATTCAGCAGTCCCAGGCTCAAAGCGTTTTGATTCTGGGGACTTCCAAAGGTATGGTGGATAAAATAGCCGCAACCCTGGAACTTTCTCCTGTTGCTCACTATTTGTTAATTGAAGAAGTTTCAACCGCCAGGGAAATTCAAAAGGCTCAGAATATGCGGAATAATCATGCCAGCCATGTAATTCCGGCTCCCACCGTGGAAGTTAAAAAAAGCTTTCCGGAAACCTGGATTGATCCCTTGAAAGTTTTTATCAAGCACAATCAGCCGGCCAGAAATATACATAACTGGCAGGAACAAACCATCGTGCGTCCGACCTTTACGCCTTACGGCAATATTATAATTTCCCAGTCAGCTTTAAGTTCCATTGTCCATCAGGCTTCTTTGGAAATAACGGAAGCCCGCAGCATCGAAAGAGTTCATTTGGAAAAAAAGGAAGACAGAGTTATAATCAGTTTGAAAATCAGCTTGCCTTATGGTTCTGATCTTGTGGCTCTGTCCAGAGAAGTGCAAAAAAAGATCTGTTACAAGGTGGAATTTATGACCAATTTGCTGGTTGAAAGAATTGACATAACTGTCAACAGTCTGTATTTTCCTTCTGCTTAGTCTGATCAGGCAGTCCCCCAACTGGAGATTTGCGTTGGGGGACTGGGCGGATCTGCTTATAAAGTTGTTTCCATCTCCTGCAGGACTTTGGCAAAGGTTTGCAGGGCTTCCTGAATGGGCTGCGGGGTGCTTAAATCCACTCCAGCCTTTTTCAGCAGATTCAAGGGATAATCCGACCCTCCGGACTGCAAAAAGCTTAAATAAGCTTCCAAAGCTCCCTTTTCTCCCTGCAAAATGCGTTGACTGATTGCCGTGGCAGCCGAAAATCCGGTAGCATACTTATAAACATAAAAGGCGGAATAAAAATGAGGAATTCTGGCCCATTCCAAATCAATCTGGCTGTCTATGCTCATTCTTTCCCCAAAATAATCCTGGTTTAACTGGCGATAGATTTCATTCAATACTTCCAATGTCAAAGGCTGTTCAGCTTCCGCTTTTTGATGCACAATTTTTTCAAATTCAGCAAACATGGTCTGACGGAAAACCGTCCCCCGGAACTGTTCCAGATAATGATTCAGCAAATATAACCGCCTGTTTCGATCCTGTTCCTGCTCCAGCAAATAGTGCATCAGCAGAGATTCATTAACCGTTGAAGCAACTTCAGCCGCAAAAATGGTATATTGGCTGTAAACATAAGGCTGCTGGCGATCCGATAAAAAAGAATGCATGGCATGACCCATTTCATGAGCCAAAGTAAAGACATTATCCAAATTATCCTGATGGTTTAATAAAACATAGGGGTGAACCCCATAAGGCCCCCAGGAATAAGCTCCGCTGGTCTTTCCCTGATTTTCCGGTACATCCACCCAGCCTTCCGCCAAGCCCCGGCTGAGAATTTGCTGATATTCTTCGCCCAAAGGCTTAAGAGCTTTTTTAACAATTTCCACCGCTTCCGGATAGGTTATTTTCCAATCAATTTCCTTGACCAGAGGAGCATATAAATCATACATATGCAAATCTTCCAGCCCCAAAGCTTTTTGACGCAAAGCTACATAACGGTGCATGGAATTCAATTCGCTGCGAACAGCCGCAATCAGATTATCATAAACTTCCAAATCCACCTTATCTTCAAATAAAGCCGACTCCAAAGCCGAACCATAATGCCGAATCAAAGCAAAGAATTTATCTGCTTTGACACTGGAAACATAAGTAGAAGCCAGAGTATTTTTTAAATTACCGTAAGCTTGATATAAGGATTCAAAAGCCTGCCGCCGAATTTCCCGATTGGGATTTTCCATCAACTGAATATAGCGGCCATGTGTTACTTCCATCTTATTGCCCTGTTCGTCTTCAATGGGATCAAATTTCAAATCCGCATTGTTCAACATACGGAAAATTTGTTCCGGTCCTTGAGCCAATTCATTGGCTTGAGCCAGAATTTCTTCTTCAGCTAAAGATAAAATATGCGGTTTTTGCCTCCGAATTTTTTCCAGATAAAATTGATATAGATCCAACTGCGGAGTATCTTGTTGGAACCTGTTTAAAACATCTTCCGGCAAGGCTAAAATTTCCGGGATTAAAAAAGCCAGACCGGTTTCTATTTTTACGCTCAAACTTTCGGCTCGATTGCTCAGTCCCTGATAAAAGGAATTGGTATTGTCTTCGTCCCGCCGCATACGAGCATACATATACAATTTTTCAACGATTAGCTGCAAGGCCAGTTCTTCTTCCAAAACCTCTGCCAAATGCTGGCCGCTCCTGGCTAAAGTTCCCTGCCATGCTTTCAGCTTTTGCAGTCTGGACTCAGCTTCCTGCCAATCCTGTTCCCAGGCTTCTTCACTGGCATAAATATCTTCCAGGTTCCAACACAAATCCGGATTTACATCTTTTCTAAGCGGTAATTTAGTCATAATTTTCACCAAACTGCCTCAAGGCAGCCCCCTTATTCTTGAATTAAATAAAATTTTGTATTACAATAAAGCCATAAAACTATCCTGTCAGGAGGACAGATAACCGTGAATGAAAGCTTGCTTCCCGATTCCCTGCTGCTCTATCGTCAGCTTCCAGAGCCTCTGCCTGCTTTGCAAAGACTGCTTCGGCTTCTGGAACAGCCTGCTCCTGCTCTGTCCGAGTTACACCAGGCCTATTTCAGTTTTGCCGCTCAGGCTCTGCAAAGTAATTGGCCGGAAAGCCTTTACAATTTTATTATAAGCGATCTTAACCCTTTTAGTCAAAATCCGAATCAGGAAAATCTGAAACAGGCTGCTCTTTGGGATCTGACTGTTCTGCAAAAATTAGCTCAGTTTTCCTGCTTTGAATTGAAAAAACTCATTCAGGCCAAATGCCCGGAGGCCAATATTGCAGTCTGGCCGGAAATTACTCCGGCTCCCGCTTTGCCAGCCGGAGATCTCAGTCTGGCTTCCGATTGGCTGGCCGCTCAAAGACAAAAAATCAGGCAAGCTTTATCCGCTCCACCCGAAACAGCCTTGCCTGCTCTGCAAAAATTTTATGCAGAAACAGGATGCGGGATTTTCAATCAATTTGCCGCCTTTTATTGGGAAAATTCCTCCTTGCATGGTTTGGAAAACCCGGATCCAATAAAACTGGAAAATTTGATTCATCTGGAAAAAGAACATGAGCAGATTCTGGCCAATACGGATCGTTTTGTTCAGGGCTTACCGGCTTCCAATTTAATTCTTTATGGAGATCGAGGCTCCGGAAAATCCTCCACAGTTAAAGCTTTATTGCATCATTATATTCAGGCTGATTTGCGTTTGGTGGAACTAAACAACACCCGCTTAACTGAATTGCCCAATCTAATGCGTTATCTGGCTCATTTTAAGCATTATTTTCTTATTTTTATTGATGATCTTTCTTTTGAAAGTACCAACCAGCAATATAAATGGCTGAAAACAGCTTTGGAAGGCGGAATCTCCAGTCGTCCAGCTAATATTTTATTTTATGTAACTTCCAACCGCCGTCATTTAATTCAGGAAAACTTTAAAGCAGATGAAATTCGTCCTCAAGACAGTATTCAGGAACAAATGTCCTTGGCGGATCGGTTTGGAAAAACCATTATTTTCACCACTCCCACTCAAAAAGCTTATCTGGAAATTGTGGAACAACTGGCCAGGCAGGCCAATTTGCCAAGTCCCAGGCCGGAGCAGGCTTTGCAATGGGCTTTGTGGCATAATGGCAATTCCGGCCGCACAGCTCGCCAATTCATTGATCATTTAATCCAAAAGTGAACTACTCCGACTTATAGAAGTCGGAGCTTCCTGCTTCAATCACTACTGCCTGGCTAACATAATCGTTAGCTCAAGTCTTACACAATGTCCACAGGCGTATGAGTTTGGGCTATTCCATCCCTACTGTATATTTAGTTTCAGGCTGCTTCAGCAAGTAACCGCAGTCCTTCGTTCAGTATATTGATAGCAGCATTCGTGTCACGGTTTATTGTAAGACCACAATCACACTTTATTGTACGGAT
>JAZRXK010000106.1:0-8238 GCA_045600185.1 Desulfocucumaceae bacterium
GTGGATTGAAATAGTACTTAGATGAGTGTTTTTAATGTTGATAATGTCGCTCCCCACACGGGGAGCGTGGATTGAAATAATACTTCCGTCGCCCAGGTGTATAACTCGTTGGTCTCTCCCCACACGGGGAGCGTGGATTGAAATATCACTGTTGCCGGTATTGTAATAATTTAGCAAGTCGCTCCCCTCTTCGGGGAGCGTGGATAAAAATTATTCTCCTAGAACTATTTGACCACTATTTTTGCTTAGTATGGTCAGATATTCTTGGGTTCTTGCCAGTAAAACCGCTCCTTCTGCTCTGGTAGCTGTAGCATTGGGATGAATTTGGGCATGAAGATCGCCTTTCATAATGCCTATTTCCACCAGAGAAGACAGCGGAGTCAAAGACCAGGAGGGAATCTGATCATAATCCCGAAACATCTTTAAGACCTGGTGATCCTGATCATTCTGAGCCGAGATTTCCAAAGCGTTGGTAATCATAACCGCCATTTCTGCACGGGTAATATTGCGACTGGGTCGGAAGGTATTATCATTGTAGCCCCTGACCACTCCTTTGGCGGCGGCAGCTCCTACATAACCTTTACCCCAATCGGGAATTTGACTGGCATCCTTAAAGCTGATATTGGTGTTGCTCGACCAGCCTAAAGCTTTAGCCAGCATGGTAATAAACTGGACTCTGGTTACAGAAAGCGAAGGCTTGAATAAATTGCCCGGATAACCGGCAACAATTCCATTTCTGGCTAAATTAACTACATCTTCTTCCGCCCAATGCCCAATTAAATCTGAAAAAATAAATTGCGTGTTTTGCAGAAGAACAATTTTTCCCAGGGAAGAAGTGGTACCGTCTTTCAGCTCAACCCATTTGTCATCCTGCCACTGCCAAAGGCTGAGATCCGACAGAGTGGAATTTTCACTGACTTGAAGAGGCAAGGCTAAGGCTGCCTGTTCCAGATCAGGAAGAATAATTTCAACGCCTTCTAAAAATTTGTAGTTGGCCGGCAGATTGTCAGCCTGATTTAATCCTTTTAAGACTACCGGAGTTTCTTCCGGTAAAGAGCCGCCGGGGAAAGTCAGACTTAAATTGCTGAAATCAACTCTGGAATCTGTTCCGGCCTTAATCAGTCCTAAAACCTGATTTTTATCTTTAACTTGTACTTGAATCGGCTGGTTGAGTTCGCCAAAGCTGAAAATCAAGTCAGCTTCAGTGACTAAACTGGGAGCGGTATAAGTTGAGCCGACCAGCGAACCGCCTCCTTTTTGTAATTTGACCTGATAATTATTGTTATCCAAACTAAAGGTCAGACCATCTTTGGAAACCGCCTGGACAGTAAAAGAAACGGATTCACCAGGAGCAATTTCCAGATTGGCCGGGGTAATTTGCAGATGATCCATTTCCTGATCACCATAAACCTGCAAGGTAATTTGTTCCTGATATTCTGCGTTGCCCAGGCTGATGATGGAGGTTCCTCCATCCGTAAAAGTTACCTGATCGCCATTGACAGAACCAACTCCCTGAGTAATTTGCAGATTACATTCTCCGGGAGCAAATTGGTAGGGATTATAGTATTCATCATAACCTTTGGCTTTAAAAGTATAAGCAACTCCTGTTAGAAGATTGGTGATATAGTCATCAAAAATCAGATCTTGCAGTTTTCCGGCTGGAGCGGTGGTAAAAACGCCTAAAGCTGTGGGAATATTGCGTTCACTGCCTCCCTGGGGTGTATTAACCAGAACCGCTGAATTTTCTCCTAAAGGACGGGCTGCAATGGTGCTGGAACCGCCTCCGTCCAGATTGACTGCCCACCAGCAGCCCAGATATTGCATAAAGTAAGCCATTTCCCATTGAGTTAAACCATCACTGACTGAACTTTTTTCGCCCACAGCCATATAAAGAGTATGTTGATCCTGCGTATAACCAACCGAAGTTCGGGCTACTGTTCCGCTGACTTCCTGAGTAAAATAATTGGGGATCTGGCCTGTTTCCACCAAACAGGCCTGGCCGCCAATAGCGGTTTGAATGTTGTTATCCGGGGTAACGCTGTAGGAAAAGTTTACTGTATGTCCGACCTGTAAATTGTTCAATAAAAAACTGGCCGCAAAGCCTTCTCCCCGCAAAATATAACCATTATCGGGAATCGGTACTGCATCTAAACCCTGTCGAATTTCGCTAACCTTGCCATTGATAACAACTACCTCTACTCCATTGCGGCCACAACCTCGACTGTAATCCCCCCAGCCGGAATTATACAGGTGCAAAGCGTCCAAATCGGAAGAAGCCCCGCCTTTGACCAGATAAGTGGGTTTGTTAATGCCTGCTAAGGTGCAGGAAGCACCGTTTTCAGTAGTGACCAGACCCTGGAAATTAAAAATTCCAATGTAGGGCAAAGCTTTCTCATAAAGGGCAAAGCCATACATATCATCTCTTAAAGGAGGGGAGGAAATTAAATTTCCGTTATTGTAAGTCAAACCGATGGGCTGGCCAGTGGTTCCAATCTGAAAGAAATCTCCGTTAATGGCTGCCACTGCTCCTTTACGATTGGCCATTCGAGTTACGCTTTCATTATCTTCAAAATCATCATTCTGACCAATTAAAGTGTCAATAAGCACATAGGGATTGGTTAAATCAATTTTTAAGACATACATTTTAATGTGACGGGAACCGGATTGATAATTATAGCTGTCCAGATTAACTCCGGCAGTAACCGGCTTTGAAGAAATTTGTGAAATGGTTTGACCTGCTCCGGCAGCTCCAGCAGTTAAAAGCAAAATTAACCAGACCAACAGGCCGATCCTGCATAGTTTAAACATAATAGCCTCCTGATTTCTAAAATCTTTTCTAAGAATTTTCCTATTCTGCTGTTTTTATACTTTAATTTTTTTAGACGCTGAAAAAAGGCGGAAGTTCCCTTTTGCAAATAAGGTCTGAAAAAGATTCCAGCTGCAGGCAGGATTTAAGCCATTTTGCCAGAATATTAAACAAAAAATGAGGAAGGAGGCTGAGAAAATGTATCATTATCATCAAGGAGAAATTAAAAATCCAGGCTTCAGTGGCATGATTGCTTTCCTGCAAGTGATTTATTATTTGCTGATTGGACTGATTCTGGGTGGAATTGGTGTGGTGGCCGGTCTGCCTTTGGTGGCCAGCGGTACTATAGGCGGTGTAGTAGCAGTTCTTTTATTTATTCGGCGTTCCTTTGCCGAGCCGGTTACTTATGTTTGCCCGGAATGTGGTCAGAAGATCAAAACTCTGCGTAACTTTGGTCATTACCGTTGTTCAGTCTGCGGAACCGAAAGTCAGATTCAGGAAGCGGTTTTTGATCGTGCCATTGCTGCCAAAGAAGAGGCTTAAAATACTGAGGACTTTTCTTAATATCCGGAAAAGTCCTCAGTATTTTTCAAGGAGATTTGGAAGACTCTTTTTCTCTTTGTTCCTTTTGGGGCAGGGGAGGTAAAAGAGTTATTTTGACTGTTTTGGGACCGGAACGAAACAAAGAAGCCAGATTTTCCCACCAGCTCATAAGCACAACCCTTTCTCAGTTTGAATTGAACTAAGCTTAGATTGCGATTTTTAAACAATTTTCATACCTTTGGCCAAAGCATTGGCTTTAATTTGTTGTAATTCCTGATCAGTCAGGGCTTTTTCAAAACTGCGGAAACCAGCCAGTTTAAATTGATGCTTTTGAGCCAATTCCCAAATTTCCTGAACTCGTTCCAATTTTAAATCCCGACCCAAAGAAAAGTTTTCATAGCGTTCTTCCAAGGCCAAAGTCATGGTTTCAGCCATGCAGGCATAAGACATACCTGGCGGAAAACCAAAATCAAAATTAAAGTTAACCTTTCCGGGAACCTCCATAACTCCTCCTTCCAAAACCAGAACATCATTGCGTTCCCTGGCAACCTGAATACTGACATTGCGGGGTCTGGAAACATCGCAGACAATGGCTCCGGGAAGCAGATCCTGGGAGCCAATTAAAGTATCTACGGCGGAAGTAACCGTTAAAACAATTTGTCCCTGAAGCAAGGCCTGTTTAATATCCGAGGTAATTTGCACCTCTTTGCCGCATTGAGACTTAATTAAGGCGGCCAACTCCTGCAAATTGCTCTGATTGCGGGCTACCAAAGTCATTTTGGCCACCTGGGGGGTTAAAAGAATGGCACAAATTTTACCAATGGAACCGGTGGCTCCCACAATTACAGCATGGGTGTTTTCCAGCTTATGCCCCATAAATTGAACTGCTTTTCTGGTGCTTTCCAGGGCACTGGCTACGGTCAGACTGTTGCCGGTGGTAACGGCCAGATTTAAATTGCGGGCTATGGTAATTCCGGCATCACCTACCACTGAAGAAAAGGCTCCCAGACCAAAAATTTTGGCTCCCAGTTTTTCGGCCAGCTTACCTGCCTTAATAATTTTCTGCAAAACCAGATTTTCCGGTAATTCCAGCATTTGTCTGGAAGTCAGGGGGCAGACGATAAAATAACCTTCCGCCTGGGCATAAGGGCTTTGTAAACCGGTGATATGGGAGATCTTAAAAGGATGCACCATTTTAAGCAGGTTTTCGGTCAATCTGTCCGGCAAAATGCTGGCCGAAGGAAATTTTCTGTAAATGTCTTTTACATCAAGAGGGTGAATTAGGAAAGCAAAACTTCTCATAATGAATCATCCTTTAATTTTATGGGGTTAGAAGGTTTCAAAATTTCCTGCATTTGTTTCAGTCTTGTCTGAATTGGCCGGGTTAGTTTCTTTTTTGGTATGGTTTTCTTCGGTTTTGTTTTTACTTAAACCATAGCTGTTTCGTACCAGATTGTCAATGGTTTGGCAGAATTCCGGATTATTTTTCAGATATTCCTTCACATTTTCCCGCCCTTGTCCCAGGCGTTCATCCTGATAGGAATACCAGGCTCCGCTTTTGTTAATAATGCTGGCTTCCACGGCCAGATCCAGCAGGCTGCCTTCTTTGGAAACTCCGATGCCATACATAATATCAAAATCAGCTTGCCGGAAGGGTGGAGCAACTTTGTTTTTAACCACCTTGATTCGGGTGTGATTGCCTACAACTTCAGTGCCCTGCTTTAAGGCTTCCACCCGGCGAACATCCAGACGAACGGAAGAATAAAATTTTAAAGCCCTGCCTCCTGGAGTGGTTTCCGGATTGCCAAACATAATTCCAACTTTTTCTCTTAATTGATTGATAAAAATGTTGACAGTGCGGCTTTTGCTGGTGATGGCTGTTAACTTCCGCAAAGCCTGGGACATTAAACGGGCTTGCAGTCCAACATGAGCTTCTCCCATGTCTCCGTCAATTTCCGCTCTGGGTACCAGGGCGGCTACGCTGTCAATGACCACTATGTCCACAGCTCCGCTTCGAACCAGAGCTTCACAGATTTCCAAAGCCTGTTCCCCGGTATCCGGCTGACTGATTAAAAGATTGTCTATGTCTACTCCGATATTCTGGGCATAAGCCGGATCCAAAGCGTGTTCAGCATCAATGAAAGCGGCTATGCCTCCGGTTTTTTGAGCTTCGGCAATCATATGCAAAGCTACAGTGGTTTTGCCGGAGGACTCCGGGCCAAAAATTTCAATAATTCTGCCTCTGGGAACTCCGCCAATGCCCAAAGCCAAATCCAGAGAAAGAATTCCGGTGGGAATAGTTTCAATATTTAATTTGGCAGAAGCATCACCCAATTTCATAACGGTTCCTTTACCAAACTGTTTTTCAATTTGGCTGAGAGCGGCATTTAAGGCTTTTTGCTTTTCTTCAGAAATCATTTATTTCCTCCTGTTTTTTAATTAGCCTAATCCTGAAAGCGGCGTCGGGCTGGCTCCACACTGATTCTCCGTCCTTTGGGACTGCTATGGTGCAGATAGTTAATGACGCAGCTTGCCCATTCCTGATTCACTTCAACAAAAGTAAATTTATCAAAAATGTTGATGTCTCCAACCAGGTTGGCCGGCATTCCGGTTTCACTGGCAATCATTTTAACCATTTCCAACGGCTTAATTCCGTCCTTGCGGCCAATGGTCATAAACAGACGAACCATGCCCGGTTTGGCTCCGGTGTTGCCATAGTCCGGCTCCTCTTCTTCAACATTGCCCAAAGTCATTTTTAAAATGGCAGCAGCAATATCCACCGGATCATAATCATCCACCAGCGGATCAATTAAATCCCGATAACGAGCCAGCTTACCATGCTCAATAATCTGCTGTATTCTTTCGGTCAGGGTTTCCTTTTGGCGTTCAGCCAGATCGTTTAAGCTGGGCAGTTTTTCCCGCCGGATTCGGGTATGCGTCAGATTTTCAATTAAACGAAGCTGGCGATAGTCCCTGGGGGAGACCAGAGTAATAGCCATACCGCTTTTGCCAGCTCTCCCGGTGCGGCCAATGCGGTGAATATAAAATTCCACATCCTGGGGTATATCGTAGTTAATAACATGGGAAACGCTTTCAATATCCAGACCTCTGGCAGCTACATCAGTAGCGGCCATAATTTCTATTTGGCCGTTTTTAAAACGCCGCATCACCTGATTTCTCTGATATTGGCTTAAGTCTCCATGCAAACCGGCAATGGGATAACCTCTGGCCTGCAAACCGCTGACCAGTTCATCTACGCCTCGTTTGGTACGGCAGAAAACAATGGCTCGATTCAAATCCAGAATATCCAGAAGTCTGGCCATGGTTTCCAATTTGTCTTTTTCTCGAACCTCATAATAAATTTGTTCAATTTGGGGGACAGTCAGATTATTTTGACTGACCGTTAAAAATTCCGGTTCCTGCAAATATTTCTGAGCCAAATCCAAAATTTCTTTGGGAATGGTAGCTGAAAATAAGAGGGTTTGGCGTTCTTTCGGGGCGTTTTTTAAAATGGCTTCAATATCTTCAATAAAGCCCATATCCAGCATTTCATCTGCTTCGTCCAAAACCACCATTTGCAGATGTCCCAGTTTGAGAGTACCCCGATTCAAATGATCCAGCAGACGACCGGGAGTGCCGATAACCACCTGAACGCCCTGTCGTAAAAAACGAATCTGGCGATCAATGCTTTGGCCTCCATAAATGGGTAAAGTGCGGATATTGCGAAAACGGCCGATCCTGGAAATTTCTTCGGCTACCTGAATGGCCAGTTCTCTGGTTGGGGTAATGACTAAAGCCTGAATTGATCCCCTGGGATTGATTTTCTGCACCAGAGGAATGCCAAAAGCGGCGGTTTTTCCAGTTCCGGTTTGAGCTTGACCAATTACATCTTTTCCTTCCATTAAAAAAGGAATAGCTTGAATCTGAATGGGGGTGGGTTCCTCAAATCCCATGTTTTTCAAAGCCTGACCGACCTTGCGGCTAAGCTGCAAGGGGCCGAAAGCAAAAAATTCATTCGACATAAAATAGCTGCCTTTCCTGAAGTTTTATTCATCCAAATATTGCAACAGCAAATTAAAAACCTGCTCGGTGCTGGCTAATCTGATTTGCTGGCGATCTCCAGCAAGCTGCAATTTTTTTACCGTGGTGTTCTGAGCATCAGCCAAAGCAATATAAACCAGGCCAACCGGTTTTTCCGGACTGCCTCCGCCTGGGCCAGCCACTCCAGTCAGAGAAACAGCCAGATCAGTCTGCAGCAGGCGGCGGGCATTTTCAGCCATGCTTTGAGCGACTTCCGGGCTGACTGCTCCACATTGCTGTAAAATCTGGCCGGGAACTCCCAAAACCTTTTCCTTGACCAGATTATGGTAAGAAACAACGCTGCCCCAAAAATAGGCCGAACTGCCGGCAATTTCCGTTAAGATTGCCGCCACTGTTCCACCGGTGCAGGATTCTGCTGTGGCCAGGGTCAGGTGTTTTTGAATCATTAAATTTTGAATTCTAAGAGCATTTTGTTTAAGTGTCTGCAAAAAATCTCAACTCCAATTTTTAAACTTTCCACAAGAAAAAGAAAAAGTCCTTTGTTTATTTTTAGAATTTGTTTTCGATTGTATAAATATTCCTGTTTTATTTTCAGCCTGAAAAACAGCGGCAAAAAAGTTTATAAAATTTTCATCCTGATCGCAACTCAATCCAACATACTTCAACAGCATTTGCTGTAGCATTACAATTGATGTGCTGCATAGACTGGCCAAAGCTCCCGGCAATGCAGGACAGGGGAGCAGGAAGGGCGGGCCCCGCCCTGCGGAGCCCGCCCTCGATCTGACATTCCCGACAACGGGGGATAACCCCCGCTGTGGGTATATGTTTTTTCAGGTACATGTTTTTCA
>JAZRXK010000107.1:0-4811 GCA_045600185.1 Desulfocucumaceae bacterium
CAATTACCGCTCCTCCTCCCACCGTAAAAGCTGAAATACAAAAAGTGGAAGTGAACAATTTTCGCAGCTTCAGCCAATCAGTCATTTTAATCCCCCATCAAAACCAAGCCTGATACTGTGAACTACTCCGACTTACAGAAGCCGGAGCTTCCTGCTTCAATCACTACTGCTTGGCTAACATAATAGTTAGCTCAAGTCTTACATAATGTCCACAAGCGTTAGGTTCGGCTGATCCCTCCCCAGCCTACCATTTATATTATGACTATAACACTATAAATAACAAAAATCAAGAAAACGCCATGTTTATCGCAATTCACCCCGCCACCTACAGAGGTGGGGGATTTCTTGCTCACGGCGTGTTAAAAAAACCGGCGGTAAATTTTCCTTTTAGCGAAATAATTCACCGTCGGCAAAATATTTTTCAAAATATTTTTAATGCTTACTTATCTTTTTTCAACCAGGACATCATGCCCCGCAGTTGTTTGCCGACGGTTTCAATTTGTGAACTCTGGGCTTCTTTCCGCATGGCATTAAAGAAAGGCCGATTGGTCTGGTTTTCCAGCAGCCAGTTGCGGGCAAAAGTGCCATCCTGAATTTCACTTAAAACCTGTTTCATTTCTTTCCGGGTTTCCTGATTGACAATCCGTTTACCCACACAATAATCGCCATATTCAGCCGTATTGCTGATGGAATAACGCATCCAGCTTAATCCGCCTTCGTTAATCAAATCAACGATCAATTTCATTTCATGCAGACATTCAAAATACGCCATTTCCGGAGCATAACCTGCTTCCACCAGAGTTTCAAAACCGGCTCGAATCAATTCAGAAACCCCACCGCATAAAACAGCCTGTTCACCGAATAAGTCGGTTTCAGTTTCTTCTTTAAAGCTGGTTTCAAAAACGCCAGCTCTGGTGCAGCCAATACCTTTGGCATAAGCCAGACCCAATTCCTTGGCTTTGCCGCTATAGTCCTGATATACTCCAACCAAACCCGGAACTCCAGCCCCTTCTTTATACATTCTCCGTACCATATGGCCGGGGCTTTTGGGAGCTACCAGAAATACATCAACATTAGCCGGAGGCTGAATCTGACCGAAGTGAATATTAAAGCCATGAGCAAACATCAGACATTTACCTTCAGTCATATAGGGAGCAATATCGGTTTTATAAATAGCCGCCTGAGTTTCATCCGGAGTCAGAATCATAATCATATCTGCTTTTTGAGCAGCTTCCGCTACAGAATAAACTTCCAGACCGGCTTCTTTAACCTTATCCACGCTTCTGCTTCCAGAATACAGGCCAACAATAACATCCAGACCGCTTTCTTTTAAATTCTGAGCATGGGCATGACCTTGAGAACCAAATCCAATAATCGCAATTTTCTTACCCTGCAAAAGAGACAGATCAGCATCCTGATCATAATAAACCTTTACCATTTTTCTCCTCCTTATACATTCTGCAAAAAACGGTTGTAAACTTAACTTCCACTGCTTCAAGACAAGGGTTGTCCACAAATTCTATTATAATCCTTTGGACAGCAAAAAACCAGCTTAAAAAATATGTTTTTAATGTCTCAGCATAGCTACCTTACCGGTACGCATCAATTCTTTAATTCCGTAGGGCTGAATACTTTCTTCGAAAGCATTGATTTTATTTTCATCTCCGGTACACTCCAGTGTAATGGATTTTTTACTCAAATCCACAATTCTGGCTCGGAAAATATCGGCTATCTGCAAAATTTCACCTCGCTGAACGGGCTGTTCCAGGCCTACTTTAATCAGAACCAGCTCCCGATCTACAAATTGCTCAGAAGTTATATCGGTAACTTTAAGCACTTCAATCAACTTATATAACTGCTTGCTGACCTGTTCCAGAACCGCATTATCCCCTTCGACCACAATGGTCATTCGGGAAAAGCCCGGTTTTTCTGCCCGTCCCACAGTCAAGCTGTCAATATTAAAGCCCCGCCGACTGAACAAGCCGGCCACTCTGGTCAAAACACCGGGAGTATTTTCCATCAATACCGACAGGGTATGCCGCATAACCATCTCTCCTCCTATTTTAAAAACAGTTAAAGCATTTCATTAAGCGATCCGCCGGGAGGAACCATTGGGAAAACATTTTCTTCCCTTTCCACAAGAACATCCAGGAAAACAGGAGCGGAGGATTTTTGAGCCTGTTCCAAAGCCGGAACCAGATCAGCCGCTTTTTCCACTCGAATACCTTCGGCACCATAAGCCTCAGCCACCTTGACAAAATCCGGCCCGCTGATTTCAGTTTGAGAATAACGCCGATTATAGAATAAATCCTGCCACTGCCGCACCATGCCTAAAAAGCCGTTATTCAGAATCAGGTTTTTGACCGGCAAATTATAATGCACTGCGGTAGCCAATTCCTGAATATTCATTTGAATACTGCCATCTCCGGCAATATTAAAGACCAGATCTTTCGGACAGCCCACCTGAACTCCAATGGCTGCCGGAAAACCATAACCCATGGTTCCCAAACCGCCAGAGGAAATAAAGGTGCGTGGGCGTGTATAAACATAGTTATGGGCAGCCCACATTTGATGCTGACCTACCTCGGTGGTAACAGCAGCCTTGCCCTGCGTAACTTCATACAGAGCTTTAATGGCCTGCTGAGGTTTAATCAGGTTTCCGCCCTGCATTTTGGCCGGGTCATACAAAGGAAATTCCTTTTTCCACTGCTGAATTTTTTCCTGCCAGGCACCCGGCAACTTGGCTTCCAGCCGCTGCAGCAGTTTTTGAATAATAGTTTTTATATCTCCAACCAGGGCTATAAAAGCTTGAACATTCTTATTTAATTCTGCCGGATCAATATCTATATGAATAATTTTGGCATCAGGAGCAAAGCTTTCCACCTTGCCGGTAACCCGCTCACTGAATCTGGCTCCCAGAACCACCAGAACATCTGCTTCACAAACAGCATAATTGCCATAACGGCTGCCGTGCATTCCCAACATACCCGTAAAGAGCGGATGATCGCCCGGAAAAGCTCCCATGCCCATTAAAGAACAGGATACCGGAGCCATGAGCATTTCAGCCAGTTTTAATAATTCCGGTGCGGCTCCGCTGGTAATCACACCACCCCCGGCATACAGCATGGGTCTTTCCGCCTGCAAAATAACCTGAGCTGCCCGGTTTAATTCTTCTTCCGAAGCGGCTGGCATGGGACGATAACCCGGCAGCCGCATTCTGGTTTCCATCACTTCATCTTCCAGCACAGCTTTGGAAACATCAGAGGGTACATCAATCAGGACTGGACCAGGGCGGCCGGTGCTGGCAATGAAGAAAGCTTCTTTAACTACTCTGGCCAAATCCTTAACATCTTTGACAATATAGTTATATTTGGTAATCGGCAGGGTAATACCGGTAATATCTACTTCCTGAAAGCTGTCCCTGCCCAGCATATGAGTGGGAACCTGGCCGGTGATGGCAACCAGAGGAACACTGTCCATATAAGCATTGGCGATTCCGGTCACCAGATTGGTAGCACCGGGACCGGAAGTGGCCAGACAGACTCCCACCTTACCGGTTGCCCTGGCATAACCGTCAGCCGCATGAATGGCCGCCTGTTCATGCCGGGTTAAAATATGCCTGATAATTTTGGAATCATACAAAGCATCATAAATATGAATGGCCTGCCCGCCGGGATAACCAAAAATGGTGTCTACTCCCTGCTCCTCCAAACTTTTAATCAAAATTTGAGCTCCTGATAGCTTCATTTTAACCACCTCTGTTTTGAAATAATTCTGGATTTGACGCTCCCACGCTGCTGAAGCAGCGGGGATTCGGAAGAAGTTTAATTGTTTAAGCAATTCTTATTCTTCTGCGATTCGCCAAAGCCCAATACACAGTTTTTCGCAGTCGAAATTCTGCTTACTTTTACGAAGTATGCTGGCACTTCCAATAAAAAAACCTTTCTCCCCGATTTGGTCATTCAGGGACGAAAGGCTGTAATTTCCTTGCGTGGTACCACCCTGCTTCTTTCGTTTGGACAACGAAAAGCACTTATTCAGTAAAGGCCGGGATAACAGGCGGCCCCAAAACCTGATCCTGACCTAATAGGCAATTTAAATTCCGTTCAGTCGGCAGCTCCGGGAGGATCTATTTCTTAAAACGGCTGCCGACTTGCACCAACCGTCGGCTCTCTGAAAACCGGAATTTAAGTTTTATGTTCCCATCTCAGCTTTTAAAGCAATTTTAACACGCCGTCAGCAAGAAATTCCCCACCTTTACAGGTGGCGGGATGAATTGCGGATAAACACGGCGTTTTCCTGACTTTTGTTATTTATAGTATTATAGTCATAATATAAATGGCAGGCTGGGGATCAGCCGAACCTGACGCTTGTGGACATTGTGTAAGACTTGAGCTAACGATTATGTTAGCCAGGCAGTAGTGGTTGAAGCAGGAAGCTCCGACTTCTATAAGTCGGAGTAGTTCACAGTATTTTCTTTAGTTTATCAGAGCAGGCAGATCTTGTCAAGAATTTTGTTATTTCTCGCAGGCAACAACTGTAGGTTCACAATTCATGTGCTGCCCAGCCCGGCCAAAGCTCCCGGCAATTCAGGACACGGGATCAGAAAGGGCGGGCTCCGCCCTGCGGATCCCGCCCTCGATCTGATATACCCGACAACGGGGGATAACCCCCGCTGCGGGTACATAGGTTTTAATGTCAGCAATTAAACAAAGCACAACTGATCTTTAAATCAGATCCCCATCGAAGCTTCCAAGATTGGTACCCGCTCTCGGTAAACTCGTAGTATCTGTATCCTCCATGAGGCTTGC
>JAZRXK010000108.1:0-3464 GCA_045600185.1 Desulfocucumaceae bacterium
TGTTTGGCTTCCAAAGCATTTTGCAGGCGTTCAAAAGTTTTGGTATTGGTGGTAGCGGCCGGCATATAAACTTCCCCAATGTCAAAAGTATTAACTACTTCGTCCATACCGCCAATATGATCTTCATGGGGATGAGTGGCAATTAAATAATCCACTTTGCTCACATTCAGATTTTGCAGATAACTGACCAAAGTTTCAGCCGCCTTATTGGGTCCAGCATCAATCAGCATATTTTGCCCATTGGGAAGCTGTACCAGAATACTGTCCCCCTGTCCCACATCAATAAAGTGAACCTTTAAATCACTGCCTGAAGCATTATCCAGGTCGAAATCCACATCATCCAGATTACAGCCAGTTAAAGCCAGCAGCAGGGATAAACAAAGTAGCACTGTAAGTAACCTTTTCATAAAATAACCTCAACTTTTAAATAAATTTTTCATTCTTGCTTCCATCTGTTGCCTTCTGGCCTGAGTAGCTTCCTGATCCACGGTGATTTTTAAAATATCTCCTTCCTGACAGTCCAAAGGCAGCCAGGAACGGGGAATCTGCAAAAGCCGTTCATCTTCCTCAATAATTGCCCAGTCTCCTTCAAAACGATCAATAATCAGCATTTTTCTCAATCCCTTTGTAAAAGATAGGTTTTAACCAAATCTCCGGCCTGTACCGGAGCATGACCAGCCGGCAATTCAATTAAGAGATCACAGCCCACCAGAGAATGAAGCATACTGGATTTTTGCCCCGGCAAAAGATCGGCTGTTAAACTGGCTCCCCACTTTAAAGCTCCCCGCAAAAAACGCCGGGGTCCGCCCTGCCGGGGATAAGCCTGATTCAAAGGCAGATTTAAGCTGGTCAAAGAAATATCCTGCTTTTGTAAAGCCCGAAAAATTGGTTTAAGCAACAGTTGATAGATCACAAAACAGGCTCCTGGATTGCCGGACAGCACTATAACCGGAATTTCACTCAGAAATCCGCCTCCGCAATGACTGCCTGGCTTGGCTAAAACCTCCCAAAATTTCATTTCCGCCCCACCCTGCCGCAAAAAATCCCAGGCCATATCCGTAGAACCTCCAGCAGCTCCACCGACAGTGATAATTAAATCCGAATTTTGAGCCGCCCTTTTTAAGTGAGCAGCCAAATTTTCCGGCTCCTGGCTCAGATAATAACTGTTCACAATATCTGCTCCTTGCCGACGCAGATCCTCAGCCAAAAAAATTCCATTACTGTCCACAATTTGTCCGGGCAAGGCTGTACTGCCCGGAGGTACTACTTCCGGCGACAGGCAAAATAAAGTAATACGGGGACGGGCAGAAACTTTTACTTCTTTTTGTCCCAGGATACTTAAAACACTTAAATCAATGGCTTCCAGTCTTTTACCGGCTTTTAAAGCCACCTGTCCCGGCTGAAAATCCTCTCCGGGCGGTTTAATATTGTCCCCTTCCCGCAAGGTCTGTTTAATCCGAATTTGGTTTTCGCCGATTCTTTCGGTTTGCTCCCAACCGATCACAGCCGCTGTTCCCTGGGGAACCGAATTGCCAGTGCAAACCCGACAGGTTTGTCCCACAGTCAGCATCAAAGCGGGAATTTGAGCCGGAACCAGAACTTCCTGACAATTTAAGACAGTCTGAGCAGCCAGATCTTCCCGGCTCAGGGCATAACCATCCAAAGCCGCTGCCGCTGCCTCCGGAAAACAAACAGGGCTGAGAAAGTCTTCAGCCAGAATCCTGCCAGCTGCCTCAGTCAAAGGAACTTTTTCTTTGGCCACCGGCCGCAGCAAGTCCAGCATAATTTGCCGGGCTTCCTCAATAGCAATATGTCTTTTCAAATTCTCCACTCCTTCCTTTCAGTCTAAGCTTTGCCAAAAGCACAATCCGGATAATGGCAGACTGAACAATTCTGGCACAAGCCGCCTTGCCCCAAAGCCATGACCTCCCGCCGTTTCACAGGATCTCCGGCAAATAAACGCGGCAGCAATAAATCCAGAATAGTCTGCTTATTAAACATAATGCAGCCCGGCAGGCCGCAAATGGGAACTTTGCCCTGATAAGCCAGCATAAACATGGAACCCGGCAAAACCGGAGCTCCATAAAAAACTACTTCTGAAGTCACCGCACGAATAGCCGAGGGAGTCACATCATCCGGGTCAACGGACATACCACCGGTAACAAAGATCATCTCCGCTCCTTCCAGCAGATAACGGCGAATTTCTTCCATAATAGTTTCGGTTTGATCCGGAACGATGCTTTGTCCCAGAAAACGCCCCCCAAAAGGAGCAATTTTGCTTTTCATCAAGTCTTTGGAGCCATCTTTAATGCGTCCGGAAAAAACCTCGCTGCCAGTGGTAACTAAAGCTACCCAACGAGGCTGATAAGGTTTAACCTGAATCAAGGGTTCCGATCCGGCCTGACAAATGGCTTCGGCCTCCAGCATTTTGGCCTTGGGAATGGCCAGAGGAGTGATCCGGGTTCCCGCCAGAATCTGTTCCTTTTTAACTGCCCGATTATTATGCAGGCTGGCTAAAATAACATCTTCCAGATCATTAAGCTGATTCTGCCGATCCAGATCAATTTTCAGCAAGCCATCATAAGCTGCCGTAAGCTCCACTTTGCCCTGATTAGGCTGACCGAAGTTGATCCCAACCCCACAAGCAGCCTTCGCCAAACGCTGAGCAGCTTCATCTTCATGAACCAAATTGGCTTCGTCGTCTTCTTCCCAGATAAAAATATGTTCCTTACCCAGATTTTTTAAAGCTTCAATATCACTGGCCTGAATAATCTGACCTCTTTTAAAAGCCCGTCCTTTTTCCTGACCGGGAATAATTCTGGTTATATCATGTCCCAAAACCATTCCTGCAGCTTGTTCTACGGCAACTTTTCGCAAAATCTCACCTTCTTGTTTTATAGTAGTCTTATCATACCATTAGATTCTGGTCAAATCAAGAAGCCTTCCGGGAAACTCTCTGTCTTGCGTTCCTATTATTTTTAAATTATGGTGTAATTTATTAGGAGGAAAAGTTTTTTTAAAAACTTTTCAAGAAACTCTTGACAGATCAGGACAGCTCCTGTATAATCGTTATTGTGAGTGGCAGAGAGTACTTGGGGGCGTGGCGCAGCTGGGAGCGCGTCTGAATGGCATTCAGAAGGTCAGGGGTTCGATCCCCCTCGTCTCCACCAAAGAAAGATTAACCGAACTTTAGACCGGCAGGTCAAAAGTTCGGTTTTCTTTTTCAGACCGTCCTTTTTGAGATTTATTTGAGATCCAGTTGAAAATACGCTTTTTTTCCTATTTTCAGAATACTGCTTCCATGGTATAAGATGTTTGTTTTGGATTGTTTTCGGGAGATGCGTTCCTTCCGAGAAATATTACACCTGAAAGAAGGCTGGAATATATGAACAAACTGATTGCTCTGCTGTTGGTCGTTTTTCTGATGATTGCCCCCGGCTGCACCACCAAGACGGAATCTCCGG
>JAZRXK010000109.1:0-18998 GCA_045600185.1 Desulfocucumaceae bacterium
GGTAAAGCCTGAATAGCCTTCGGAATAACCGCAAGCTTAGTTAAATCAATTCAGGAAAGGAGCATTTGAGCATGGAAAACAGGGAATATGAAAGCCCCAAAATCACGGTTATCAGCCTGGAGCCGGACGCAAGCCTCATGGGAAGCACCAGCTTACCGGGCACGGGGAGCATGGGGGTTGGAGATTTCAACAGCATCCAGCCTAATGAGCTGCCGCCTACTATAGAAGAGTAGAACTTAGTTGTGCTTTGTTTAATTGCTGACATTAAAACCTATGTACCCGCAGCGGGGGTTATCCCCCGTTGTCGGGAATGTCAGATCGAGGGCGGGCTCCGCAGGGCGGAGCCCGCCCTTTCTGATCCTGTGTCCTGAATTGCCGGGAGCTTTGACCGGGCTGGGCAGCACATCAATTGTAAAACTACAGACAAACTGATTGAAAGTTTTAAAAATGCCCGTTTTGTCTTTGAAGGCAAAACGGGCATTTTTGAGGTAAGACAGCTATTTCCGTAAGACGGCTATTTCTGTAATCAGTGTATTGTCAACTTTAATATCTGCCTCCCAATTTTTTTCAATGCCGTTCAGGTCTTTAATTGAATTGCTGGAGTTGATCTCATCATAGAAAATACAGGAGCCAGACAGAACAAACCAATAAGTTTCGCCCTGATCGGTTTGAAGTTTAATCCGGTTTTTATCGGGATTAACCTCCAGAATCGTTCCATGCAGAACAATTCGTTTGGTTGAAGTGTAATATTCGGTTTGATCGGTTGAAGGCGTTTCGTTATTAGTAACTTCCGTAGTAACTTCCGTGCTATTATTGTTTTCCTGGTTATTGGAGTTGTTCATGCTGGTGTTATTGCTGTTGTTATTGGGATCGGTACTTGCGGTGTCATTCATCTGGTTATTATTAGTTACCTGATTATCCGGCATAATACTGCCGCTGTTAGCGTTGTTTTTATTATTATTCTGCAAATCTACCAAAATAGCTGCTAAATCCCGATCTCCTTCAGCATTTTGGGGCAGAATTTTTACATATTTTATCAAAACATCATTATAAGGAGCTGTGTAAATTGAGTCTCCTACTTGAATGGCATCTATTTGAACCAGTTTGCCGGAAGCATCAAAGACGGCCAGATTATCATTCAAGACAGCAGCTGTATCCGTATTATCGGAGTTTTTCAGTTGCAGGATGCCGCTTTTGGTTTCAAAACTGGTGACAACAGATTTTCTTACTTTGGTAATGTTGTTTTTGTACCAGCTTTCTTCGGCCAGCCTGGAAAGCAAAGCAGCCATTTGGCCTCTTTTCATGCCCTGCGTGGGGCCGAACTCATTATTGCCGATTCCAGTCATAATGCCGGTTTTGACAATTCCGGCAACATAAGAAATATAATCACTGGAAATTAGTTTGGTATCCGAAAAAGATAATTCTGCAGGATCTCCCTTCAGGCCCAGGGAAAAAGCAATCAAAGTAGCTACTTCAGCCCTGGTAACGGGTTCATTGTATTTTAGAGTAAAAGAATAATCCTTGTTGAGCAATCCTTCTTTAATGGCCATGATCACATATTCCTGTCCCCAGCTCATGCCTTTGGGCAGTTGAACATCACTGTCTTTAACCGAAATTTGCTGAGTTTCTTCCTCCAGACCCATGGCTCTGATAATAACCGTCAAAGCCTCCAGACGGGTCATAAATTTTTCCGGTTTAAAGGTTTGATCCGGGTATCCGCTCAGAAGCCCTATGGCGGCGGCTTCTTCCACTACCTGGACACTCCAGTGGCCAGAGGTATCGCTGAAGGTTAGATCTGTTTTAATGACAGCATTGGCAGGAACAGCACCAACTACGCCCAAAGAGGAAAAAGTTAATATCAACCCCAGACAAAGGGCTATAATTTTTTTGAACATTTACAAGCCTCCTTGTTTTTGTATTTTTTAATAACTTTTTAGAAACCTTCACAAAGTTAAGATGGTTTTATTTCTGAATTTGTTCCCAGAATTTTTAAATTACCTTAATGATGGAAAAAATTGTTTCAGGCAGGATTTTTTAAAATTGTGTCGAACAGGTTCTAAGTTAGTTTCCTGTAAATCAACTGAAAAAAGGAAGAATATGGGATGATTCAATTTTTTAATGTGTACAAGACCTATGAAAATGGAGTCAAGGCTTTGAATGATGTTTCTTTTCAAATTCAAAGCGGGGAGTTTGTTTTTCTGGTCGGTCCAAGCGGAGCTGGCAAGTCAACCCTGATCAGGCTGATTTTCCGGGAGGAAATAGCCACCAGAGGACAGGTTTTATTTATTGGCAAGAATGTCAGTCGTCTGAAAAGGCGGGAAATTCCCGATATGCGTCGCAAAATCGGTATGGTTTTTCAGGATTTTCGACTTTTACCCCAAAAAACTGTTTATGAAAATATTGCTTTCGCCATGCGGGTGATGGGCAGATCTCGCCGATCCATTCGTCACAGAGTTCCGGAGGTTCTGGAGCAGGTTGGGCTTTTGGAGAAGGCCAGGGTCAAACCGGGTGAGCTTTCCGGAGGTCAGCAGCAGCGGGTTTGCATTGCCAGAGCCATTGTTAATGATCCTCTGCTTTTGATTGCCGATGAACCCACCGGTAATCTGGATCCGGAAACCTCCTGGGAACTTATGAATTTATTTCGGGATATTAACAAGAAAGGTACTACTATTTTAATGGCAACCCACGCTCAGGACATTGTGGATCGTATGAAAAGGAGAGTAATTTCCATTAACAACGGTTATTTAACCAGAGATGAAGAACAGGGATCTTATACCGACGAATATTCCCTGCGAATGCTTCAGGAAAAGATTGACAAAGGAGAGTTTTCTTTATGAGTTATTGTTTGAAAGAAGCTTTGATCTCAATTTATCGCAATTCCTGGTTATCTCTGGCTTCCATTGGGACTATTTTTATCTCTTTGGTGATTCTGGGTTTTTCTTTGCTGTTTATTTATAATGCCAATGACCTGAGCAAAAATGTGGAAGAAGAAATGGAGATTCAGGTTTTTCTGCTGGACAGTATGACTGATGAAGAAACAGAAGCCATGCGGCAGGAATTGGAACAGCAGCCTCATATTATAGATATTGACTTTACCAGCAAGGAACAGGCCATGAAAAATTTCCGGGAACAGTTGGGAAATAATCAGGCTCTGGTTAGTGGATTGGAAGGAATTGATAATCCCCTGCCCCGCTCTTTCACCCTTAAAGTGGATGAGTCCAGAATGGTTGCGGAAACAGCTAAACTGGCAGAAGAAATGCAGGGGGTTGAAACGGTCAGCTATGGCCAGGGGACAGTGGAAAAAGTGGTTAATATTATTTACTGGTTCAGAATTGTCGGCTTGATTATTATTGTGGTTCTGGCCATAGCTGCTTTGTTATTGATCAGTACGGCCATTCGGCTTTCGGTTTATGCCCGGAGGCGGGAAATTGAAATTATGAAATTCCTGGGAGCCTATAATTGGTTCGTATCCCTGCCCTTTTTCCTGGAAGGCATGATTTTGGGTTTGATTGGAGCCGTTTTGGGAGCTGTTGTGGTTTATTTTGTTTATATCTCTGGAGCTGAAGCTTTAAATTCGGCCTTGATGCTCTCTGCCTTAAAGACAGACTGGTCTTTTATTCGTTGGATTTTACTGATTTTGGTGGGAAGCGGAATTTTAATTGGCTCTTTTGCCGGAATCTTTTCTGCCAAAAAATATTTGAAAGTCTAAAAGCAGCGAAAGGATGGAGAAACTTGTATTCGCCCGGAAAAAAAATAAGTATTTTATTAGCTGGTCTGTTCCTGATTCTGTTGGCGACCTGGCCGGCTTTTTCCATAACTCAGCAGCAAATTAACGAAAAGAGGCAGGAACTGGAAAAAATTCAAAGGCAGAAACTGGAAGCTAAAAATGATGTGGATGAATATACTCGACAGCTGGACAGGATAAATATCCAAATTGAACAAAAGCAGCAGGAAATTGCACAGCAACAAGCTGAACTTGCTGAAGCTGAAGCGGCTTTACAGCAGGCGGAAGCTGAATTGAAAAAGGCAGAGGAAAATTTGCTGATCAAACAAAATATTCTGGCTCATCGAGCCAGAGCCATGTATATCAGCGGAAATATTGGAATTTTGGATGTTCTGGTCAATTCCAACAGTTTTTCGGATTTTCTCAGCCGCTATGAATATTTAAAACGGATTCTGCATAATGATGAAAATATCGTGGATACAGTAACGGCCGAAAAAGAAAATATTGAAGAACAGAAAAACCTTTGTGCCGAAAATAAAAGCAAAATTGCGGCTCTTTTGGCTTCCACTGAAGCAGCCAAAAAAGATCTGGAAGCTCAAAAAGCCGAAAAAGACAAGTTCCTGGCGGAAGCTAAAATTAAACTGGAAGAAATCGAAGCTTCTGAGCGTCAGGCAGAAAGCGAAGTTCAGTCTTTGCTGCAGCAAAAAGCGGCTGAAGAAGGTCGGGCAGTTTCCAATAACAGGGTAATTGCCGGCGGGACTGGAAGCGTTAAAACCAGCGTTGGGAGAGTAAATGGCACCGGTCAATTTACCTGGCCGGCCTCCGGAAGTATAACCTCTTATTTTGGCAATCGCTATCACCCTGTTCTGGGTTATTACCGCAACCATGAAGGCGTTGATATTGGAGCTGCTGAAGGCAGCAGTGTAGTGGCGGCTGATTCCGGAACGGTAATTAACAGCGGAACCATGAGCGGCTATGGCAATGTTATTATTCTCAGTCATGGCAATGGTCTGACTACTTTATATGCTCACCTTTCGGCTCAATATGTTAAATCCGGGCAGAATGTTGCCAAAGGAGAGTCCATTGGAGCAGTTGGCAGCACGGGTCTGGTTACCGGCCCCCATCTGCATTTTGGGGTTTATGTCAATGGAACGGCGGTTGATCCCATGAATTATCTGCAATAGCTTTTATCAGAAGGAGCATTTTAATGTTTGAAAAAGAGTCATCAAAAATCAATCGGATTTTATTGATTTTAATTGCAGTTTTGCTTGTTGCCTGTTTGTTCTTAGCCTGTAACCTGAAAAAAATCAATGCGGAACAAGAGCAATATCTGGCAATAGTCAATGATCTGGCTGAAATTGATAGTATAATTGAAAAGAACTGCCTTTATTCTCCGGATCGGGAAACTGCTCGGGAAGGAATTCTGACCGGAGCAGTCAGCTCTCTTGATGATCCATATTCAGTTTATTTGAATCCTGCCAATTATCAGACTTTGAATGATTCAATTAGCGGAACTTTCTTTGGGGTGGGATTTGTAGTAACTCTGGATCGGGAAACCAAATACCCCAAAATTGTTTCTGTTTATGATAACTGCCCGGCTCAAAAAAGCGGCTTGCAGGCTCAGGATCTGATTGTGGAAGTTGATGGTGAAGACATCTGCGGTCAGGATCTGGATTTGGTGGTTTCCAAAATTAAAGGCAAAAAGGGAACCGAAGTTAAATTGAAAGCTTATCGTGAAAGTGAGCAAACTTATCTGGAGGTTACCTGTACCAGAGAAAAAATTGAAGTTATCAATGTAGAAGGCAAAAGATTGGCTGACAATCTGGGTTATGTCCATTTAATGCAGTTTAATGAAAACAGTGGCGATGAAGTGGAAAAGATGCTTGAAAAGCTGCAGAAAGAGGGCAAGCTGGAAGGAATTGTTCTGGATTTGCGAAATAATACCGGCGGCTCTTTTGCGGCAGCTTTGGATGTGTCCAGCCTTTTTATTCCCAAAGGTCCGGTGGTTTATGTGGAAGATAAAAACGAAAATCAGCAGGCTTTTGAAACTACCAGACAATCCTGGGACTTGCCAGTAGTGGTTTTAACCAATGCTTTTACTGCCAGTTCTTCAGAAATTGTTTCCGGAGCCATTAGGGATACTGGAGCGGGCAAACTGGTGGGAGGTACCACTTTTGGCAAAGGTCTGGTTCAGACTGTTTTTAAGCTGGAAGACGGAGGAGCCTTAAAGCTGACCACTGCCCGTTATCTTACTCCGAATCAAGTTGATGTAAATAAGGTGGGTCTGGTTCCGGATGTGGAAATAGAAGATGATTTGGACACTGAGGCAGATGAACAACTGGAAAAGGCTCAGCAAATTCTCCTGGAAATGATTCACAAATAAAAAAAGCTTCCTGAAAAAAAGCTGAAGAGGGAGATTAAAGTGGCAAAAATTGGCTTGATGGGAGGAACCTTTGATCCCATTCATTATGGACATTTGCTGGCGGCGGAGGTGGCTCGCTGGACTTTTGCTCTGGATAAGATTATTTTTATTCCGGCGGCTGTGCCTCCCCACAAAGCTGACCGGAAAAAAATCACCTCAGCTTCCTGCCGTTTGGCCATGACCGGCCAGGCCATTGCCAGCAATCCTCATTTTTATCTTTCTGATTTGGAGCTGAAACGGCAGGGGCCTTCTTATACGGTGGATACAGTGCGGGAAATCAGGCAGATTTATCCCCAAAGTCAAATTTATTTTATTACCGGGGCAGATGCCATTATGGAGATTCTGACCTGGAATCGGGTGGAAGAATTGATGTCTCTGGCTTATTTTATTACGGCAACCCGTCCCGGCTTTAAATTGGAACGCCTGTGGGATTATCTGCAAAATTTCCCCTGGAAAGAACGGGTGCAGATTATGGAAATTCCGGGCTTGGCCATTTCCTCCACTGAGATTCGGCAGCGGGTGCAGGCTGGACAACCTGTTAAGTATCTGGTGCCGGAAGCGGTGGAAAATTATATTTATCAACAAAAATTATATCAGGATTTAAGCGAATAGGAGGCTGCCTCTTGAGGCAGTCTCCTGCTTGTCTGGCCGCAATTTTTGGCTTGACAGGTTGGTTAAAGTGCTATATTATAAGAAAAATCTCACAAAAAGGAAGTGTTTTCTTAAATGCTGAAAAAATTCCAGATTTTAGTCATGGCCAGCTTGTTGAGCATCCTGCTTGTAGTGCCTCTGGCCGAGGCTGCTTCAAGTCAGGAGCAGGAAAAAGCCTGTGCGGCTTATATTGAGTTTTTAGCTAATCTGATCAATGACCCTTATAATAATACAGTCAATCATTCTAGGGGGAGTCTTCATAATTATTTGGAAGGGTTTGATAGTGATGTCTCTGTGGAACAAATGTTGGCCGATAATCATTTTGCCTTGGCTGATCTTGATGGCGATGGCCTTTCGGAATTGCTTTTAGATTTTCAAAATCACTTTTACACAGTCGGTCAGGTATTATTTGCTTTTAAATATAATGCTTCAAGTAATACCGTAGACAAAATTGGTGAGTTCATAGGAAATTGTGGTGGGCAATATTTTCAAGATCCAGATCCTACGGATAATTATTTCTGGTCTAGCGAAGCTCCCTTTGGAACCAAATTCTTCGATAACGGTTATGTATTTAGTAGTGACTCACATAACCAGTCAAGAGGTGAATCAATTTGGCCATTTTTTATTTATAAATTTGATAACAATTCAGGTGTTTATAAAGAAAATGAAATTTATCACGCTAGGTGTTTTGATGCTAGTCTTGATAACGACAAATTTCCTAAATTTCCTTATAAGCAAGATTATGATGGTGACGGAGTTATTTATTATCTTATTAAGCCTGACGAAGGGCTTGATTATGAAAAGAACTGCTTGACTTTAGCTGAATATAAGAATGCTATTAACAGCATGATTGGCGGAGCTAGGGAAGTAATCCCGGTCTGGCATCCTATTACCCGCAGCAATATCCAGCAGGTCAAAAACGAGCTGGAGCAGGCCAGAAATAAAGTGAATGTGTATGTCAATGGGAAGAAGCTTAATTTTGATCAGCCGTCTGTTTATTCTAATGATCGGCTTTTGGTGCCGGTGCGGGCAATCTCGGAAGCCTTGGGAGCCAAGCTTTTGTGGGACGAAAAGACCAGAACGGTAATTGTGTTCAAGGACAGTAAAATCATTATTATGACTGTGGGCGATCAACAGGTTTCAGTCAATGGTAAACCCAAGACTTTGGAAATAGCTCCAATGAACTCCGGCGGCAGAATTATGGTTCCTTTGCGGTTCCTGTCCGAAAACTTGGATTGTCAGGTTGCCTGGGAAGGGAACACTAAAACCGTCCGGATTACCCAATAAATCTTGTTCAGCCCGGAAAGATCCATTGCCTTGCAGCAGTGGATCTTTCCTTCTGATTTGCCCCAAATGGGCGGTAACTTAATAGTAAAAATAGTAAAAGTTTGCTGAAAAAATCGGAGAGGTGCATTCTGCTCAGGTCATTAACAAAAAAATACCTTGCATCAGTTGGGTAATACTTAACTGATACAAGGTACTAAGCCGACTGTTTAATTTATGACTTATTGCACATTAGCTTCCAGTTTATTTAATTCATCCTGCATTTCCTGGGGTAAACGACTGAAACGGGCAAAAAATTCTTTGATGTTTTCAACATCCTGCTGCCAGTATTCTTTTTCCACCGTCAAAATGGCTTTTAAATCGTCCAGAGTAAATTTCCGACCCGGAGTGATTTCATAGTTCAGGTCTTCCAGGTTGAGGTCTTCAGCTTTGGGCAGATAACCGATTTCGCTTTCTTTAGCTTCCACCTGACCTTCGCAGCGTTTCAGAATCCATTCCAGAACCCGGAAGTTTTCACCATAGCCCGGCCACATGAAGTTGCCGTCTTCGTCAGTTCTGAACCAGTTAACATTGAAAATTTCAGGCGGATTGCTCAATTTTTTCCCAATGTTCAGCCAGTGCTGCCAATAGTCGCCCATGTTATAACCGCAGAAGGGCAGCATGGCCATGGGATCCCGACGAATTACGCCTACAGCTCCGCTGGCGGCAGCGGTGGTTTCAGAAGCCATAATAGCTCCTACAAAGGTTCCGTGCTGCCAGTCTCTGGCCTGATACACCAGCGGAGCGGTTTTGGCTCTCCGGCCGCCAAAGATAATGGCCGAAAGCGGAACGCCCTGGGGTGCTTCCCATTCCGGGGAAATGCAGGGACAGTTGCGAGCCGGAGCGGTGAAACGGGAATTGGGATGAGCGGCTTTTTCGCCGGATTCCGGATCCCAGGGATTGCCTTTCCAGTCTTCGCCGCCAATCGGCAGATTCTTATCTAATTTTTCCCACCAAACGGTTTTGTCTGCTTTTAAAGCCACATTGGTGAAAATGGTATCTTTTTTGGTGCACATTAAAGCATTGTAATTGGTTTTTTCGTTGGTGCCGGGGGCAACGCCAAAGAAGCCGTTTTCCGGGTTAATAGCCCACAGGCGGCCGTCGTCTCCAATGCGAATCCAGGCAATATCGTCCCCAACTGTCCAAACCTTATAGCCTTTTTTCAAATAAGATTCCGGCGGAATCAGCATGGACAAGTTGGTTTTGCCGCAGGCCGAGGGGAAAGCTCCTGCCACATATTTAACTTCGCCCTGGGGATTTTCAATACCCACAATTAACATATGTTCAGCCAGCCAGCCTTCCCGGTGTCCCTGGTTGGAGGCAATCCGCAGAGCAAAGCATTTTTTGCCCAGCAGAACATTGCCGCCATAAGCAGAGTTGACTGACCAGATGGCATTGTCTTCCGGGAAATGCAGAATATATCTTTGTTCCGGATCCACATTGCATTTGCAGTGGGTGCCTTTAACAAAATCAGTAGAATCGCCCAGCATATCCATAACATTTTTGCCGATTCTGGTCATAATATTCATGTTTAAAACTACATAAATGGAGTCAGTTAATTCCAGACCGACTTTGGCAAAAGGAGAGCCTACCGGACCCATGCAGTAAGGAATTACATACATGGTACGCCCTTTCATGCTGCCTCTTGCAATATCTTCAACCATTTTATAGGCTTCGTCCGACTGCATCCAGTTGTTGGTGGGGCCAACTTCTTCTGCACTGTTGCTGGTGCAGATGAAGGTACGACCTTCTACACGGGCTACATCGTTCACTGCTGTTCTATGATACATGCAGCCGGGCAATTTTTCCTGATCCAATTCGATCATTTCGCCGGTGCGGAAAGCTTCCTGTTTCAGTTCATCCAGTTGTTCCTTTGAACCGTCAATCCAGAGTACCTGATCCGGGGCGGTCAGTTCAACCATTTGTTCAATCCAACTTAATACCGCTTTGTTCTGAGTCAAAGCCATTTAAATCAAACCTCCATAAATTGTATGCTTTTTTTAGTATAACTTAAAATTCGGGGTTTTGGCAAGATTATTTTATTAATAATACTGTATTCTTGCATATCTCTGTTTAAGCTTCCAAAAAGGAAAAATTTTTTACTTATATAGAAAACCGGGAGCCTCTTGTGGAAGCTCCCGGTTCTTTTTATTAAGCGAAAAAGCTTAACCGTTGATAACTTTGGCTTGAGCTGCGGCCAAACGGGCAATCGGAATCCGGAACGGGGAACAGCTTACAAAGTCCAGATTGATCATATGACAGAATTCAATGGAATTGGGTTCGCCGCCATGCTCGCCGCAAATTCCGATTTCCAGATCGGGTTTGGCCTGACGACCCAGTTCAACGGTGATTTTCATGAGTTTGCCAACGCCTTTGCGATCCAGAACTACAAACGGGTTATCTTTCAGAACTTTTTTGTCCAGATAATCGTTCATAAATTTGCCTTCTGCATCATCACGGCTGAAGCCCAGGGTGGTTTGGGTCAGGTCGTTGGTGCCAAAGGTGAAGAAATCGGCATATTCGGCAACTTCGTCAGCCAGCAGGGAAGCTCTGGGAATTTCAATCATGGTTCCCACAGTATAGTTGAAGTCAACGCCGGTTTCGGCTTTAACTTCAGCCCCAACTTTGTCTACAACTTCCCGCAGGAATTTTAATTCTTTGGGTTCGATAACCAGCGGAATTTCTACTTCCGGAATAACATTCACGCCTTCTTTGGTTAATTGAGCGGCAGCCTGGAAAATGGCTCTGGCCTGCATGGCATAAACTTCCGGATAGCTGATACCCAGACGGCAGCCCCGATGACCCAGCATGGGGTTGAATTCAGACAGAGAGCGAACTTTGGCCAGCATGGCTTCCTTGGCTGCAATTTCAGCTGCATCGCCATTGGTCAGTTTTAAAGTAGTAATATCTACTACCAGTTCTTCAGCGTTGGGCAGGAATTCATGCAGCGGAGGATCCAGCAGACGAATGCAAACCGGCAGACCTTCCATGGCCTTCAAAATGCCGTAGAAATCGCCTTGCTGCATGGGTAATAATTTGTCCAGAGCTTTTTCCCGATCTTCCAGGGTTTCAGCCAGAATCATCTGCTGCACGAAAGGCAGACGATCCTGAGCCATGAACATATGTTCGGTTCTGGTCAGACCAATACCTTCGGCTCCGAAATCACGAGCTTTGGCAGCGTCTACCGGGTTGTCGGCATTGGCTTTAACGCTCATGGTGCGAATGCTGTCAGCCCATTCCAGCAATTCCTTGAATTCATTGGACAGTTCAGGGTCGATCATCGGAACACTGCCGATCACTACATTACCGGTGGAACCGTCGATGGAAACAATATCACCTTTTTTAACTGTGATGTCGCCAACTGAGAATTGCTGGGCATCATAGTTGATTTTCAAAACTTCACAGCCGCAAACGCAGGGTTTGCCCATGCCACGAGCTACAACGGCAGCGTGACTGGTCATACCGCCTCTGGAGGTCAGAATACCCTGAGAGGCTACAATACCATGAATATCGTCCGGAGTGGTTTCGGTACGAACCAGAATAACTTTTTCCCCGGCTTTTTTCATGGCTTCGGCTTCGTCAGCACTGAAGGTTACTTTACCGCTGGCAGCACCCGGAGAAGCGGACAGACCTTTGGCCAGAATATCCAGTTTGACGCTGGGATCAATCTGGCGGTGCAGAAGCTGGTCTAATTGAGCGGGTTCAATTCTTACAATGGCTTCTTCCTTGGAGATTAAGCCTTCACGCACCATTTCCACGGCGATCCGGACGGCAGCCTGAGTGGTGCGTTTGCCGTTCCGGGTTTGCAGCATATAGAGTTTGCCCCGTTCTACGGTAAATTCAATATCCTGCATATTGCGATAGTGTTTTTCCAGCCGTTCACAGGTTTCTTTGAACTGGCGGTAAACATCGGGCATTTCGCTTTGCAAAGTGGCGATCTGCTGTGGAGTCCGGATACCGGCTACAACATCTTCGCCCTGAGCATTGATCAGATATTCGCCATACAGAGTGTTTTCTCCGGTGGAAGGGTTACGGGTGAAAGCAACACCAGTGCCGCAGTCATCACCCATATTGCCGTAAACCATTAACTGAACATTAACAGCGGTGCCGAGATCGTCGGAAATTTTGTTGATTTTCCGATAAACAATAGCCCGGTCGTTATTCCAGGAATTGAAAACGGCATAAATGGCTTTGTACATTTGTTCGATGGGATCCTGCGGGAAAGGAGAACCGGTTTCTTTTTCAATCAAAGCTTTGTAACCCTGAATAACGATTTTCCAGTCATCAGCACTTAGATCCTTATCATATTCAACGCCGACCTGATTTTTCTGAGCTTCCAGAATGGCTTCGAACTTGGCGTGTTCAATATCCAGAACAACATCCCCGAACATATTCAGAAAACGACGATAGCAGTCATAAGCAAAACGGGGGTTATTGGTAGCTTTGGACAGGGCTTCAACGGTATCATCATTTAAGCCCAGGTTTAAAACGGTGTCCATCATTCCAGGCATGGAAATGGGGGCTCCGGAACGAACGCTGACCAGCATGGGGTTAACTTTATCGCCGAATTTTTTACCGGAAAGTTCTTCAATAACAGCAACTTTTTCCGTAACCTGTTCCTTCATGCCTTCCGGGAATTTGCGTCCGGCTACATAAAAGTCCTTGCAGGCTTCGGTGGTAATGGTAAATCCCTGCGGAACCGGCAGTCCAATATTGGTCATTTCTGCCAGGTTAGCTCCTTTGCCTCCCAGCAGATCTCTCATATCTGCGTTGCCTTCTTTGAAAAGATAGACATATTTAGTCATTTTTGGTGTTACCTCCTAAAAAATTTTGTCCCATATTAAAACTTGGAAACAACATACACACTGAAGATCAGGCTTTCGCCTGGGGTAATTCAGGCGGCTCAGGCTTCCGGTTTTGAGTCAATAAACAATTTAACAATACTGGTTTTGCTCAAGCGTCCGATTACCTCATATTTTTTTTCTCCGATTTCCCGGATAACCGGCAAAGCGTCTACCTGATGGTTAATAATTTTTTGAGCCGCTGATAAAACGCTTTCTTTGGTGTTGACGACGATAATATTGGGCATTCTGGTCATATATAAAGCAATGGGCAGTTCCAGAGAATTGGAAATAGCCGCCCGGAGCAGATCTTTACGGGAAACCACTCCTTCCAGAAAGCCTTCCTTGTTTACAATGAAAAGAGTTCCAGCATCATCCATGACCATACGAACAATGGCTTCTTTAACCGGGCAGTCCTCTTTGATGGTATGGACTTCGGATTTAATGCTGTCCACCTGAACGGAGTTGAGCCAATCCAACAGAATATGCGGCTGTTTTCTTCCGGTATAAGTATAACCTACCCTGGTTTTGGAATTCAAAAGACCGAATTTGGTCAGGAAAGCCAGATCCAGACGCAGGGTTGTTCTGGCCACAGATAGCCTTTGAGCTATTGCTTCTCCGGTCAGCGGTCCTTCCAGTTTAACCATTTCCAGAATTTTTTCCTGTCTGTCCGTCAAATCCAACCGAATCGCCTCGCCGATAAATAAATATGCCACACTAATAACTTAATTATAACATTTTTTAGCTGAATAGTCCAGCAAAATTTTCAATTAAGACCAGCTAATTTTTTATTTTCAGGCTAATGCGGATCAAAATCTTATTTTGAGAGTAGTTTTAAACCGTATTTAGCATAATTTAAAAACTTTTTGGGACTTGTCAAACATTCTTTGAATCTTTTACCAATATAGGTTGGCCGCCAATAATAGCTTGTAAGGGTTTTCTGGCGAAATTCACTCAGCTGCTGCTGGGTTAAAAACTGGGTGCCTCTGGTGCTGGTGTGAAAATAGTCCATGCCCAGAATATTATCCTGCAAAGTACCGGCTTCTTCGCATAATTTATAAAGCTGAGTGCCGTAATAGGGCAAGGCCAGATGAATTTCAATAAAATCAGCGTTAATGGTAAAAATATGCTGCCGCAGAAGCTCCAGATCTTCTTCGGTTTCCCAGGGAAAGCCGACCATAAAAAAGCCGTAAATTGGCAAACCCACTTCATGAGCCCATTGGGCGGCCTGCAAATTCAAAGCAACGGTACTGCCTTTGTGAATCAGTTTTAAGGTTGCGTCGCTTCCGGATTCAAAACCAAAAGCTACCGCAAAACAGCCGGCCTCCTTCATAATTTGCAGGGTTTCTTTCTGCAAGGGATTGGTTCGGGAATTAGCCGTAAAATTGATTTTTCCGTGCAGGGGAGAATCAATGATAAGCTGGCATAACTCCTGGGTCCATTGAGCATTCATGGTAAAAGTATCGGCTTTAAAAAAGAAATTCCGAATCTGGTACTTTTGATAACATTCCTCAATTTCCGCAAAAATATTGGCCGGTGAACGCAGCCGGATTTTTTTGCCGGAAATCTGAGGTGAAAGACAGTAAATACAGGAAGCCGAGCAGCCTCTGGAGGTTTGAATGGTGGCCATGGCTGCTTTGGTATCAGGCCGCTGATATAATTCGTTGTTCATATATTGCCGAGCCGGGAAGGGCAGGGAATCCAGATCTTCTTCCCAACAGTGAAAGCTGGTTTTGTGCCATTCTTCCTGCTCATCTTTATAAAAAATATTATTGACTTCGGCAATATTTCCCTGATGTCGCAAAGCATAGTCAGCAATTCCACCAATGCAGGTTTCAGCTTCGCCTCCGATTAAATAATCAATCCAATTCAGATTCAGCAGCTTCAGCATTTCAAAGGAGGCATCATAAAAAATGGCTCCTTTGAAAACCACCACGGCTTTGCTCAGGCTTTTACATTGGGCGATAAGTTCAATATCTGAAAAAATTGTAGCGTTGGTGGTGCTTAACATGATCAGATCCGGCTGAAAATTGTGCAGGTCTTCCAAAACATCCTGCCTTAATTTGCCTTCGGTCTGATAATCTCTTAAAAGAATCTCGTAATTCCGTTGCAGCAGAACGGCTGCACTATAGCCCAAATCATTGCAGGCTCGCATACTGGTAGCGGTGGAATCCTGGATATTGCCCTGACAACGATCTTCTCCTCTTTGATATGGTTTTCCCGGAGGATAAAGGAGCATGATTTTATTTTTTTCAGACATAATTTTTCCTTTGATTTAGTCGGCCAGAACCTTTTGCAGATCAGCAACCTGACCAGCCAGAGAAGCAATTCTCTTTAACAGGCTCAGGCGATTATTTTTAATTTTTTCATCTTCAACCATAACCATAACCGCTTCAAAGAAAGCATCAATGGGAGTCCGCAGGGAACCGAGAGCTTCCAGCACATCAATATAACTGCGGGCGGCCAGATTCATTTGAACCTGAGCTTCAGCTTTTTCCAAAGCTTCAAACAGATCTTTTTCGGCCTGCGAATCGAACAGAGCCGGATCCAGGCTCAAAGTACCCGTATAGTTTTTGCTTAAATTATTGGCTCGGTTAAAAGCAGTCAGCAGGGCTTCAAAACCGGTTTCCGCCCGGAAGGTGGTCAGGGCCTCGGCTTTCTGGCGGACGGCCAGCAAGTCATCATTGCCAGTGGCCAAAACAGCTTCCAGAGTATCATAAGCAAATTCCAGAAGGCCTTTTAAGCGTTGCCCGAAGAAATCCAGCAATAAGGAAGTAACTTCTTCTTTGGACTTGGTTAAGGGATATTGAGGGTTATTGTAAGCATCATAAGCAACGGAAATCAATTCTTTCAGGGATAAAATCAATTTTCCGTTCAAGATAATATTGGCAATTCCCAAAGCCTGCCGCCGTAAAGCATAGGGATCCTGAGAGCCGGTGGGTAAAATGCCAATGCCAAAGCAGCCTACCAGACTATCCATTTTGTCTGCCAAAGCCAAAATCTGACCGGGCAGGCTGGCCGGCAGCTCATCCCCGGCGAAACGGGGCAGATAATGTTCAAAAATGGCCTGAGCTACGCCTTGGCCTTCACCGTTTTGCAGGGCATATTCCCGACCCATGACTCCCTGTAATTCAGTGAATTCATAAACCATGGAAGTTACCAGATCAGCCTTGCAGATCCAGGCGGAGCGGTCGGCGATCTTTTGTTCTTCAGCGGAAGCTGCCAGCTTTTTGCCCAGGTATTGAGTTAAAGCGGCAATTCTTTCTACCTTGCCATAAATAGAACCCAGGCTTTCCTGCCAGACGATTTTTTTCAATTCATCAACCCGGTCAGTCAACGGGGTTTTCAGGTCTTCATCCCAGAAGAAAGCTGCATCATATAATCTGGCTCGCAAAACCTTTTCATTACCGGCTCGAACAATATCCAGATGATCCGGAGTACCGTTTTTCACTCCGACGAATTTATTCAAAAGCTGTCCATCGGCTCCAATGACGGGAAAATAACGCTGATGTTCCCGCATGGGAGTAACCAGAGCTTCTTTGGGCAGCCGTAAAAATTCGGCATCAAAGCTGCCCACAAAAGCGGTGGGCCATTCCAGCAGATTATTAACTTCATCCAATAAGTCGGCATTTTCTTCCGCCTGACCACCGGCTTCCTGAGCTGCCTGACAAATCTGCTGCCAGATCAGCTCTTTGCGTTTGGCACTGTCGGCTATAACATAAGCCTTATGCAGGGTTTCCAGATAATCTTCCGGTTTATTCAGACTAAGAGGAGTTTTGGACAGGAAGCGATGGCCAAAGGTAATCCGATCAGCTTGCAGGTTGGCAAAGGTAAAAGGAATAACTTCCTGATTATACAGACCGACCAGCCAGCGAATCGGGCGGGCAAAGCGAACTGTCAGATCTCCCCACCGCATGGGTTTGGGGAAGTGCAGGCCGGTAATTAAATCCAGACAAAATTGCGGCAGAACTTCCCGCACCGGTCTTCCTTCCTGTTTAATGACTGCAAAAACATAATCCACGCCGTTGACATCTTTGCGGATTAACTCCTGGGGGTCTATTTTCTGACCTCTGGCAAAACCCAAAGCGGCTTTGGTTAAATTTCCGTCAGCATCATAAGCCACTTTAACCGCCGGGCCTTTGACTTCTTTGGTCAGGGACTGCTGTTCGTCACCCAGACCTTCAATCAATAAGGCCAAACGCCGGGGGGTTCCATAGGCTTTAATCTGGCCAAAGGCTATCCTGAGTTCGGTAAGCATATTCCGGCTCATATCTTCCAGCTGCTGCAGAGCCGGATCAATAAAGCGAGCCGGTAACTCTTCCACCCCAATTTCCAGTAAAAAGCTGCTCATTATTTTTGCTCCTCCTTAATTAAGGGATAACCCATTTTTTCTCTTTGTTCGGCATAAGCAAGAGCACAGGTACGAGCCAGATTTCTGACCCGGTGAATATAACCGGTTCTTTCAGTGACGCTGATGGCTCCTCTGGCATCCAGCAGATTAAAGGTGTGGGAGCATTTTAAAACATAGTCATAGGCCGGAAGTACCAGACCCTTTTCGGCAATCCGCAGGGATTCGGCTTCAAACATATCAAACATTTTGAACAGCATATCCGAATCGGATACTTCAAAATTATAGGTGGAATGTTCGACTTCTCCCAGATGGTGAACATCACCATAAGTAATGCCCTGCACCCATTCAATATCAAAAACACTGTCCACTTCCTGAATAAACATAGCCAAACGCTCAATTCCATAGGTAATTTCAGCACAGACCGGTTTGCAGTCAATGCCGCCGCATTGCTGGAAATAAGTAAACTGAGTGACTTCCATGCCGTCCAGCCAGACTTCCCAGCCCAGTCCCCAGGCTCCCAAAGTGGGGGATTCCCAGTTATCTTCAACAAAACGAATGTCGTGCAGATCCGGATCAATTCCAATGGCTTTCAGGCTTTGCAGGTAAACTTCCAGAACATCATCAGGGGAAGGCTTTAGGATTACCTGATATTGATAATAGTGCTGCAGACGGTTGGGGTTTTCCCCATAGCGGCCGTCAGTGGGTCGTCTGGAAGGTTCAACATAAGCTACCCGCCAGGGTTCCGGGCCAATAGCCCGTAAAAAAGTAGCCGGGTTCATGGTTCCGGCACCCTTTTCAATGTCATAGGGCTGCTGCAAAATACAATTCTGCCTGCTCCAGAAATTGTCCAGGGTCATAATAATCTCCTGAAAATACAAAGTGCTCATCCTCCTGTACAGAAAAATTTTTTGGCATTTTGGCTGCTTTTAACACGCCGTGAGCAAGAAATTCCCCACCTCTGTAGGTGGCGGGATGAATTGCGATAAACACGGCGTTTTCTTGACTTTTGTTATTTATAGTGTTATAGTCATGATATAAATGGTAGGCTGGGGATCAGCCGAACCTAACGCTTGTGGACATTGTGTAAGACTTGAGCTAACGATTATGTTAGCCAGGCAGTAGTGGTTGAAGCAGGAAGCTCCGACTTCTATAAGTCGGAGTAGTTCACTCTGAAAGACAAAAAAACCCTTCTGTCTCCGGCTTTATGCAAGGCCGGGGACGAGAAGCGTTAAGTTCCCGCGGTTCCACCCCGTTTCCAAAGCTTTTCAAGGCTTTGACACTTTTTTCAATCCGACTGAAAATTTTCAGGTTTTTGGCTCCAAAATTCCCTTCGCACCAAATCAGTTGTCAGGCTTGCACCGGTTCCCGACTCTCTGCAAACTTCCTTTGGTCTACTTTTTTCTTCATCGCCGCCTGAAACGGATTGAGAATTTTTACTTTGTTAACAATTTAGCACAAAAAGCCTGCTGTCGTCAAGGGGTAGAAAAATTGTTTTCAGGGCAACAGCAGAAAAATATGATTGGGATCGGATTCCATTGTAATAACAAGCTCTGCTTCGTGAGCCTTGCCCCTGATCTGATATTCCCGACAACGGGAGGCCATGCCTCCCGCTGCGGGTACATAAGTTTTAATGCCGGCAATTAAGCAGAGCATAACTGATCTCCACTCAATCACAATGTCTCAGGC
>JAZRXK010000110.1:0-33932 GCA_045600185.1 Desulfocucumaceae bacterium
GTTTCATCTAACAGATGACTCTGATTGGGTGAAACTACAACCTGAATTTTTGCTGTAACAGTGAACTGCATATTGATACCTCCTTTCGTTGTACTTCATTTATGTTTATTATAGCATAGATTTAGTGAATAATCAAGTGAAAGGAGCTAATTCTATGCAAAACCGCTATTACCATACAAACCGTCGCAAGTACAACCTGAAAGCCCATATCGTACTCGTAACCAAGTACCGCAAGACATTGCTGCAAAACGGCATGGACGAGTTCGTCGGGAAATTTATCAATTATCCTGCAGAGCAAAATCAATGGAACATTATTGCTAACGCACAACACATTGGCTTTGGATGCGGTATAAGGCATTCTTATCCAAACATTATTTGGAAGAAACACACATTTTGATCTGACGGATACTTTGCTTGCAGCATTGGCGAAGTACCGTCAGTGACTATCGAAAAGTATATATCCGAACAAGGCTAAGAAAGGAAAAAAGCGGCTCCTCCCACCTACTAAAGTAAGTGGGTTTCCGCCGCCGAAATATTTTATGAAAGTGTCGGACGCAAAAGCTGCGGGAAAGATTTGTCACGGGGCAATGCCGATCATAGCTTACAATTATTCAAGTGGGAACCGTGACCGAATGGAAGCAACAATTAAAACGGCGAGAATCTGGGGTTTGATTGTCAGTGCCGCAGCGATTGTGCTCTTAGAAGCGATTGTGCTCTTAGAGCTTTTTGCTTCGCCGCTGACTAGTGGTACAAAAAGTTTGTTTCTTCAATAATCAGGATAAAGGGACTTGAGTTTGATTCTGGCATCAGTGGTGGTAAACTGCCCCAATTTACGGAAACTTTCCGACTGTTGCGTTTACCACACCAACATTTAACCTGATGTTTCATAAAATCAATGTCAGGCAAGTATACCTTCAAGCAAGGCTCAAACATCATAAAAATATCAACAATACCCTTGCGTCTATACTCATAATCCACCTTTTTTGCATGACCAGATGTAACAGGCGGAGAGGAAGTGACTTCTTCAATGAGCTGACGATTTGCTTCATCCAGATAAATGACTGGATATTCAGGATTGCAGGGACACTGGCAGACTTCGAGAACATCTTCTTCCATTGCGGCTGCAGACTCTGCACTGGGAGTCGGAATACACCATTCGTCAATCAGCCACGGCTTAATTTCGTTCTTTTAAAGTTGTACCGACTGCCGATGGAGAAATGGAGTCGATCACCTTCAGTTCAACCAAACGGTCTGCAATCATTTGAAGCGTCTATCGCTCACATCCTTCAGGCGGATTAGAACACGCAATCATCGTGATATTTGCTTCGACATTACCTGTAATTTTATGATGACGATTTTGTTGCTGTTTTCGCTCTAATGCTGCTTCAAGACCACCTTCCACAAACTTTTTTGAAATATCACAGACAGTGTGTTCGTTTGTATGATAAGCAGTTTTGATGTCATTGTAAGACATAAGTTTACTATTACAGGTTTCATCTAAGGCAAGAAGAATATTTGCTCGCTTGATTTTTTGTGCAGATGCCTTTCCTTTCCTGGTTAATTCCACTAAGTAATTGTGTTCTTTTTCCCTTAAAGTTACATGATATTTTACGGGTCTCATTTTTATCACTTCAATTATATCATATCACCTGTTTTTGAAATTTCAAGCTATTTATATCACTACACCAATAAGTGAAGAGGATGCAGCAAAGCTTAGTATAGGTGATACCAATGAGATCAACGATTATATCTTCTGCGGCCGGGATGCGGTTTTTCAGACGGTGTTTGACAATTAAGATCGATCAGCCATGTGGATTAACCCCTGATTCTGCCAGTGTAGAGCCTGTACCTATTAAGAAATATCCTTATTCATGGTGGAAGTCTTTTAAGGCTCCGTGCATAATTCCAAGAAAAGAATCATAACCCAAATTCCAATCATAAATTCCTTCTGCAAGTTGCTGTACTCCATATTCTTTGATTTTATTACAGCTTAGGGGAACGGCTTTTCTTTGGATCTCTTTCCATGTACAGTTGCCATTCAAAATTGATTGCTTCAATTCAGGATCAACAATTACAAGTATATTTTCATCTTCGATAATATGGTAATTGTTACTCACCTCTTGGAAAAGTTGTTCTTTTTCATCTTCTATAAGCTTTTTATGAGTTTCTGACCCTTGTTCCATTTCACACCTAACGGCTTCCGTGCTTAATTCCGGAGAGATAACTTTCCCAGATTCAAAAAAACTGGTAAGTATCTTGGCAGAATCTTTGATGAATGGTATATTAGCTTCGATTAACGGTTCATCAGTACGCATTTGAAAACTCCAGATAACAGCATCATTATCTTTCCCATTGCGATTGATTCTCCCGGCTGCCTGCAGTAATGATAAAAGGGAGCTGATTTCACGAAAGCCTGTTTTAAAGGAAAAATCCATGCCTGCTTCCACACAGGAGGTGGCTACCAGGGTCCAATCTGTTTGAGATTTGTTATCAAGCAGGTCTTTAACGGCAGCAATAGTCTTTTCTCTGTCTTCTGGTTTTAAAGCAGTTGAAATATGCTGAACTTGATCTTTGCCGCATTTTTCTGACAAAGCTTTTGCTATAACAGCCGCACTTTTGACGGTGTTCATAATGACCAGGCGTGGACCCGGCTTGGCAATAACCAGATTGATTAAGTCATCTATACTCAGACGCTTAGAATGGAATTCGTACTCGATTCGGTGATTTTCAAAGGAATTGAGCTTATTTCTGAGGGTTTCTGGTACGATTTGCGGTACATTTCGTTTACTGATCCCCAATTCTTCAATATTCCAAAATTTCACCAAAGAACCGGAGGCCAAAACCCAATAGCAGTTCCATTCGTCTGCAAGTTTTGTTATCCATCGCAATGTAACAGGTAGCAGTTTGATCGGAACAGAAGCATGGGCTTCGTCCACAAAAATAACGCTTCCCGGAAGCTCGTGCAGTTTTCGAAGCGAAGCGGTTCGACTGGCTGCCAGAGTTTCAAAAAAAGCAACGGCGGTAGTTACGATAATGGGAGCTTTCCAATTTGCGGACAAAGCCCGCATATTCTCATCTTCAAAATCCGCACGATGGTGCAGTTCGGCAACAACACTTTGGGGATCTTCTTTCGGAAGTACCAATGCTTTTCGGTATGTGTCCACAGACTGCTTGATAATATTGGTGAAAGGGAGGACAACAAATACTCTGCGTGCATTGGTTTTGATGGCATGTTGCAGCAGATTTGCCATGATCGCAGTGGTTTTTCCTGATCCCACAGGACTGTCGCAGAAAACGATACTTTCATTAACGGTTGAATCTCGGCAAGCAATAAACATTTCAGAACGCAGGCGATCTCTTTCACTTTCTGATTTCAGCTTGTCTACATAGGCATTGAGTCTATCCAGCCTTTCCCTGGCTCGTAATTGCGGCATATGATCATTTGAAGGATAATTCTGGTAATGCTGGGCTGTATCTGTGTGATCTGCATCTACAAGGCAGGACAGCATGATACGGGCAAATACGGAAAAATCCGAATTTAGCTTTCGCTTTGGTAGAGCATCTGGACGATAAGAAGTCAAGCTGTTGTGCCATTCAATCAGCTCCGGCAGTTCTTCATTTACCTGATCTCGGAGTTCTTTATCCTCATATCGAAAGTTTGTGTTGTTTTGTCGAAGCTTTTCGTTGTTCATATTCGGCAGACCTTTATGATGGGAATAAACAGCTATTTGAGCCAGATTCGAATTTTGTAACTTTTTCAAACAGGCAACACCCGCATCCTGGTGAGGAATCGGTAAAGGATCTTTGCTTTCAGGTTTGTGAAGAACCTGCTGATTATCCGGATGCAGTTTCCCCATATCATGATACAGGGCGGCATGATAGGCCGACTGAATCAGCAGTTCTCCATCTGATTTAGAATATTTGGCCGCAGCTTTGGCATGGCACAAGGTGTTGTGAACGACATTATTGATATGTTCGGAATAGCTCTGTTCCGGACAGCTTTTGTGTGCACTATGAGCAAGATATTTCATCATAGGGCAATAAGGTCAACACAGCTTTCTACACGAGAAAGAAGCTCCTCGGGCAGTTGAGTTTTGTCAATATAATCGTTCCAGCTTGTGGAGGGCAGATTGGGATCGCCGATTCTTTCCGGGGTTAAAGCCTCAATCAGCAGATATTCCGGACAACTGCCCAGAATATTTTTGTGTTCGATATACCAGGCATGACGAATACGAATATCGGGACGAATGGCCGAACGGTTCAGGTCGTATGCGTGAGGGATCAGTATCTTCATCAGTTCAATATCATCGGCTTCGCATCCGCTTTTGTGGGCAAAGTTGGGATTGACAAAAAAGGGCATTACATAAACCGCATGTTCTACCACTCTGTAAGCAAGAGGAGCCATACCGGAGTTTTTTCCCTTCTCCACACCGGCTTTGCTGGTGTGGGTCTGACGGATAATATTGATTGGAGATATAGACAGCCCCATGCCAAACTGCACAACGCCGGTTTTAATAAAACCTTTATCCATTTTTTCTTCAAGGAAGGTGTTGCCGAACAAACGGGCATCCCAGTATTTTTGAACAAATTCGCTTTTCAAAAAGGTTTCTGAATCACTGCCTTTTTCCGGCATCTCCTGTTTGATCTGATTGCGATCTCTGCCTCTGAGCTCCAGTATGCAGTAATGATCAGGATTGTTTTGATATTTTTCAGGCAGCTGCTGGAAAAATGGAGAAGCATGATCCTCTACAATGTCCCGCAGCTTTCTTTTAAACGAAACCGGAGAAACTTCTCCTTTGCCGTTGGCTCTCTGTCGGGGATCTGCTTCGCAATCGGGATTTCCATTGATGTTGGAATTAACTGCTTCCAGAATCAGAAGACCGGTAGCTCTTTTTATATCATTATTCATCTTAATTATTCTCCTTTCACTTGTTCCATATTTGTATTAGTAGTTTTTGTTTTTTCAAACGCTGCCAGATAGCCGATAAATAACTGTGCTTTTTCTGCATCAGTAAAATTAGTTTGCTCGGAAAAAGCAAGCTTCAATTTGTCTGCTGTTTTTTCATAAAGATTCAAGTAATAATATGCTGGTGGTCCTTGATAAGCTTCTTTTTTATTGGCCTTGCACCAGGAAATATAGGGGTGCATTCTTGTAGCCAGTTGAGCAAGGGTTTGAAGAGGCCGCTCTGAAGCGGAACAATACAGGGAACTGCCTGCAAGCTGTCTCGGTATTTGTTCATTACGTACCTTATTGCAGTATAGCTCATGTATTGCATCGGATATTTTCAAAAGTTGTCCCAGAAGGTATGGGTAGTTATTCATGTAATCATCCTTTCTGATTCCTAACCAGTAAAGAAACATTCCAAGTAAAGAACGCATTTGCTTTATATCATTAGCAGATAATTTATTTTTTTCATTAGAACGCAATGCTGTTGAGGCATATGCAGCCATATTTTCCGCATTTTTGATCAGTTTACAAAGATCACTGCGTAGAATGGCCGGAGACACGCCAAAGAGCAAATCAATGCCGTGATATTTCCCCGTACGCTGGACTTCACCTGTCTGATTACCCGATCTGTTCCAAACCCTATTCATTACCTCGGCTATTTTGATTGGAGGCAAAATGACTGGTTGTTTCATGCGGGAAGACAGGGGCGGCAGATTTTCTGCGGCAAGCCGCCATTGCTCCGATTGTGCAATCAAGGTAGCAGGTGTTGTACAGCGAGAATAGACGACTCTTGTCCTGGCCTTATCGTATTTGTGTAAAGCAAATAACTGAATATAATCCGGATAATTATCAGGATCAGGCTTTTTAGTTTTTGTGATGAAGTCGATTAAGTTTTCTGCACTTGCGATAAACTCGGCTTCCTTGTTTTCCTCCTTTGCTTCCTCCGGATCAGATTGTTGGAAGTCAAAATCGCTGTCCGCCTGCGGAATTTGGACAGGATAGGCAAAAAGAACTTCGTCTTTGTCTCCAACTGTGACCCAAGTTTTGTTTTCATTGGATTTTTGAGAGAGCCATTCCAGAGCAGTTTTGCAATCCATGCGTTTTGTTTCTGACAAATGATAACTATCGGCTTCAATCAACCCGTAACGGTATTGACTGGGTTGTTCTTCGAACATGGTTCGCAGCTTTATATCAAATCCTGCCCCGAGCTTGATTTCAGGCATTTTTATTTTTTTGTTTATCCCGGTATAAGGAAGCCCAAATGCGTCCCTGGGAATATCATCTTTTTTGCTTTGGGCGGCAATTTCTTGTTTGGCAATGGCAAGCAAGGCTTGATTTACTCCTCTGGTAAATTTGGGACTTGTGGAGGAAAATTTAATGCTTTCCAATTCTTTACAGTCGAAGATGACCGATAAATTTCCATTATTTTTAGTACTTGTATCGAATAAAACTTGCAGAGCCAGTTTTACATTTTCCCCCTCATCAATCATGGAAAAGGCGATTTCCCTTAGTTGACGGTGCAGCTTCTCCGGGTTTTCTGAAAAAATTTTTGTACTGTTGATCAGAATATTCAGAGGTTCAAAATTTCCGCCGGTTTTTTTCATAATGTCAGATGGTTTCTCGCACATCTTGGTCTTATAGCCAGTTTTAAATTTCTGATTGCTTTGCTTGCACCAGGTCTTTATTTCCTCTATTTTGCTGCCTTTGCCTTCGTTATCAATTAAATTGTCAATTTCTTTTCGTATTGAAGCATCTCCGATTTGATAGAGTGGGACAAGATTCATGGCCGGAAATGTACCCTGGTTATTGCCAAATTTTCGTATATGTTTTCTTGTCTCTTCGTCAATGCTATCCAGTTCTACAACTTTCCCGTTTGACAGCAGGATTTTGACGCAGGGATCTTTGGGAATGAGCTTATAATCCTGGTGCCAGAATTCAGTTTCAATTTTTGCCTTCTGAATTGCTTCCCAAAGCCGGCTTAGTTCATTGATCAAAGGTTATCCCCTCCTTTCTGGAAATCAAGAACACCTTCCTTAATTTGTACATCAATGTCATAAACTGCCTGAAATTCGGATTTATAGCCATGAGGAAAAGATAATCGCAGCATGGATGGAATAACTTCAGAAATATTGGTACAAATTTGGGTTTCCTCTCTGAACGGGCCAAAATAGGAGGGAACAAATTCTTTCCACCCCAGGTATAAGCTTCCGTAAGACTGACCTTGTTTTAAACGGCGGTTGAAAATTTCTGCATAAGCATGTCCGGGAGAAGTAGTGCGTTGATCCCATGCAGCTGACTTGCCTTCGAGTTGGGCATTACTTTTTGTTACCAGAGCATAGAAGCGATAACATACATCGATTAAAACTGTTGCATAGAGCTGGTAGTTGGCGTCCTTTTTTATGGTATCTTTTTTTCTCAAGGGTCCACCGTAGTTGGTAACATAGCTGTGCCATTGAATTGGGGCACAAATTTCAACTCTGGTTGGAATAATTTCAACGGCAGGCCCCCAAAGGATGGATTCAAAAATGGCCTTTACTGCCGAATAAGTTGGTGCAATATAGCTGGTTGGAGAATCCCCGCAGTCCGGTCGTGTCCATAGAGCTGTCTCCCCAGCTATTTCCATGGAAATTGGATAGTTTTTCATATTATTTCTCCCCGTGTTCGTTTAGACAATAAATCAATTTGAATTGAGGCTGGTTCAAATGCCAGGATAAACCTAAATTATATCCCCATTGGAAAGTCGCAATCATGGAAAGCAGGATCAAGCTTGTCAGGGCATAGCCGAATAAAATTCCAGTAATTAGTCTTGTCCAGTTATTGCTTTCATAGGAGGTTCTGGCTTGAATCAGGCCATCACAAATCAGGGGCAGCAGCAGCAAGATTAAGAAAATTACAGGAAGTGTTCCAAAATAAATAGAAATAATTGCTGCTGCAAAGCCTGCAATCTGCCCTTCGCAGCGTACACATACGGGCATTTGGATGCCTTTGATAAAAAAGGAACGATTGGGTCGGCAATGGCAGCCCAAAAGTATGGGTAGCCATTTATACAGCCAGTTGATTCCTTTGCAGATAATTTGCATTAAATACTGCCTACGCTGACCAGAGATATGCCAAGAATAGCCAGAATGGCATAGACAGCAATTCCAATAATTATCGCGGCCAAAGCCCCCATTCCAGCAGCTTTGGCCGTAAGCGGCTTATCATCCCTCCAGACCAGAAACAGGATCAGACCAATCAGTGGAATACAAAATCCCAGCAGCCCCCAACCAAAACCGCCGCGATCTGCAGCTGCAGTACTTGTTTGCAAAGCTGTTTGAGCAATGCCGCATTTGGGGCAGACAACTGCCCGATCATCAATGGTTTCTCCACAGTTTTTGCAGTACATATATATCCTCCTTTTTATCGACATGCCTGAAGCAGCTTTGCTTCGGGCAGTCTTCAGCATGTATGATGGGTGAAATACTTTATGCTGTTTCTCCCATCATGTTTGTTATTTATTGTAATAAACAACGAATCATTTGTCAAGAAATAAATTTGTAATATACAACAAAATATATGTCAAGAAGAAATATTGTATTGCGGCAAGAGATTTTCAAATCAGTGATTATGAGAGGTGATTATTTTTTCCATTCAGGATTAAGAACGGAGGATGTCTGAAAAATTTGTCTAAAATCTTGAAAACAGGGTTTGGCAAAAATCTTGCTTTGTGTTATAATAGTACCTAAAGAACAGGAGGGACGATTTATGAAAAGTACCTTGTCAGTATTGGTAATGAATAAACCCGGAGTTTTAACCCGAATTTCCGGTCTTTTGAGTCGGCGGGTTTTTAATATTGAAAGTATTGCAGCCGGATTGACTGAACAGGCTGATATTACCCGAATTACGATTGTAGTTAATGATGACGACGACAATTCCAGTTTGGAACAGGTAATTAAACAACTGTCCAAACAGATAGATGTCATCAAGGTGCAGCGTTTGGAATCCAGGTCTTCCATTGAAAGAGAGCTGGCTTTAATTAAGGTCAGTGCTTCTCCGGAAACTCGTTCCGATATTGTGGATATTGTTAATATTTTCCGGGCTGGAATTGTGGATGTTAACAATGAAACCATGATTATTGAATTGACTGGAGACGAAAACAAAATCAATGCTCTGTGTACTCTTTTGGAGCAGCATGGCATTGTGGAAATGGTTCGTACCGGCAAGGTGGCTTTATCCCGTTCCCCTTTACCGGTTCAAAAACTGACCGATTATTAAGGAAATTATAAATTGCTCACGGGCGAAAAACCCCTGTGCTTCAGCACTGGAGATGAAGCCCGCCTTACTTTCTGACCGTGCCGAAGCACGGTTTGTATAAAAGTAAGCAGAATTTCTACTGTAAAAAACTGTGTATTGGGCTTTTGACGAGTCCCGGAAGAATAAGAATTGCTTAAACTTCTTCCGAATCCCCGCTGCTTCAGCAGCGTGGGAACGTCAACTGAATTGCCAGACAAGACAATAATCTTTCGCAAATTTTGACATATCAGGAATTAAAAAATATATAATATACCGATAGTTCCCAGCGGGGGGGTAAAATAATGGCTCATGTCAAAAGAATTATAATTAGCATACCGGATAATCTACTGGAAGAAGTAGATGACATGGCTCAGGTTGAGCAGATTAACCGGAGCGAGTTTATTCGGGAAGCCATGCTGTTGTATATTGCCGAAAGAAAAAAGCAAATCCTGCGGGAACAATTAAAATTGGGATATTTGGAAATGGCCAAAATAAATTTGGCTCTGGCTCTGGAAGATTGTTATTTGGATGAAAATTATTATCTGGATGGTGAAGTTACCTGTTTTGAATCCAGAACCAGCTCCAGAAAACAGGGATAAACTTAAGACTGACGGCAGAATAAATTGTTTCCGGCAGGCTTGACAAGCAAATTATGGTAAAATATAATCGAAATGAATGGCATTGATCGAAATGAACTGCCCGCAATATTTGCCATATAATAGAACCATATTTTGCGGAATATTACCGTAAGGAAAGCGGGGTTGGCTCGTTGATACGACGGGGTGCTTGAACGAGAAGCCTTCACCTTTGGATGGAGGGTATTTCACAAGAAAGGAATGTCAAAAGCCTGTTTTTGCAGCATTTTGACCCCAACTAAGCAATGATCAAAAGAGGAGATATTTATTTTGCCGATTTAAGTCCGGTGGTAGGCTCGGAGCAGGGAGGAACCAGGCCGGTTTTGATTCTTCAAAACAATATCGGCAATCAATATAGCCCCACCACTATTGTGGCTGCGATTACCTCCCAAATTGACAAAGCTAAATTACCGACTCATGTAGAAGTAAATAAAACTCCCGGTGGCCTGGAAAGAAATTCAGTGATTTTGTTGGAACAAGTGCGTACTATTGACAAAAGTCGTTTAATGGAAAAAGTAACCTCTTTGGATGAGGAAAAAATGCAGTCAGTTAATCATGCTGTGGAAATTTCTTTGGGCTTAATTGATATTTAATTTTTTCTGGCATTTGAAGCCTGGGTTTTATGCTGATTTTTCAAAAGATATTTCGATTTCCGAAATATCTTTTTTATAAGTATAGGGATAAAAAATCACTGTTTTTATTGGAAATTCCTGGGAGGTGTAATATATATAATGAGGCCTTTAATTGGAATTAGCTGTGGAACAGAAAAAGATAAAATTTTTTTACATCAGGATTATTTGCAGGCGGTGGCTCAAGCAGGAGCTTTGCCTGTGGCTTTTGATAGTAAAGTTTTTTCTCCCAAAAAGGATTTAGCTGGTTTTGCTGGAATTATTTTAAGCGGGGGAGGAGATATTGATCCCTGGCTTTTTGGAGAAGAACCTTTAAACGGCACTCAAAGCTTTGATCCTTTGCGGGATCGCAGTGAAATTGATTTAATTCGCACTTGCCGGAAATTAAATATTCCTCTTTTGGGGATTTGTCGGGGTATGCAGATTATCAATATTGCCCTGGGCGGCGATATTTATCAGGATCTGCCTCAGCCAAGAGAACCGGAAGTTCTGCATTGGCAAAAGACTGAACGCAATATTCCCACTCATTCCATTCAAATTCGCTCTCAAAGTAAGTTAAGCAAAATCTGGAAACAAAAAAAGATTCGAGTGAACAGCTTCCATCATCAGGCAGTGAAAAAATGTGCTTTCGGTTTGCAAATTACTGCCTGGGCGGCGGATAATCTGGCGGAGGCTCTGGAAAATCAGGCTGGAAGCTGGATTTTGGGGGTTCAATGGCATCCGGAGGCTTTGAGGGAACAGAGTCCAATATTTGCCGAGTTTATTCGGGCTTGTCAACAACAGAGCGGAGGTTAAAAAAATGCTGGCTATTTGCGGAGGAACCATCTATCCTGTTCAGGGTGAAATTTTAGATCCGGGTGTAATTTTAATTGAAAACGGTCGAATCGTTGATCTTTATGCCGGGGATCAGGTTCCGGCTCAGGCGGAGATCTGGTCGGCTCAGGGTCTGCTAATTTTTCCCGGTTTTATTGATGCTCATTGTCATGTGGGGATTGCGGAAGAAATTTATGTCAATGAAGGTGATGACAGCAACGAAATGACCGATCCCTGTACTCCTTTTTTAAGAGTAATTGACGGTATTCAGCCGGAAGATCTGGCTTTTGGCGATGCTTTAGCCGGAGGAGTAACTACTTTGGCCATTTCTCCTGGCAGCGGCAATGTTTTGGGAGGACAAATGGCTGCTTTAAAAACCTGGGGCAGGACTTTGGAAGAAATGCTGGTACAAAGTCCTTTGGGAATTAAAGCAGCTCTGGGAGAAAATCCCAAAGTGGTTTATGGCCGCAATAAAAAATTTCCTTCCACTCGCATGGCTTCAGCAGCGGTACTTCGCAAAGCTTTGATGAAAACGGAAGATTATTTGCTGCGTAAGCAGGAAGCTCAAAGCAAAAAGAATTCCTTTGAACGGGATCTGAGCAGTGAAGCTTTAATTCCGGTTTTGGAAGGCCGTTTGCCCCTGCGGATTCACGCTCACCGGGCAGATGATATTTTAACCGCTGTTCGCATTGCTGAGGAATTTAAATTGAAAATAGTTATTGAACATGGGACAGAAGGTTATAAAGTTGCTCCGATTTTGGCCGAACGCCGGATTCCGGTAATTGTCGGGCCGGTTATCACCAATCGAGCCAAAGTGGAAATGATGAATATTCGTCTGGATAATGCCCGAATTTTAAGTGAATCCGGGGTTAAAATTGCCCTGATGACCGATCATCCGGTGGTTCCCATTCAATATCTGGCTTTGTCGGCTGGTTTGGCGGTTCGAGGCGGTTTAAGTGAAGAGCAGGCTTTGGAAGCCATTACCCTGGGAGCGGCTCAGATTCTGGGACTGGATCAGCAAATTGGTTCTTTGGAAAAAGGCAAGGAAGCTGATCTGTCCATCTGGTCAGGCCATCCTTTTGACAGTCGCAGTCAGCTTAAAGCAGTTATGGTAAAAGGAAATATACTAAAATATGAAAATTGATTATATCAGCCTTTCTCCGGAACAAACCCGCAGTTTTGGCCGGAGTCTGGCTTTAAAATTATGGCCGGGAGCCTTCATTGGTTTGGGAGGCGATCTGGGAGCCGGAAAAACCTGCTTTGCTCAGGGTTTGGGAGCTGGCCTGGGAATTAAAGAAATTATCAATAGCCCTACTTTTACCCTGATTAAAGAATATAATGGACGATTGCCCCTCTATCATATGGATGTTTATCGTTTGGGTAGCTGGGAAGAAATGTATGATCTGGGATATGAGGAATATTTTGGCGGTTCCGGTGTGGTTCTGGTGGAATGGTTTGAGCAGATCAGCGAAATTTTGCCGGAAGATCGTCTGGAAATCATTTTTGAACGGGGAGAAAGCGAAAATATTCGGATTTTGCACTTTAAACCCTGGGGCAGTAAATGGCAGGACTTGTTGAAGGGGGGAGAGATCTTTGCTGATTTTGGGGATTGAAACCGCTTCAACAGTAGCGGCGGCGGCTCTGGTGCAGGATGAACGGGTTTTGGTGGAGCGGATGCTGAATTTTGGACGCACTCATTCGGTACGGCTTTTGCCTTTGATTCAAGGCGTTCTGGCTGATGCGGCCTATTCGGGTTCTCAGTTGGACGGAATAGCTGTTTGTCGAGGACCTGGTTCTTTTACCGGTCTGCGGATTGGTCTGAGTACAGCCAAGGCTCTGGCTCAGGTCTGGCAAAAACCTCTGGCTCCAGTCAGCACTCTGGAAGCTTTGGCTTATACCTGGCAGGGCTTTCCCGGTTTAATTGTATCTTTGTTGATCAGTAAAAAAGATGAGGTTTATCTGGCCGCTTATCAAAGTAAGCCCTGGCGGGAAGTGAGCAGACCGGCGGCTTTGTCCCTGCCTGAAATGGAAAAGTTTTTGCAGACTTTGCCGGAACCGCTGGTTATAATAGGTGATGGAGTGGCAGCGTTATCTGAACGACTGAAGGTTTTGCTTCCAAAGGCAATTCTGGCCAATTCGCTGGCCGCTTTGCCCAGGGCGGCTGGTTTGGCTCTTTTGGGAGAAAAGCTTTTGCAGAACGGGCAGGGCGTGAATGCTCTGGAATTGCTGCCTGATTATGCCCGTTTATCCGAACCGGAAATAAAATGGCTGGAAAAAGAAAAGCGAGAAAATCATGGAAATTAGAGCAATGAACCTGAATGATTTAACAGCGGTTGCGGAAATTGAAAATCTCAGCTTTGCCTTGCCCTGTTCTCTGGAATCGCTGCAATATGAGCTGACTCAGAATCAGTTTGCCCGTTATCTGGTTGTGGAAGTGGACGAACAAGTTATTGCCTATGGCGGATTATGGCTGATTCTGGATGAAGCCCATGTGATCAATATTGCAGTTAAACCGGACTTTCGGGGACAGGGCTGGGGGAGAAAGCTGCTGGAACAGATGCTGAAATTGTCCCATAAGTCCGGAGCCAAAATTGTTTGGCTGGAAGTCCGGCCTTCCAATCAACCGGCTCGCCAGCTTTATATTTCTCTGGGTTTTAAACCGGTGGGACTGCGGCCTAAATATTATGCCGATAATGGAGAAGATGCTATTATTATGGCGAAAAGATTTGACACTTAAGCTGAATAGTTTTATAATGAAAAAAAATAATCCTTCGGGGACGGGTGTAATTCCCTACCGACGGTAAGAGAGCCGGAAATTGGCTTTCCAGCCCGTGAGCCTTGGTTTAAGGTTGATCCGTTTGAGACGGAGCCGACAGTGAAAGTCTGGATGAGAGAAGGAATATAAAGCTTCGCCTGCCCTGGGCTGAACAGGTTGGGAGGGTTGAAGTTTAACCTGAATTGAACTTGGCCTGAGACTGGAATTAAAAATTGAGCTTTATTAAAAAACCCCGAAAAAATTTTTCGGGGTTTTTATGTTCAAGTTACGGGAGATGATGAATTTTGCACCAGATCTATATGCAGAAGGCTTTGGAACTGGCTGAAAAAGCCAGAGGGCAAACCAGCCCCAATCCTCTGGTCGGAGCGGTTTTGGTTCGGGATGGACAAATTGTAGGGCAGGGTTATCATCATAAGGCCGGAACTCCTCATGCTGAAATTCATGCTTTGCGGGAAGCCGGAGAAAAAGCAAGGGGAGCTTGTTTATATGTTACTTTGGAACCCTGCTGTCATCAGGGGCGTACCGGCCCTTGTACCCAGGCTCTTATTCAGGCCGGGGTTGGGGAAGTTTATGCAGCTATGGCTGATCCCAATCCTCTGGTAGCCGGTAAAGGTTTGGCTCAGCTGGAACAGGCTGGCATTAAAACCCATTGTGGCTTATTGGAAGAACAAAGCCGCCGCATGAATGAAATTTTTCTGACCTTTATTACCCAAAACCGTCCCTGGATTCTGCTCAAGGCGGCCATGAGTCTGGATGGCAAAATTGCTACAGCCACCGGTGATTCCAAATGGATTACCGGGGAAACAGCCCGCCACTATGGTCGGCGTTTGCGGGGGGAAGTGGATGCTATTCTGGTGGGAATTGGTACGGTTCTGGCTGATGATCCAGCCTTGACCACTCGTTTGCCGGGAGCCAAAAATCCCCGGCGGATTGTGCTGGATAATCTGGCTCGCACCCCGCTGACCGCTCAAATTCTCCGCCCGGAAGCTCCCACTTTAATTGTAGTTTCCCGGCGAGCTTTGCCGGACAAGGTGCAGGCTTTGCAAAAAGCTGGAGCGGAGGTCTGGCAGATGAATTCGGAGCAGATTACCATACCGGCTTTATTGGCTGAACTGAAAAAAAGAGAAATCAGCAGTCTTCTGGTGGAGGGTGGCGGACAGATTCACGCTTCTTTTTTGCCCTGGGCTGATAAATTCTGCTGGTTTATTGCTCCCAAAATTATCGGCGGCAATGCGGCTCCCGGACCCATTGGAGGAAAAGGAATTCAAAAAATGGCCGAAGCCGTTCACTTGGAACGAATGAAATTAACAAAGCTGGGTGAAGATTTGCTGCTGGAAGCCTGGCGAAAGAGGTGATTGAGGGTGTTTACCGGTTTGGTGGAAGAATTGGGACGGGTTCGCAAGATCAGCAGGGGAGCTGATTCAGCCCGGATCACTTTGGAAGCTCAGGTAGTAACGCAAGATTTGAAGCTGGGAGACAGCGTGGCGGTTAATGGAGTATGTCTGACGGTGGTAGAATTCGGTTCCGGCTTTTTGACGGCTCAGGTGATGGCTGAAACTCTGGCTCGCAGCAATTTGGGCGAACTGCAAAGCGGCAGTCGGGTTAATCTGGAACGGGCTTTGGCTTTGGGGGATCGTTTGGGTGGTCATTTGGTTAGTGGGCATATTGATGGAATCGGACGGATTGCCGCTCTGGAAAAAAAAGATATTGCTCTGTTAATCACGCTGGAGGCTCCGCCGAAGATTTTAAAATATGTGGTGGAAAAAGGTTCTGTTGCTATTGATGGAATCAGCCTGACGGTGGCAGGTCATACCTCTGGCGGTTTTCAGGTTTCCCTGATTCCGCATACAGCCGCTTTGACTACCCTGGGCTATAAAAAAACTGGTGATACAGTGAATCTGGAAGCCGATTTAATCGGCAAATATGTTGAAAGACTGTTGGGCTGTAATGTTGCGGAAGCAGCAGATCGAATCGTTAAAACAGGTGAAACAGGCTTAAATTTAAATAAATTAGCGGAAAATGGTTTTCTAAATTATTAAGGAGGTTGGCAGTGTGGGTGAAGGTTTAAATACTATAACTGAAGCTATTGAAGAAATCAAACAGGGACGCATGGTTATTGTTGTAGATGATGAGGATCGGGAAAACGAAGGTGATTTGTTAATTGCCGCTGAAATGGCTACTCCGGAGGCAATCAATTTTATGGCCGGTCAGGCCAGGGGGCTTATCTGTATGCCCATGGAAGGCAAAAGGCTGGATGAACTGAAAATTCCGGAAATGGTAACTCAGAATACCGATAACCACTGCACCGCCTTTACGGTTTCGGTGGATCATGTTTCGACCAGCACTGGAATTTCGGCCTTTGAACGGGCGGCCACTGTCCGCTCCATGCTTAATCCCCAAACCCGTCCGGAGGACTTGCGGCGGCCCGGGCATATTTTCCCCTTGCGAGCCAGAGAAGGCGGCGTTTTGCGGCGGGCTGGACATACTGAAGCCATGGTGGACTTGGCTCGGCTGGCTGGTTTATATCCGGCCGGAGTTATTTGTGAAATTATGCAGGAAGATGGCAATATGGCTCGTTTGCCGCAGTTAAGAGAATTTGCCGCCAAATATAATCTCAAACTGGTTTCCGTGGCGGATTTAATTCAATACCGGCGGAAAACGGAAAGACTGATTGAAAAAGTGGACTCGGCCAAATTACCCACCAAATATGGGGAATTTGTCGCTGTGGCCTATCGCAGTCTTTTGGACAACAAAGAGCATATTGCTTTGGTCAAGGGAGATTTAAAAAAGGTGGAAGCTCCTCTGGTTCGGGTACATTCCGAATGTCTGACCGGAGATGTCTTTGGTTCCAAACGCTGCGACTGTGGGGATCAGCTGGCTCGTTCCATGACCATGATTGACAGGGAAGGCGTGGGAGTTTTGCTGTATATGCGGCAGGAAGGTCGGGGCATTGGGCTGTTAAATAAAATCAGAGCTTATCATTTGCAGGATGAAGGTAAAGATACGGTGGAAGCCAATGAAGCTTTGGGTTTTCCGGCGGATTTGCGGGACTATGGAATTGGGGCTCAGATTTTAAGTGATCTGGGCTTAACCAAATTGCGGATTATTACCAATAATCCCCGCAAAATTTCCGGTTTGGAAGGACATGGTTTGCAAATAGTGGATCGGGTTCCTATTGAAATTACCCCCCAGGAAGAAAACCAGTTTTATCTTTCGACCAAACAGGAAAAATTAGGTCATTTATTGCATATTAAATAAAGGAGACAAAAGAACATGATTAAAACTTATGAAGGAAAACTAACCGGTGCCGGATTAAAAATTGGCATTGTGGTGGCCAGATTTAATGAATTTATTACCGGGAAGTTGCTGTCCGGGGCTTTGGATTCTTTAAAGCGGCATGAAGTGGCCGAAGAAGATTTGGAAATCATGTGGGTTCCGGGAGCCTTTGAGATTCCTCTGGCTGCTCAAAGAATGGCTGGTTCCCAACGCTATGATGCGGTTATCTGTCTGGGAGCGGTAATCAGGGGAGCTACGCCGCATTTTGATTATGTGGCTGCTGAAGTCAGCAAGGGTGTAGCTCAGGTTGGTTTAAAAGCTGATTCTCCGGTAATTTTTGGAGTAATTACAGCAGATACCATTGAGCAGGCGGTGGAAAGAGCCGGAACCAAAGCCGGCAATAAGGGCTTTGATGCAGCGGTTACGGCCATTGAAATGGCCAATGTTCTGCGGGAATTCAAATAAAATCAAGGAATGTAAAAAATGAAAACTATTCAAACTATAGAAGAAATTGAAAATTATTCAGTAAATGCTTCGCAACGCCTGTTTTCGGCTGATGCTCAGGAAATCCGGGAAGGCTGGACAACTGATATTTATTTTATAAAAACTCGGCAGATTTTACAAAGTTTAAACTTGAAGGAAACTTCGGTGGTGGCCGAGATTTTTGCCCGGCAGGACGGAATTGTCGCCGGAGCAGATGAAGTTAAAAATTTGCTGCGGGATCTTGGCGTGGAAGTCTGGTCTTTACCGGAAGGCAGCAGCTTTAAGGCCAAAGAAGTTATTATGCGGATTAGCGGGTTTTATGATAATTTTGGCATTTTTGAAACCCCGATTCTGGGAATTCTGGCCAGCTCCAGCGGTTGGGCTACGGCTGCCTGGAAATGTAAGGAAGCTGCCGGAAACAAACCTGTGATTTGCTTTGGAGCCAGACATGTGCATCCGTCCATAGCTCCGGTTATGGAAAGAGCTGCTGTAATTGGCGGAGCTGACGGCTGTTCCTGCATCCTGGGAGCCAAGCTTCTGAAAAAAGAACCCGTTGGCACAGTTCCTCATGCGGTTTTTCTGGTTGTGGGGGATTCGGTCAAGGTGGCTCAGAGCTATCAGGAGTTTATCGGAGAGCCGGTTATTGTTCTGGTAGATACTTTTAAAGATGAAATTGAAGAAAGCTTGCGAGTGGCTGAAGCTTTGGGAGAACATTTAAGTGCGATTCGCCTGGATACTCCCAGTGAACGGGGCGGGGTAACTCCGGGCTTAATTCGGGAAGCCAGAGCCAGACTGGATTTGGCAGGTCATTCTCAGGTGCAGATCTTTGTCAGCGGAGGCCTGACACCGGAAAGAATTCGGATTCTGGCGGAAGCCGGAGCCACCTCCTTTGGGGTGGGCAGCTATATTTCCGGAGCTTCACCCATTGATATGACCATGGATTTAAAAGAAGTCAATGGTTGTCCCATTGCCAAAAGAGGCCGTATTCCCGGTCTTACTCCCAATGATCGTCTGGAAAAAATTTTATAAAAATTGAAGCACTAAAACCCTTGCTTTGAAATGACAGATAATTTGCCCAAAAGAAGGTTAAGTAATTTGAAATCCAAACGAATTCTTTTATTGGTGGTCGTAAGCTTATTCTGGTTTGCTCAATATATTTATATTCCTTATCAGACTGCTTTTCTGCTTTCTCTGGGAGTTAGCTCAGCCATAGTGGGTCTGGTAACTGGAGCTTACGGATTCAGCCAGATGATTTTGAGAATGCCTGTGGGTCTGGCTGCGGATCGGCAGGGACGGCATAAAATTTTTATTTTGGGGGGCTTGGCAGCAGCGGTTTTGGGATCGCTGCTGCGGATTCTCTGGCCGAATGCTTTGGGTTTTACTCTGGCCAGTTTACTTTCTGGCATGGCTTCGGCCATGTGGATTTCTTTTATGGTCTTGTTTATCAGTTATTTTCAAGTGGAAGAAACCGCCAAAGCTACCGGTCTGGTTATTGGAGCTAATAATACCGGGATTTTACTGGCCTTTGTCTGTGGAATGTTTACTTATGAAAAAATGGGCATGAGCTTTATTTGCCTGCTGTCGGTGCTTTTTGCAGTGATAGGAATATTATTGGTTCCAGCCATCTATGAAAAAAGAAGAAATTCCGATTTTCATCCCACCCCGATTCGGGAATTGGCTAAAATTTATGCCAATCGCCGCTTAATAATTTTTGCTGGTTTGTCTGTGGTACAACAGGGTTTAATGATGGCTACAGCCATGTCTTTTACCATCGCCGTGCTTAAAAATCTGGGAGCGGATGGATTTGATATTGGATTCAGTTCTTTGCTTTTCATTGGGGCAGTAGTAGCAGGAGCGTATTTCTTTTCTTCCCGCATGGCCGCCAAAGTTAAACCGGTATTTTGGGTTGTTTCCTGCTTTGGAATGCTGGCTCTTTATTGTTTTTTGACGGTCAGAATACCTGAGATTTGGTTGATTGATTTCCTGCAAGTGTTGGCTGGAGCAGCAACCGGACTTTTGACTTCACTTTTAACGGCGGAAGCCATGCAGGAAGTTCCTCCGGAAAAGAAATCCACGGCCATGGGCTTTTATCAGGCTGTGTATGCGGTAGGCATGACGGCGGTTCCTTTGCTCGCCGGTTCCGTTGCCCAAAAAATCAGCCTGCATCGAGCTTTTGATTTATTAACGGTTTTAGCGGTTTTGGCTTTGGTTCTGGCTTTGGTTTATTATCGCAATCAGAACCGAAAACTATCTTCCCAAATCTAATTTACTGCAAAGAGGGAATTAAATATGAAAGGTATTATGATTCAGGGCTGCAGCAGTGATGTGGGCAAAAGCTATTTGGCAACGGCTCTTTGCCGGGTCTTTAAACAGCGGGGTTATAAAGTTGCCCCTTATAAAAGCCAGAATATGTCCAATAATTCCTATGTAACCTGGGACGGGGGAGAAATTGGCCGGGCTCAGGGGGTGCAGGCAGAAGCAGCCGGAATTTTGCCGGAAACCTGGATGAATCCCATTTTGCTGAAGCCCCGGCAGGATTGTTATGCGGAAATTGTTTTGTTCGGCCGAGTTTTTGACTCGCAGTCCGGTCGGGAATATCAGGAAAGCTTTATCTGGAAGGAAGGCTGGCAGGCGGTGCAAAAATCGCTGGCTTTGGTTCAAAAAAATTGTGATCTGGTTGTTATTGAAGGAGCTGGAAGTCCGGCTGAAATCAATCTGGTCAAGCGGGATATTGTTAATATGAGCATAGCCAGAGAAGCTCAGGTTCCAGTTATTCTGGTCGCTGATGTCAATCGGGGCGGATCTCTGGCGGCAGTGGTGGGTACTCTGGAATTACTTGAAGAGGATGATCGAAAGCGAGTCAAGGGAATTGTTTTCAATCAATTTCAAGGCAGCATGGAATATTTTCAGGATGCGGTGGACTGGATTGAAAATTATACCGGTATTAAGGTAGTCGGGGTTTTTCCTTACTTAAAAGATCTTAAAATTGAAGGGGAGGATTCTTTGAGCATTAACTTTTTGAGTGATCCTTCCCCGGAAAAACCTCTGCGAATTGGAGTGGTCAAACTTCCTTTTATTTCTAATCATACAGACCTGGAAGCTTTTGCCTGGGAAAAAGATGTGCAGTTAAGCTGGGTGGATCAGTTCAGTGATTTAAGTCAGTTTAAAGCCATTATTATTCCTGGTACCAAAAGCAGCATAGCTGATCTGGAATACTTGGAAAACAATGGTCTGGCGGAGAAATTAAAAAATTATTCCGGCTATCTTTTTGGTTTATGTGGCGGCTATCAAATTATGGGACAGGTTTTGCTGGATCCGGAAGGAGTGGATTTTAAACCTGGCTATCAAAAAGCCGGTTTGGGGCTGCTGCCCTTATCCACTCGCTTTGTGGGTGAAAAAAAAGTTACCCGGACAACAGCAGCGGGAATTCATCCCTTAACTGAAGGTCTGACCGTGCAGGGCTATGAAATTCATTTGGGACGCAGCGAAATTTCCGGAGAAGCAGCCCAGCCTCTCTGGCAAGTTGGACAGCGAACAGAAGGAGCCGCTACCTTGGATTTGAAAAGAGCTGGAACCTATTTGCATAATATTTTTCATAATGATCAGTTTCGAACCAAATGGCTGAACTTAATTCGAGTGAATTCCAATTATCCCTCCTGTCCTTTGGTAGATACTGCAAGCCGTCGGGAAGAACAGTATGATCGACTGGCGGCTTATGCTGAAAAGTATCTGGATATAGATTATTTAATTCAGTTGGCTGAGAGCAGCGGTCAAAGTTAATTGCGTCGAGCCATAATTTTATCATTGATCCGCTGCATCAAAAAAACCGTGGCAAAAACATGATGCAGACGAATAGTCAGGGTTTCCAAAGTAGCATCCAGACTTGGCCATCCGGGTTCAATTACCTGTTCCACCTGATATTCCTGTTCCATTTTTTGCTTGAACTGCTGTAAAATCTGTTTCCGGACTTTTTCCGGAGCCAGTTCCAGCCAATTTTCTGTCAGATCTGGTTTGCGTTGCAGATTGTCCTGAATAACCTGCAAAAAAAGCTCCTGATAAACGGTAAAGACAGGTTTTTCTTTTGGCAAAAAAATCTTCTCCTTCAGATTTTATTCGGGGGGGCTTTGGGCTGCCAGCCCAAAGCCCCCAAGCGAGATTTCAGCAGTTGCAGCTTGAAGAACCGGAAGTGCCTTTGGCCTGCAATTTGCTTTCTGCATCATCCAAAGATTCATAACCGTATTGCAAAACAGTATTTTCCAGAATTTGCTTATGAACATTAACGCCAGCTTCTTTTTGATTTTTCAGGTATTCCAATAATAATTTCAAGGTGCGGGCGGAGTAAGTTTTTAATTCACCCCGGAAATAGGTTTCCAGAGAAGTGGCTAAAGGGGTATCAGATGAACTTTCCATGGGGCGGCCTGCTTCGGCTACCAAAGGATAATCATGGCTGATTTCCCTGCTCCATTCCACAATCATTGCAATAATTTCCTTAACCAGCGGATTAACTGCCGGGTTTAATTTTGGCAAAAAGGGTTTGATATTGTTTTGAAATTCAGCCGGGAAAGTTGATTCCATCATCCAGCCATATTTTTCGGTCATTAAATTGCGGTTATTGTTTTTGGCTTTAACCAGATCCTTATAATAGCTTTCCAGAACTTCTTCTGACCAGGCCATTTCCTGGCTGGAACGCATAATTTGAAAGGTTTTGGGATCTCTTTGACAGGCAGCCTGTCCTCCGATATTCTGTACGGAACTGAACATTTCCCATTCAATAGGCAAAATCTCAGCGATCCATTCCTGTTTGGTTTTAGACATAACATTTCCTCCTTAAAAAATGTTTATTCGGCAGCTAAAGGCAAACTTCTCAAACTGTCGTCCTGAATCCGGCTCTGCACAAAAGCAGCGTGATCCAAAATAAAGCTGCTGTTGCTTTCAGTTAAATTTAAGTGTTTTAATAAAGCAATAACTCCCTGGCAAATATCTTCTATGATTTGGATATTTTTTTCATAAGGACTGGGCTTATTAGTGCATTTGGTCAGATTGCGGAACATTTCATAAAATTGTTCCCCTCCCAACGGCAGATTTTTTAAGCCCCGGTGCATCCATTTATAAAATGGCTTATAGCGTTTGTTTCCCAGATAAATAGCTGAAACAGCCGCATTGATAAATTCGCTTAAAGACTGATGGGCGGCTACCCACTCTTTACGAGCTACGGAACGAGCGTAATTATACTGACCGGCCTGCCCCATAATCATACAACGGGCAGCAATTTTTTTAAGGCGTAAGTCCTCCGGATAGAAGTTAAGAAGCTTATTCCGAAAAGCGGTAAATTCACCCAGAGGATCGCTGAAAACTTCTCCATTGGTGGCGGCTGCCAAATTGCCTTCCGGCAGGTTTCGCCATTGCTGCAAAGTGCCGGGCGGCTGATCCAGAGCCAGAAAGTGGCGGTAAAAGTCCTGAATCAACCAGACTCCGCCCCGCTCACCGTTAAATTCAGTGGAAGCCCTTTTGGGGAAGCCGACAAATTCAGCAGGCAAAGCCTGATAAGCGGCTTGCAGTTCGGCTCCGATTTGGGCATAATCTTCCGAAGTCAGCCAAAGATAAAAACCGGCTCCCCAGTCATGATCCTGGGAAATTTGATCATCAAAGCCAAAACATTCCGAACCATCTCCCACCAGACCTATGGCAATTCGGTCTTGCCAGGCGGCAAATCTGCTTTCCAATAAGGGTCGGCCATATTGTTCATAATATTGCCGAGCCAATTCCAAACCCTGCATAGTTATTTTGCTGCCAAAACCGCAGCAAAGGCAGTTTGCTGGTTTTGACATCTCCTTTTCTGTTTATTTTGATGCTGGCTGATTACCATCTTTCAGTTTGGCCTGCAAACGCTGTAAATCCCGCAGACAGTCCTGATAAATTTGGCTTTCTTCTCCCAATATATGTTTATAAGCTTCTGTTTCCTTTTGCAGCCAGATATAAGCTTCAGATAAACTATTTTTTTTCAAAGCCAGAAGACATAAGTTATGCGAGGTAGCCGCAATTTCCCGGCAGTAAGAACCATATAATTCCTGATAAAATTCCTGAACCTGGCGATAAATTTTTTCAGCTTCCTCATTGCGGTTTAAATCATAATAAACTCCGGCCAAAGTATTCAGAGTAGAAACATAGAAAGGGTGCTTGCGGCAGTCATTGTCCTCAAAAGTCTGAATGGCTTCGGAAAGAGCGGCCAAAGCTTCCTGTGGACGGCCAACTGCCCTGTAAGCATTGGCCAGATTATTCAGGCTGGTTGCATAGGGGACAATTTGAAAAGAAAGTCCCTTGACAATTTGCAAAGCTTCTTCATGTAAGACAATGGCTTTTTCATAGCGTTTTTGATCCTGATATAGCAATCCCAAATTGTTCAAGCCGCTGGAATATAAAAAATGATTTTTGCCTACAGTTTGATGATAAATTTGGATGCTTTCCTGAAATAATTTTTCGGCCTTGTCAAATTGACCAGTCAGACGATATAAACCAGCCAGATTGTTAATGGTGGTGGCATAATCCGGGCTTTGGGCATCCAGAGCCATTAAACCGGCTTTGGCTTTTTTAAAGGCGGCTTCAGCCTCGGCATATTTGCTCTCCGCCCGATAAAATCCACCCAGTTCATTAAGCATGGCCAGATATTCCGGGGATTGTTCTCCTGCGGCAGCTTTAATCTGAGCGGTTTTTTCCTGTAAAAATTTACCCACCTTTCGCATATCTCCGGCATTATATAATTTATCTAATTGACTGCGAATTTCTTGTAATTCCATAAACTTCCTCCCTAATCAATTACTATAATTATACCACAATTTTTCTAAAATGGTTCTTAAATCAGAAAATAATTTATTTTAACACGCCGTGAGAAAGAAATCCCCCACCTCTATAGATGGCGGGATGAATTCGATAAACACGCGTTTTCTTGACTTTTGTTATTTTATAGTGTTATAGTCATAATATAAATGGTAGGCTGGGGATCAGCCGAACCTAACGCTTGTGGACATTGTGTAAGACTTGAGCTAACGACTATGTTAGCCAAGCAGTAGTGGTTGAAGCAAGAAGCTCCGACTTCTATAAGTCGGAGTAGTTCACGCAAAACCTGAATATAATAATTTGCCAAAACGCCGCTGCAATTCTCGTTTTAAAGCCTGATGTTCCGGCTGGCTTAAACAGGGATCTGTCTGAAACAAATTTTTAGCTTCCTGACGAGCCAGTTCCAAGGCTCGCAAATGCACAAAGGGATTGGCGATTTTATAGGCTGGCAAGCCGGATTGTCGGGTTCCCCAAAATTCTCCCGGACCTCGAAGTTCCAGATCTTTTTCGGCCAGAGCAAAACCGTCGGCGGATTGGCACAAAGCTTCCAGACGGCTTTGGGCTTCTCGGCCATTTTGATCCGAAACCAGATAACAAAAAGCCGGTTGACTGCCTCGACCTACCCGACCCCGTAACTGATGCAGCTGAGCCAGACCAAAGCGGTGAGCATCCATAATAACCATTAAATTGGCATTGACTACATTGATTCCTACTTCCACTACAGTGGTTCCGACTAAAATTTGAATCTGGCCGCTTTGAAAGGCAGTAATTACCGCTGTTTTTTCTTCCGGTTTTAAACGGCCATGCAGCAGGCCAATTTTTAAATCCGGAAAATCAATTTCCGAGCATTGTTGATAGAATCTCTGAGCGGAATCCAGGTCTGTTTTTTCCGATTCGGCTATTAAAGGACAAATTAAATAAACCTGTTGGCCGGCCTGCACAGTTTGACGGATTTTTTGACAGATCTGCGGCCATTGGCGGTGTTTGCAGCAGTGGGTTTGCACTGGCTGTCGACCGGGCGGCAATTCATGCAGAGAACTGACCTCCAAATCTCCGTACAGGCTTAAAGCCAAAGTGCGGGGAATGGGGGTAGCAGTCATAATTAAAACATCAGGCCGGGAAGCTTTTAATTGCAAAACAGCTCTTTGCCGCACTCCAAAACGGTGCTGTTCATCAATCACCACCAAAGCCAGATTTTTGAAGCTGACCGATTCCTGAATCAAAGCATGAGTTCCAACTACCAGTTGAATTTCCTGGGCGGCAATATCCTGCAAAACTTTTTCTTTGGTTTTGGGTCGCAGTGAACCAGTTAAAAGGGCGGTTTTAATGTCGGGCAGCATTGTCCGACAAAGTTCAAAATGCTGCCGAGCCAGAATTTCAGTGGGAACCATTAAAGCTCCCTGCAAACCGCTGGCAGCGGCTTTCTGCAAAGCCAGAAAGCTGATAATGGTTTTACCGGAACCTACATCTCCCTGCAAAAGCCTATACATGGGAAAAGCCTGCTGCAAATCCTGCTTAATATCAGCCCAGGCCTGTTGTTGAGCCAGAGTAAGCTTAAAGGGCAGGGAGTCCAAAAAAGCAGTTTCTTCTTTTTCTGCTGGCAGATAATGGTGAATTTTGGTTTTGGCGATCAGATTTTTTCTTTGCCAGAGCATTAAAAGCTGGTGCAGAAACAATTCTTCAAAAACCAGGCGTTGTCTGGCTGCCTGCTTTTGAGCCATTTGCCGGGGAAAATGCACTTCCCGCAAAGCTTCGCTCCAAGTCGGAAAATGATATTTTTGCATCAGCTCAGGGGGTAAGAATTCCGCCGGACTTGAACCCAATTTTTGCAGAGACTCCCAAACGGCCTGACGAAATATTTTCTGAGATAAACCGGAGGTAAGTTCATAAATGGGAACTATCTGACCTGAAGGCAGACTGGTTTCAGTTGGCTCCATGAGTTCAGCTTCTTCCACCTGTAACTGAATCTGCTGCTGAAAAATTTTAACTTTGCCGAACAGCAGCCAGGTTTGACCGGTTTCCAGCTTTAAATAGCTTTGATTAAACCAGACAGCAGCAAAAATTCCGCTGGAATCGCTTAGATAAGCTTTGGTCAAAAGCAGTCCGGAGTTCATTCGGCGGCTTTCCCATCTGATAATCTTCCCGCAAAGACAAACTTTCTCTTCCGGCTGACAGCTTTGCGAAAGCCTGATTTCCCGGCGATCCTCATAGCGGCGGGGAAAATGGCTGATTAAATCCCAGACTGTATAAATATTCAGTTTCCGCAGCAGGGCGGATCGTCGTTCACCAATTCCTTTGACAAATTTAACTGCAGTATTCCACATTCTAATTAACCTCTTATTTTCTGGCTTATGCTGTTCGTATTGGCCAAATTTAAGATTTTTCCTGTTGAGAAGAAAAAAATTTCGTTTGGAAAGTGCTTGCATTACTCTAAAATATTTGTTAAAATAAGTCCTGTGATCTGTAAAGGAGGTGTTACGATTGGCCAGAAAATGCAGCATTTGCGGTAAAGGAGTACAGGTAGGTATGCAAGTCAGTCACTCCCATATTCGCACCAAAAGAACCTGGGCCCCCAACCTGCAAAGGGTTAAGGCCATTGTAAACGGTACGCCTACCAAAATTTTGGTATGTACTCGCTGTCTGCGGAGCGGTAAAGTAAACCGGGCTGTCTAAGAAACTAATTGGTTTTTCCAAATAAAAACGGCTTGTGAGCCGTTTTTTTATTTTGCTTTTTGCAAGGGGAATCTATATAATAGAAGAATAGAATTGTAATTTAAGAAAGGGTGGTAAAGTGAAAAATTCAGCCATAATTTTAAGCTTTTTGTTAACTTTGTTTTTGGCGGGTTGTACAGAAAATCTGGAGCCCAGTTTAAATCCGAAATTTAATGGTATGTTATCATCTGACACAGAAGGGATGGTTTCCAGCTCATCTTCTGAGGCAGTTCAGAAAGAGACGGTTTCCAGCTCATCTTCTGATATGGTTCAGCCAAAAAACTATGTCAGTTCAGAAAAGAATGAAGAATGTTTTTCTCTTGATTTGCCGGACGGCTGGTTATATGATACAAGCGAAAAGTTTTCCTGCTTAGTTTATGCTCCGGACAAGCATTTTAATATTTCTACGGATCCTTACTGGAAACTGAATATTTATGGCATTGTCAACAATACTAATATTGATAGTAATTTTGCCCGCAATACGGTTCAGAAAAAAATAGACACTAAACAAGGCACAAAAATAGAGGAAAAATATTGGAACGAATATTTGCTTTTTATGACAAAATACCCTTCCCTGACCGCAAGCGGCATTTATAATTACTATTACGCAGGTGTTAGCGAAACTCGCTATACAGATGCAGGTAATCCATATGTATACATTATCAATTTTGAATTGTGTAATTGTCCGGAAGATTTTTACGAAGAGGCTGTCAGTATGCTGCAGAACAGTCTGCAATTTAATTTTACTTATCAGGAGTAAACCGGTTTAAGACTCATTCTCAGGCAAAGCCTGCCTGGGAATGAGTCTGCCTGCAAAAAAGCTTTAGCAGGTCTGGTTTTTAAAGGTCTGGCAGCAAGTTTCGCCAATGGTTCCGGCTGGAGTAGCCTGTAAGCTGTCCAGTTGAGCAGAAGGAGCAAAACCTCCATCCTGATCGTTCTGGATTACAATATTCCGGGCATCACATAAATTGCCCTGTTTCCAGTGGGAGCAGGTATTAACGGTGCAATGTACATCAGGCATAATAAAAGCCTCCTTGTAAATAAGTTGAGCTTATTTTGTCCTGATTTTATTTATTTATACTTCAAATAAAGGAGTCATTATGTATAAAGCAGCCATTATTACAGCCAGCGATCGAGGAGCCGCCGGAGACAGAGAAGATCAAAGCGGTCAGGTAATTGAAAAATTTTTGCAGCAAATGCAGCAGTTTGAATTTCTGGAACGAAGAATCCTGCCTGACGATTTGACCGTTTTGGCTGAAAATTTGCGGGAACTGGCCGAAAAAGCCAATCTGATTCTGACCACAGGAGGAACCGGTTTTTCTCCACGGGATAATACTCCGGAAGCTACTTTGCAGGTGGCCGAAAGGCTGGTTCCCGGAATTCCGGAAGCCATTCGCCTGAAAAGTCTGGCCATTACGGATCGAGCCATGCTCAGCAGGGCGGCAGCTGCCATTCGAGGGCAATGTCTTATCATTAACCTGCCGGGAAGTGTGAAAGCAGTGCGGGAAAGTCTGGAAGTAATTCGTCCGGTTTTGCCCCATGCTTTGGAAATTTTAACGGGTCAGAGTGGAGAATGTGGTATAGATTCTGCGGACATGGGAAAAATAACAAAAGAAGAAAATATTGATAAATTGAGCAAATAGGAGCTTAAAAGAGAAAAAATGATAACGGAGGAGGTTTATTGGTTATTCCAGGCTGAGAAAGCTTTTTTTAACCGGGAAAAGTATTTGCTTTTCCGGTAGACTTTTTATATTATATATTTATTAGCACTCAATAAAGATGAGTGCTAATAAATATACTAAATGCCAGATAAGATTTGAAGGAGGGCTTCCTTGTGATTAGACCATTAGGCGAAAGAGTTATTGTTAAACCTGTACCCAGTGAAGAAAAAACCAAAAGCGGTTTGTTCATTCCCGATAATGCTAAAGAAAGACCTCAGCAAGGTGAAGTTATTGCTGTTGGCAGCGGTCGTTTGCTGGATAATGGCACCAGAGTAGCTATTGATCTGAAAGTTGGAGATACTGTTTTATTTTCCAAATTTGCCGGTACTGAAGTAAAATTGGAAGGCGAAGAATATTTGATTCTGCGGGAAGCAGATGTAATCGGGGTTTTGTAATTTAAACTTACTGCCTTTAGAGTGGTTTTCAAACCGATGAATAAACTTAATTTTTGATTTCAGGAGGAATAAAAATGCCATTAAATAAAGATATTGTATTTGGTGAAGATGCTCGTAAGAGATTGGAAAGCGGCGTAGATGCTCTGGCCAATGCTGTTAAAGTGACCTTGGGACCCAAAGGTCGGAATGTAGTTTTGGAAAAAAGATATGGCGTTCCCCTTATCACCAATGACGGTGTAACCATTGCCAGAGAAATCGAATTTGCTGATCCGTTCAAAAACATGGGTGCTCAGCTGGTAAAAGAAGTTGCCATTAAAACCAACGATATTGCCGGTGATGGTACTACCACCGCTACTCTGCTGGCTCAGGCCATGATTCGGGAAGGCTTGAAAAACATTGCTGCCGGTGCCAATCCGATGATTGTTAAAAAAGGTATTGAACTGGCGGTTGAAAAAGCTGTAGAAGCTATTAAAGGCATTGCCGTTACAGTGGAAACCAAAGAAGCTATTGCTCAGGTTGCCTCCATTTCCGCCAACGATCCCAGCATTGGAGATTTGATTGCTGATGCTATGGAACAGGTTGGCAAAGACGGCGTTATCACTGTTGACGAAAGCAAAGGCTTTAACACTAATCTGGAAGTAGTTGAAGGTTTAAGCATTGAACGGGGTTATATTTCTCCTTATATGATCACTGACAGCGACAAAATGGAAGCTGATATGAGTGAACCTTATATCTTCATTACTGATAAAAAGATCACTGCTATTGCTGACCTTTTGCCGATTATGGAAAAAGTTGTTCAGACTGGCAAGCCCATGCTGATTATTGCTGAAGATGTTGAAGGCGAAGCCATGGCTACTCTGGTTCTGAACCGTCTGCGGGGAACCTTCCAATGCGTAGCTATTAAAGCTCCTGGTTTTGGGGATCGCCGCAAAGCCATGCTGGAAGATATGGCCATTTTGACCGGTGCTACCGTTATTTCTGAAGAAATGGGCATCAAGATGGAAAACGCCACTTTGGAAATGTTGGGTACTGCCACCAGAGCCAGAGTTAAAAAAGAAGAAACCGTTATCGTAGGCGGCGGCGGAGACACCGATATGATCACCGCTCGGATCAACCAGATCAAGAGCGAAATCGCTGTTTGCGAATCCGAATTTGATACTGAAAAATTGCAGGAACGCCTGGCTAAATTAGCCGGTGGCGTAGCCGTTATCAAAGTCGGTGCCGTGACCGAAGTTGAAATGAAAGAAAAGAAACTGAGAATCGAAGATGCTTTGAACGCTACCAGAGCTGCTGTTGAAGAAGGTATTGTTCCTGGCGGTGGTGTAGCTTATGTTAAAGCTTTGAAAGAAATTGCTGACCTGACCTCCGATATTGCTGATGAAAGAACCGGTATCAGCATTGTTCGCCGGGCCTTGGAAGAACCCCTCCGGCAGATTGCCAGCAACGCTGGTTCCGAAGGTTCCGTTGTAGTAGAAAAAGTTCGGGTTCTGGAAGAAGGCATTGGCTTTAATGCTGTCAACGGCGATTATGTGAACATGATTCAGGCCGGTATTGTTGACCCGACCAAAGTTACCAGAAGTGCTTTACAAAATGCAGCCAGCGTAGCAGCCATGGTTCTGACTACTGAAACCCTGATTGCTAATGGTGCAGGTTCTGATGAAGGCGTAGCTCCTCCGGCAGCCGGTGGCGGCATGGGTCTGGGTGCCATGGGTTAAGCCTGACTTAACTGGTCTTCCTTTCTTTATATATATATATGGAACCCCCTGTTTTCCTCAATTTTATCAGGGGGTTCCCCTTTTTTTAATTGAGACAGTGAAAAAGGAGAATTACATATTATGGATAAATCGGCTGCTGAAAAAAACAGGATCACAATCAATATTTCGGATGAAGCTTTATTGGTAAAAGAAGATATGATTAAACAGAATTTAAAAGCTCTGATGCTGGCGGGCAAAGAATTTGATGAAATGTATGCTTCGCTTTTTACCAGGGGAGCGGAGAAATTCCCGGAGGTGGAAGTAAAGCACATTTTGAAGCAGGAATCCTGTGCAGATTGTGCTGTATATACGCTGGGAGAGGATCAGGAAAATATTGTAATTTATATTCATGGCGGTGCCTGGGTCATGGAATTTGATCCCAAGTATGCTTTTTTCTGTGATGAGCTGGTCGAGAAATTGCAGGCCAAAGTTTATATGCCGTTATATCCGCTGGGACCTCAGCATCAGTATAAGAAAAGCTTTGCCATGCTTACTGAATTATATTGTCAACTGCTTGAGCAGAACAAACCAATTTTCTTGATGGGCGATTCTTCCGGTGGGCATCTTGCTCTGGGGCTTATTCATATATGCCGGGAAAAAGGTCTGCGTATGCCGGAAAAAATGATTCTTTTAAGTCCCTGTGTGGATATGAGTTATTCAAATCCCGAAATTGATGCTCTTGAAGCAGTTGATCCGCTTCTTGCAAGATATGGCTGTGCTGAAATGCAAAAGCTGTGGGTTGCAGATGCCGATTTGGCGGAACCTCTGCTTTGTCCGATGAACTGTGATTTAACGGGGTATCCTGATACAATGCTTTTTGTAGGAACCCATGATATTTTTTACCCTGATGACCTTTTGTTCTATCACAGGATGCTGGAAGCGGGATGTAAGGTGCAGCTTGTGGAAGGAAAGGGTCTGTGGCATGTATTTTCAGTGAATGAGATGCCCGAAAAATTGCTGTCCATTGAATATATCAAAGCCTTCTGTCTTGCTTGAAAAAAAGAGAAAGCAGAAATGAAAAATCGGCATAGACGGTAAAGACATACCAGATTATGCCGATGTTTTTTCCGGGATGTAAAATCCCTGATTTGCACCGTCCGGACGAACGGCAGTTTTTTTCTAGTGGTGTTCCTCTGGAACTTTTTTGGGTTTGGGAGGAACATATTTATGCCACATACAGGCAAAAGGAGCAGCAATGATTAACATAACTACCGTAGTAGCCAATCCAAAAGCAAAGCCGCCAAACCAGCTTTCAAAAAGCATAAATTTCACTCCTTTGTCGGGTATTTCCCTGATTGAGTTTTGTAATGGAATATCAAAACAATTACATGGGTTTAGTGCCTTTTTGGCCTTCAGAGGATTCATATTTTACTTTAGCCAAACATTTTTGACAAAAAGAAGGAGCTTTTCTTTCTACATCATCGTCATCATAAGGGTCTTTGAGCAAATTTTGTTCTTCAATTTCTTTTCCGCACATCAAGCATTTAGCCATAATATAACACCTCTTTACAGTTATGTCATCAGTAGATAGATTTCTCGATAATTGCTGAAATTCCTGCCGAGGATTTTTTATTTTTCCAGAGCCAGCAAATAAATTTTTTCCACCAAGTCATCAAAGGAAATTCCGGCGGCTTTGGCGGCATCCGGAAAAAGACTGGTTTCCGTCATGCCTGGAATGGTATTAACTTCCAGAATATAGGGTTTCTCCTCAGAGGTCAGCAGAAAATCCACTCTGGAGGTTCCCCGACAGCCCAAAGCCTGGAAAGTCTTAACAGCCAATTCCTGAATTTGCTTTTGAGCTGCTGCGGAAATGCGAGGCGGAATAATATGCGAACTCAAGCCTACAGTATATTTGGCTTCATAATCATAAACTCCGGTTTCTGAAACAATTTCAATCAAGGGTAAAGCCTGGGGCTGCTCATTGCCTAAAACACCGGCAGTCAGTTCAATTCCGGTAATAAATTCTTCAATTAAAACGGTGGAGTCAAAGGTTAAAGCCTGACAAATGGCTTCGTCCAGTTCTTCCGGCTTATGCACAAAATAAATACCAATGGTGGAACCCTGGGTGGGAGCCTTGACTACGACAGGCAGACTGAAACGCTGTAAAATTTTGTCCCTTACTTCAACAGCAGAATTTTGATATTCCAGATAATTGAAGGTTAAAAAATCCGGGGTGGGCAGATTATTTTCTTTAAGAATAAGTTTGGTATGGATTTTGTCAATACACAAGGCACTGGCCAAAACTCCCGGACCAGTATAGGGAATATCCAGCATTTCCAAAAAACCCTGGATGCGTCCATCTTCTCCGTAAGGTCCATGCAGAGCCAGAAAAGCCAGGTCGATTTTTTCTTTCATCAGTTGTTCCATTAAATTATTTGCCGGATCGATTTTGACCGCTTCCAGATTTTTTCTTTGCAAAGCCTGATAAATTGCTTCGCCTGTACGCAGGGAAACATCTCGTTCCGAAGAACGGCCTCCCATAAATACCCCGATTTTCATTTTCTCCACATCCTTATTTAGAATTATATTTATTCTTTCTTTTTTGCCAATGAGGAAATAAGTATTTTTGACAAAACCAGGTTAAAATTACCACCCCGAAGATAATCATTATTGCGGTATCAAAACGATCTAACCAGTTGAAAACCAAATACCAGTTTTCGCCAAAACTATAACCTAATTGAATG
>JAZRXK010000111.1:0-18736 GCA_045600185.1 Desulfocucumaceae bacterium
ACAGTTGTTTGCCTGATCGCCTCATCACCGACTTCCTTGGTCGGATCAACACCAGACTTATATAAGCCAATCTTTGCGGCATTCAAATCAAATCCAATGACTCTGATTCCTTTTTTTGCAAAGGCCACAGCAAGTGGCATTCCCACATAGCCCAGACCAACAACAGAAAGATTGTCATCCTTGTTAACAAGTTTCTGATACAGTGACATTCTTTTTCTCCTTTATATTCAAGAATAAAATTATGGAACCACTATCTTCGATAAATGCACTTCTTGGTTGACCCTCTTAATTATTTTGGCAGGCACTCCTCCCAAAACACACCATCCGTCTGGAAAGCTCTTCGTAACCACAGCTCCAGCACCAACAATTGTATGATCACCCAGTCTTACACCAGGCAGTATCACAACATTAGATGCTATCCAGCATTCCTTTCCAATATAAACATCTCTTCCTTCCGAATGAACTGTTATATCATCAAGGTCATGATTTGAAGTGATAATAGCGACACCATTCGCTATCTGTGTTCCTTTTCCTATATGAATTTTTGCATCAACAGCCTGATAATAGTTTCCAAACTTGTGGAATATGTTCATGTCGTCTAGGTCAAACTCTATATTCCTCCAATTTGCAATTTGTGATCTAAAGTCAACAGGAAATGGTACTGCTCTATTTATGCCGATAATTTTTTGCATAAAGAAATATTTCATCACCATACGCCAACCGTGACTATACCCCTTTGTAAAGTGGCGTCCTTTAAGATATTTCTTTTTGTAAAAAATATTACTGATGATCAAGGCTATTCCTTTTTTTATTGGTTTTCTCATAGCTGATCCTCCGTGCCAATAAACCGTTTATCATAACTCAGCGATCCCAAAAACTCATGTACAAACCCATCAAATTCTTCCCATGTTTGAGGTACGCAAATATGCTCCGGATGCTTATAAATGCTTTTCAACTTATCAACCATTCTATTGAAATCATTCTGCTGAACACCATTAGGTAATTTAATCAAATTATAAGCAAATAACAGCCATGGCTCTTTGTTATAGAGGAATTTTGGTGTGAATGCTCCAGTTGATCCCAAAGTAATAAAAAGCTTATTATTTAGATCCATGCAGCATAATTGAATTTCCCACATGGTACCAACATCATCAATTTCATAGTCAGTGTACAATTCTTTTTTTAATTCTCTTGGATGTATTCTAACGATAATGTAGTCTCTGTATGGTGAAAGAATTTTTGCTATTTTTTTACTTCCTAGCAGTTTATCTTCATTGTTAGAAACATGGGACAACCATACAACTGGCTCAGAGTAATTAAGAGTGTCGGCTTTCCTTCCAAATATTCTTTTTGCAATTTGTAAAAACTGTTCTGATAGCCCAGGTAACATACGAATATTATCAGTCATATCAGATTCGCACATTTCTGGTCTAAAAACATACAGTACTTCAGGTTGAGAGACAGCCTTACCATTATTGACCAGTTTCAATAAACTTAGATAAGACTTTGATCTAAGTCGATTTGTCCAATTCCCAAAATATGTAGCCATGCCATCATCCATCATAACATATGTAGCATTATGATTAATCGAGAGTAGAGCCGCAACAGAATGGGAAAAAAAACTCGAAACAACAATATCATAGTTATTTCTGATTCGAGATACTATTTGTCTTCCATATTGCTGTCTTAATAGGCGTAATGGGAAAATGACATCCCACGCAATTCCCATTGCTTTAAGTACACCATTTCTCTGATTCTGACGATCCTCTTCATTGACTAGATATACATTATCAAAGATTTTTTCTGTTTTAAGCTTTTCACAAATATCCACAGCATCTCTAAATTTATTGACTACTGCAATATCAGCAGCTATGTAGTCATCCTCTGTATATAATGTGTTATTGATGTGCAAGTTCAAGGCATTCATAACCTGTAATGGTGTAGTACAATAGTAGATACATCTCATTTCAATATATCCTCTTCATTTCTACCGTCTAGCGAATATAACAGTGGGAAAAACATAAAATACATAAGCATTACTGTTCCTTTTGTTCCCCAAAAAACATTGTCAAAAGCCCCTCTAAAGCAGAATGAAATCAGACAAGTCAAGAATATCCACATACGATTTTTTATTGCATAAATAATAGATTTTAATAGCAAAAATAATACTACAATAATCAAAATTCCATTATCAGCATGAATATTCACAAACGAGTTATGTGCATTTCCGGCAAAATCCATTCCCATAATAAGGTTAGATTTTGGATATCCAAGCAAAATTCCTTCTATGCTTCTACTGGCATGCTCAATATAGTCATTCCAAAGTAATAATCTGCTCTGATTGTCCATTCCTCTTAGCAAAAATTTTCGTAAAATTTCACCTGAATATGCCTCAAATATATAATAGATAAAAACTCCAACGAATATCAATAAGAAGAATCTCCTTATTGTATGAAAAAGAAAAGAATATATCGATTTTTCACCGTCATGTTTTTGAGAAAATGCACAGAACAAGAAAACTCCCAGAAAAATAACCGAAAATGCTCCTATACCACTACGTCCACTAGCCAAGAGCGAAAGCACCCAAGCAATGAAAGCTGGGACAAATGTTATCTTCTCGCCATTCTGAACAGAAACAGAGTAATACATAACAAGAGGAAACAGGAGAATGACTGATACAAAATTATTGGAATATCTCAATAAAGTGCTTGCTCCTATCCCTAGTGAAAGAAACAGATAAGCAAAATAAGCACAGTAGACATATAATACAATCAATAATACATTTTTGTTGAGTTTCATTTCAATAAACATACAGGCAATAACGATATTAATAAATGCACATTCCAGAATTTTAATCAACGATGTATTCCCTACAAACCCTAAATTTAGAATTCCAGTAATTGCACATGCAACAGCAAAGAAGGCTATACTATTATGGATTATCAACTTTTTATCATAGAATTTCCAAAAAAGAAAAACTACCACACAAAACAACGATGCTACATAGTATATATCTTGCCTGATGCTTATATCAGTCACATAGGTCATAAATATAGCAATATAGTACAGGAAAATACTTATACCCGCAATTCTATTTATTACTGGCAATTTTTCGCTTTTTCTTATTGTCATCACAAATCCTCATCAATCATGGAGCTAACGAATATATTTCACCAATCAGCCAAATTAAATCAATCTTCTTTTCAAAAATTCATGTATTTTATATGTTAACTTGGTAATTCCAAAGCCCCGTTGAATTGCCCTACACCTTATTTTTTGTGATTTGCGAACCCGTTCATCGGTCAGAAAATCATCTGTATATAGCAGTTGATTCTTCAAATTTATATAATTATCCTTTGAATTTTCACTTTTTAACACCATACTCATAAGTTCAATAACTTTAGCCACATATCTTGCCTTTGCAGCCGAAAGAGCCTCCGGGTGATTCGATGCTACATAATCAATTTGATGTTTTGCTGCTTCTATACCATATAACTGCTTGGTACTGAACTCCGATCTCATGGTAGACTCATTTCTCTGTATCCAGTAGTAGATAATTCTCTCACCAAATACTATTTTATTAGCGTCTCCAATTATCTTGTACATCGTATCCAAGTCCTCGTATACTACACCTTCAGTAAATGGATACTTTTTTACTAGCTTCAGTTTTATAAGTTTCGCCCACGGAGTAGCACCAAATCCTTTTCCATAATTCATCTTTATCAATGTCTCTGATGGTGTAAGCTCATATTCCTTGTAAACATCACACTTTTCAGGGATTTTCTTTCCTTCGTATAAATAACGGAATCCACCAATTGCGATATCCGCTTGGTATTTGAATATTAGTTTTACTAGATATTCTACATGATCATCTGTTACATAATCATCAGAATCTATAAAGAGAACATACTCCCCTGATGCTAATTTAACTGCATTATTCCGGGCAGATGCCTGTCCGCCATTTTCCTGGTGTATCACATTAATACAAAGATACTTCTCTGCGTACTCATCACACATTTTGCCGCAATTATCCGGTGAACCATCATCAACAAGAAACACTTCAATATTTTTATATGTCTGCGAAATGATTGATCGCACACAGCGGTCAAGGTACTGTTCAACCTTATATACGGGAACGATAATGCTTATTAAAGGATTCTGCCCGTCAATCATATCTACACCTCATTCACTTATTTGTGCTTCTTATCAAACTCATCCCACATAAACTTAGCCAGTTCTTGGGATACTTTCTGTCCCCTCGGCTTCAGTTCTGCTGGATACTTCTGCACCTTCATCTTCTCAACATAGTCATCAAAGCTTCCAATCACTCTCGCCGGAACGCCTGCGACTACACTATATCTGGAATATCCTTCGTCACAACACTGCAGGTACCAATAATCACATTAGAGCCTATCTTGGTATCATACAGAATATGAGTACCGGAACCCACGAACACATTGTCTCCAATCTCTATGCAGCCAACTCTCTCCTGTACCCCCGATATTTCAGGGAGGTTGTTCAGAACCATATGAGAGACATCATGCGTTAAAAAAGATACATTGGATGCAATATGGACATTATTACCAAGACGGATCAGGTTGGCATAAAGCGGTACCTTTCGTTTCTGGATCGTGCAATTATCGCCTATCGCCCCATATACATGCTGCTTACGAATATATTCTGTTCTGGCTGCACTGCTTCTTATTATGAAAAGTCTGAACGATTGCCACAGTCTTTCGAATGTCATAATCTATACCTCATCAGTGTTGTCTCTTCTTTTTGAACTCACCATAGCCAAACAGCTTTTGTACCGTGTATGAGAACCATGGTTTTGGATCATCTCTCCAGTAGACAACATCTTTAGTATTCTTCCAACTGAACCAAGAAGGGTCGCTCTTAAACCGATCCGGTGACTTCAAAAACCACGGTATCTCTGCATGGAAGTGGCGCGTCACCTGGCCAAAATTTGTGTTCACCGGATACTGCTCCACATCTTCATCGTATGCCATCTCAATTAATAGTTTTGCTACATTAAATCCACATTGACAGCTCAGACGGATACTGGCGGGTATACGGCCGTTAACCTCCAGAAGCTTTGGCTCGTCTGTTATCCTGTCAACCATAAAGGATAACGCCGCTACTCCTTGCCAATGCATCGCCTTAAGAAGATCTGCAGACCACTGAAGAACCTCTGGATAATCTATGGAACGAATACAGCATGCGCTCCCGGCATCCAGTGGAAACCAACGTAGAACTTCATCTGCATAAGCCATACATACCTTACCCTTTTGATCTACAAAGAGAATCGTTCCAAGCCGTTTCTCGTAGTCAACATATTCCTGCAAAACATAGGTGTCGAGATCGATGTTGTGTTCCTTGATATACGGTTCGAAGTCTTCTCTCTTCTCAAACTTGTGAAAGCCGATAGATCCTACGCCGTTTCTGGGCTTGACAATCAGCGGAAATTCGACTGTAGATAAGAAATCCTCGACCGTCTGATTCTGCATCCGTGTTTTCGGTGCCGGAATGTGATTCTGGTTTGCGATCTCGAAGGTTCGTTGCTTGTCAAAGGCATTTATATAAGCAGTGCGAGGTGCACACGCAAGTTTTACATATTTCTTTATTTCCTCTTCGTGATTGGTGATCTTGTTCGTGGCCATTTCACCTATTGGAAGAAGAACATCGTATTTTCCCAATGATACAAGCGAAAAAATAAATTCAACAAATTGCGGATGACTTGGACTTGACCTTTCATCCAATATTTTCTCAACAGGCACATTTGACGAATAACAACAATCCATTTTTGTCGCACACAGGATTGAAACATTGCATTTTATATCCTTCAACCCATGCAAAATTGTAAGTGTCTGCCGACCACTACCATCTGTGACAAGTACTCTAATATTCTTAAAATCCATCACACTTTGGCTCCCTCTGCCTCCACTATAGAGATTGCTTCCTTCTCATATTTGTTGTACTCGAAGGAATTTTTTCTCCCAACAATAATCTGTAGAATCATTGCAACTGTTCGTACGATAATTCCAACATCAACACCGATTCCTTTTTTTTCTACATATAGGCTGGCAAGCTCTGTCCTGACAGGAATGACTTCTGTCTTATACTTCTCTTCATCCGTTACAAACAGTTCACCATGTGCATAGTCATATAGACTATCAAAGCAGGACAGTCCCGGCTTTACCGAAAGAACTGTTGCATATTCTCCAGAGTACAGCCTGTCAACCACAACCTGAGGATATGGTCTGGGGCCAACAACGGACATATCAGATAAGAATACATTGATCAGCTGAGGCAGCTCATCGAGCTTACTCTTTCGCAAGAAGAAACCAAACTTGAATATCCGCTGTGTGTTAACCAGATATTGGCTCTCTTTCACTTTTTCATCTTTAATGTGCATGGTCCGAAATTTGTACATTGTGAAAGGCTTCCCGTTCAGTCCAATCCTTTCGCTGATAAAGAAAACAGGTCCTTTGCTCGAAGCTTTGATTCCTATTACGATAATCAAAAACAACGGAGAGAGGACAATTAACGCTAAAACTGAGTTGAAGAGATCAAAACCTCTCTTTACAAATCTGTATCCCATATTATTTGACCTCTCTCACCAGCATAAACGCCTCAGCCGCTTTCACATTGACTGTTGCACCTCTGAGCTTAGCCAAGGCGTCAACCGTTTCCAGTGATCTGAGATCCGGAAAATCATGAAACTGTGATTTAAAGAAGCTCAGTGCTTCCTTCTTCTTTTCAAGATAATCCGTTATGTCCTCATATACATTGGGAATAAAGGTGTTCTCTTCATTGGGCAGATTTATTCCAGTCTCGGATAATGTTTCATAAACATAGATCCTCTTTACCGGGTGATTGTACTTTGCCCGAAGCACTACCATTGCCGCATCCGTGACTACACGGTGATCTTTCTGCATGTCACCCCAAAACGGTATGTACACTTCCTCCGGCTTCTCTGCCAGAATAACATCCATCATCGCTTTGTTGATTTCTGCCCGCAGATAATTTTCAAGCATGACAGGCTCAAACGGCAAACCGTAGTATTGATCGATGCCACAATACTGATGGGCTCTTTGCATCTCTTCATGAACCATATCAGTATACTTTCTGGTTTTCTCCGGGATATCGCATCCTTCAGAAGATGTCACCACGCACACAGCAACTCTACTTCCTGCAGCTTTTCTCTTTAATATCGTGCCACCTACACCAATTATCTCGTCATCCCTATGCGGGGCAAATACTAATATATTCACTCTTTTATCCACCTATCACGCTCTGTACTTCGGAAAGAATCCGCTTTTAGTAGGTTCTCTCATTGACAGTAGCTCATCATATTTTTCTTAAATGTATATCTTACATCCGATATAAAAGTGGTTCAGGTCACCTTTATAAAATGCTCTCTTAAACTTGAACAGGCTGTCCTCACCGGAACCAACTCCGCCGTCAAGATAAAAGCTTTTATATCCGTTTGCCGATCCCCACAAGTCCGCCTTATATAGCAACAAATTTGTGGCTGCCAATGAGCTATATTCCCTCAAACTCCCGGACAGATGATAATCCATCATTCCGTTCGCCGCAAGAATGATTGATGCTGCAATTACCGTACCATATTAACCGCATAGAACACCTGAGCGTTCTGAGGGAGATCATCTAAGATTGATGCATATAACTCTGGCTCGAAATATATAGTAAGCTTCCGCTTCATCCTTATCCATCGTCTTGTTATAGATATTGCGAAAGGTCTCATAAATTTCCGGATAACGACCATTATAGATTTTCACGCCATTCTTAATAGCCTTCCGAATGACATTTCGATTTTTGCCTGTGATATTATTCCAGATCTCAGGGGACTCAAGATCCATATGGACAACTTCACCAAGCTGAATAACCTCAAAGAAATCTCTGCAGGCTTCATGTTTTTTCACAATCGGATGAAAACGAAGGAATTCGGAGATTGTACCGTTTCTGATACACCATTCCTCGTATGTGCTGAACAGCGTGTTAGCTTTCTTTCCTTCGATTAACCAACCACCGTAGCCATACGATGTCGCATCTCGTATTGTGCGAATGACCAATAATTCTAGTTGCTCCACCTCTGCACACTGCCCAAGCATCCATTGCCATGCTGGCACTGTTCTTATGAATGTGTACGATTGTATAGTGGTTTTCTCTAACTATCTTAGTTAGACCATTTATATAATCCATGGGATTTTTTAGATCTTGGCGGTAACCTATGTATTACCCCCCTATGGAAAATTTCGTCTTCAAACCTTTGCTTTTCCTTAGCCGTTATAGCAAAATCAAATTGAACTTTATCTGTATCAATGTGTCTGTAATAGTTCATGATTACTGCTTCAACGCCAGCGTAGCCCAACATGGTTACAATGTGCAACACTCTAACCATTTGTATACCTCCGAAATTGATCTTACTCCACCATTTTCAGTTGAAGGATAAATACCATCTGAATTACTAAACAATAGATGCCTCATCCCCAGCTGCTGCGGAGCTTGAAAGTCCTTTGCTGGATTATCACCCACATAAACAACATCCGCATGATTAAGTCTCCACCGTGTAACCATAATTCGGAATGCAATATCACATGGTTTTCTAAACTGAATACCACCAAGTTCATCAGTGATAATCACATCATCAACCTTCAAGCCCAGTGCGTCCAGCTTATTTCTCTGTCCCTCTGGCCTGCCGTCTGTGACAATGCCGATCTTAATACCTTTTGACTTCAGATGTTCTATCATCTCCGCCACGCCAGGGTAAAGATGGATGTCAGGCTTGTGGGAACGGTAAACTTCTAATATTTCTTCCTTTTCGCTCTCTCGTCCCAGCTCTTTGAGTAGCTCATCTATGGCCGACTTACCGACCTCGAAGAAGCCCCAGAGCTTATCCTCATAACCGCCACCAAGATAATCACTCACAGCCTTATATCCACTTCTTACATATTCCTTCTCACTATACAGAGTATCATCCAGATCGAAGATAACGCCTTTAACCTGACCCTTCCCCTCTATGATGCACACAGATTGGTCAAAACGGCTATAAATAGCACCATCAGCTAAATCTTCGTTATACGCTACTCCTTCACCATCCAGTAGCTTAAGAATAGTTTCCGCACTTCTTGCTCCTGCTTTCATTGAGAGCGGAGCACCGCCGCCAAAACGGGGATTAATTTCAATAAACCAGTCAACCCCTGCAGCATCGCGGATAAGTTGGACAGTCATCGGGCCGCAAGGCTTAAATACTTTACATAGTGCCTTCGACTCTTCGATCATGGTTTTATCCATGCATATCTGGGTCTTGAGAACTTCTCCCGCTCTTACTTGAAGTCTCTCACGAGGCACGATACTTATCGGCTCTCCTTCCCAATCACAGAAAATATCAATTGTATACTCGTGGCCACTCACGAAAGGCTGTACTATGTAATCCTCTACCTGTCCGACATAAACTTCCAGTTCTTCTGCATTTTCAACCTTAAATGCGTTAATAGAGCTGCTACCATCCTTTGGTTTAATAAAGGCAGGATAGCCGCTCTTATATTCCTTCCAGTTGTTGACGGGCATCGGTGCATGCAAACCACAATCCACGAAGAACTGACTCGTATTATTCTTATCCCGGCATATGAGAATCTTATCCGGGTCACTAATCATTACTTTTGTACCGATACTCTCAAATTTTTCTTTATTTTCACTCAGCACCAGCAGATCCGTATCTATGGTAGGAATGAGCAGGTCTATACGATCAGCAGCACAGATAGACAGCAAATTATCAATATACCCCGGATCTTTCATTGCAACAACTTTTCTTGTATAGTCGCAATAAACAAGTGCCGGAGCGGTACCAGCCATATCAGCACCATATAATTTCAGATTGATATTCAATTTGAGAGCGGCTTGTTTAAATGCTTGCATGAGTTCGACCCTACGACCGACTCCAGTTACCAAAATACGTATCTCTTTCATATCTCTCTCCTATGCAGCTAAGAGAGAGTATTCTCTTAATTGTTCAGGTAGAGGTTTACCCCCCCATGGATTTTTTATCATATTCTTCTCCTTTGCCGGAACACCGATATAAATTCCGGTTTTATCAATATTCTCGATTACTACAGCCCCGGCTCCTATCACAGAATCGCTGCAAATATTTACATTATTACTAACCGTTGCCCCGGCTCCTATCCAAGTACATCTGCCTATTGTTACTGTACCTGCCAGATGCACACCAACAGCCACATGAACGAAGTCCGAAATAACGCAGTCATGGTCAACGGATGAACAGGTATTGATGATGCAACCTTCTCCAATAACTGCCCCAGAATTTACAACACTTCCTGCCATTATCACAGTACCGAACTTAATCTGAACATCACCCGCAACAGTTGCCGCAGGGTGAACCAGCGAAATGATTCTGTACTGTTTTTCTTTCAAGATGCCATGTATTCTTTCTCGGATTCTTCCGTCGCCAATGCCAACAACGAAGTCATATTTTGAAAATTTATCAACATCATTGCAAGTTCCTGCAACAAAGTAGTTTCCGCATTGCTTTATAGACGGATTATCATCTAGGAACACAATTTTTTTGTATCCATTCTTTTGAGCAATATCTGCAATCACTCTTCCGTGACCGCTTGCTCCTATAATCACAAGCCCTTTATCCATCATTCTCAACCTTTGTTCCCTTAAATTCTTCCATGGTCGCAGATGTCTCGGAACTAATTCCATCTCTCCGCAGCATCGTTAATACAGTCTGAAAAATGATTTTCCAGTCACCAAGGAAAGAGATATGATCCACATAGTAAACATCGTAATCAAACTTTTCTTCCCAAGAAATAGAATTACGACCATGAACTTGGGCATAACCAGTAAATCCGGGTCTGACCTCATGCCGTCTTGCTTGATGAGCGTTGTAACGAGGAAGATAACGAACGAGAAGAGGCCGGAGCCCCACCACACTCATATCGCCCTTCCAGATATTTATGAGTTCTGGCAACTCATCCAGTGAGGTCGAACGCAATTTGATACCAAACGGAGGAAGCCGGTCTTCATCAGGGAGCAAGTTTCCATTTTTGTCACGGTCATCAGTCATCGTCCGGAATTTATAGAGCTTGAAAGTCTTTCCATTGAGACCCGGCCTATCTTGAGTAAAAAGAACCGGTGATCCTAACCTCTTTTTAACTAAGAGAGCGGTTATTCCCATCACGGGGGATAAGATAATAAGTGCCAAAGATGCACACAGGAAATCTTGTGGCCGTTTTATGTATTTTTCATAAAACCCTTTTTTATGAGACATTCCCGTTTCCTCCGTCAATACCAATTTAACCCCTCATACATATTCAACCGATGCCTATCTGACCTCTCATACATATTCAGCCGACATCAGCGAAAGCACGCCTTTATGACCTCAATAATCCGATCCTGCTGCTCCGTCGTCATCTTATTATCGCTCGGCAAACACAGCCCACGATGGAAAATATCCGCTCCAACGTCGATTCCCGAGCCTTTTATGTAGGCATTTGTGCGCCCTCTGCCGTTACCCTCGACCGTAATAAACGGGTTGGAGCGGTATATCGGCTGCATATGCATGGGCTTCCAGATGGGGCGACCTTCTGCATTGAAAGCAGCAAGGGCATCAAGAATTTCATGGGGAGAACTTTTTCCAGTTTCGTGCTGATACAGATAGTCCTGTTCTCCTCTGACCATAGGAGCCATGGCCTCTTCATTGATAATCAGGCAGGACAACCAGAAGTTTGGAATACTTTTTTTCCGATCCCATGGATTCATTTGCACGGGCAGATCCTTCAGCCCTTCTGAATACCGTTCCCAAATTGCTTTTTTCTGCTCTATATGCTCAGCCAGATACGGAATCTGACCTCGAACGATACCGGCTACAATATTACTCATGCGGTAGTTATAGCCAATCTCTTCATGCTGATACCAGGGAGCAGCTTCACGGCTTTGTGTGGACCATTTGCGAACCTTATCTGCGTCCTCTCTGGAATTGGTCAAAAACATCCCGCCGGCACTGCCTGTTATAATTTTGTTGCCATTAAATGAGATACAGTTATACTGACCCAGCGTGCCTGTTTCGACCCACTGACCGTTCAACTGATATTTTGCACCCAAAGATTCTGCTGCATCCTCGACAATCAGGGCTTTATGCTTATCACAAATCGCTTTGATTTCTTCCATTTTGGCAGGCGTACCATAAAGATGAACAACGATTACCAGTCTGACCTCCGGATATAATTCAAAGGCTTTTTCCAGTGCCTCCGGACTCATATTCCAGGTATCGTATTCTGTGTCGATAAAAACCGCTTCACCATCTTCATAACCTACAGGATTGATTGAAGCATCAAAAGTACAGTCAGAACAAAAAGCTTTCCTGCCTTCCAAAGTTCCATGGTTTGGTCTGGCCTGGCCATAGAGCTTTTCACCCGCCAGCCTGGTAGCAAGATGAAGTGCCGCCGTACCTGCAGAGAGTGCAACTGCATACTTACAGCCGATATATTCAGCGATCTGACTCTCAACTTCATTGATATTGTCACCCACAGTTGAAACCCAGTTGGTCAAAATGGCCTCATTCACCCATCGCTGCTCATCACCGTGCATGGTGGGAGAAGACAGCCACACTTTACTTTTGAACGGTTCAATTCCGGCAAATCTTGGATCAGTTAAAAAATTCATCTTTTTTCTTCCTTTCCTGCTTTCAAAGAATTTTACACCGTTTTTTTACAAGCACAGTCTAAAAGCTAAAATACGCTTTTTATCTGAAAGTCAGGGATTTTATACCTCAAGTTCAATGTAAATTAACTAATTCAGTGAACTACTGCGCCTTATAGAAGTCGGAGCTTCCTGCTTCAATCACTACTGCCTGGCTAACATAATCGTTAGCTCAAGTCTTACACAATGTCCACAGGCGTATGAGTTTGGGCTATTCCATCCCTACTGTATATTCAGTTCCAGGCTACTTCAGTACGATTATAACATTATAAATAACAAAGGTCAAGAAAGCACCGTGTTTATCGCAATTCATCCCGCCACCTATAGAGGTGGCGGATTTCTTGCTCACGGCGTGTTAAAATATTTGAAATATCAGGCTGTTTTCCTGCTTTTTACCAAACTTTTATAATCACAAGCAAGCATTAAATATTTATACCTTTACATTATAAAAGCAAAAGTCTTTTTTGTCAATATCCTTTACATAAATACAATTTATTCCCTTTTATTCCAGTAATAGTTTAAGATTTGGTCTTTATTGTCAATAAGCAGCCAGGTACAGATAACCCTAGCTGCAAGGATTATAGCCAAACTTAACTGAATTTCTAGTAGTAACGACTTACTTCAAAGCGTTGCAAAGTAATCTGTCCGCCTGATTCAATTCCGGCCTTTTGGCAGGCAATCCGAATTTGTTCCTCCACCGTGTCCACACCTTCCAGATCCGGCAGCAGCAAACCGGATTTAAAGCCGCTTTGGACAATCACGCCATAACGGGAAGGGTCAAGCTCTTCAGATCCGGCAATCGGTTCAGCCATTCCCAATACATCAACTGAAATACTCAGTTCGTCCAATTCAGACTTTTGAACAGGGTAAAATCTCTGATCCTGAGTGGCAGCCTGAACAGCATTATAAATCACCTCTGCCGCCACATTGGGAGCCTGAGCCGAAACAGTTCCAATGCAGCCCCGCAAATGGCCGTTTTTTTTCAAAGAAACAAAAGCTCCAGCCGCTTTTTGAAACTCCGCCGGAATTTTCAATTCCCGCCAGTCCAGCAAGCTTTTTTGATCTAAATACTGTCTGATGCTTTGCCGAGCCAAAGAAGGCAAAAAGCTTTCCTGCTGCTGCCGCCTGAGATTTCTTTCTTTGCGTTGCCGCTCCAGAGCCGGATAAAAAGTCCGCTCCGGATCGGCTCCAATTACCTGATAAGCTGCCGTTAAATACCCAACTCCAAAAGGCCCCTCATAAGCCAGAACCTTTTCCTCCAGTTTGCAGCCTTCCAAAGCTCCCAAAAGCATCATAATCGGACGAAAACCACATTCTCCAGCATTTTCAATCATTCTATAATCCAGTCTTAACAGCTTATCCGGATGAGTGAGATTTTCCTTCATATATTGATCAAAAATCGCTCCGTCCGGGTGATAACCGGCTGGAGCCTCGGAAGTCAGCCGGTGGGAAAGATCCGAACTGGCTATTACAGCCGTTCGGCCATCCAGTTTTGCCAAGGCCTCCTGCAAAGCCAGACCGAAATAATACAAGTCTTCATAAGCCAAAAGCCCCATATAAATAATCACCACCGGCAAATTAACACCTGTCTGCTGTAAATGCCACAGGGGAGCCATAATTCCATGATCCAAAGCCAGATTGACCCCATAGGCCGCCGCTTTGGGGGGATCCAGAATAACTGTAGTAATCCCGTGGGCATCTGCCGCCTCACAAATTGCTTTAACTGCCGTTAAATCGCTGGTCAATTTAAATTTAACCTGACCAGCCTGAAATTGTCCCATATCTCCGCTGACTTCATTCAGACCGTTAAAAGCCAAACCATCTCCGAAAACCGGCCCATGCGGAGTAATCCAGACCAGGCGTTCCACCTGATTGGCCAAAATTTGCCGCCCAACTTCCCCAATGGCCTTCCGGGTTTTTTCCACCTGTTTTTCAGAACCTCGACCAACCGCCGGAATCATTAAAGGCGGGTGCGGACAAACAGCCCCCATAACTACAGGCATCTTGCTCCCTCCTAATTATTCAGAACCAGATTATTGCGATGAATTACTTCTTCATAATCACTATGATTTAAAATAGCTAAAATATCTTTGGTTTGCTGCCCTTTAATTTGCTCAATCTCCCAAGCCGAATAGCTGACAATACCCCGGCCAATTTCCTCGTTTTTTTCATTAACGATCACCACAGTGCTGCCCGGCTCAAAATTACCGTGTACCTCCTTAATTCCGGAGGGCAGCAAGCTTTTGCCCCTTTTCACCAGAGCTTTTTCCGCTCCGGCATCCACCACAATTTCACCTTCCACTTTGGCAGAATAGGCAATCCAGCTTTTTCGATTGTCCATGCGAGCAATCGGCCAGAAAACTGTTCCCAAAGCTTCACCCATGATCACTCGTAGAATAACAGCATTTTCGGAAGCTCTGGCCAAAACCATGGGCAAACCAAAACGCATGGCCATTTTAGCGGCAGTCAGTTTGGTGGTCATGCCTCCGGTTCCCACTTTGCTTCCGGCTCCTCCGGCCGCCTGTTCCAATTCCGGAGTAATTTCCGTAACCCGATCCAGCAAAACCGCCTGACTGTCCTGACTGGGGTTCCGATCATAAAGCCCGTCAATATCCGAAAGCATCAATAATAAATCGGCTCCCACCAGTCCGGCCACTTGAGCCGCCAAACTGTCATTATCTCCAAAACGAATTTCCTCAGTTGCCACCGTGTCATTTTCATTCACAATCGGAATCACTCCCAAATTTAACAGGGCGTGAAAGGTGTTGCGAATATTAAGAAAACGCTTTCTATTGGAAAAGTCCTCTCTGGTCAGCAAAATCTGGCCAACCCTGACCCCATACAAGGAAAAGAAATTTTCATATTTATCCATTAAAATGCCTTGACCCACAGCCGCCGCCGCCTGTTTCTCCGGCATACTTTTGGGTCTTTGTTTAAAACCAAGCTGATGAAAGCCAATTCCCACCGAACCGGAGCTGACCAGAATAATTTCCAGACCCTGCTTTTTTAAATCGGCTAATTGAACCGCCAGAGAACGCATTTGTTCTTCATTGGGATTTCCATCAGGCAAAATTAAAGAGCTGGAACCAACCTTGACTACCAAGCATTTAATATCGCTAAAATCTCGTTTAATTCTTTCCATGTTAATTTTTCGCTTCCTGCTTCAAAATACTTTAATCAATCGTCCACATATTCAAAAACAAAGTCTTTGATTCGCACTTCATCACCATTTTTGGCTCCCCGATTGGCTAAAGCCCGATCAATTCCCATCTTTTTCATAATTCTTTGCAGTCGTTCCACGCCTTCTTCATTGTTTAGATTGGTCATGGCCAAATGGCGTTCAATTTCTTTTCCTCCCACCACAAAAAAGGAGCCTTCCCGACCAATGGTAAAACGGGGTTCCGCCTGATAAATTACTTCTTCTTCCTCCGGCTCAATTTCTTCCGGAATTTCAATCTTAATTTCCTTCAGCATGTCTCGAATTTTATAAACCAATTCCTTCAGACCCTGACCATTCACTGCAGAAACCGGATAAATGGGATAAGCGGTAATTGTTTTTCGAAAAATCCGCAAATTATCTTCTGCTCCTGGCAAATCCATTTTATTGGCCGCAATCAGCAAAGGCCGCACAGCCAGCTTGGGATCATATAAAGCCAATTCCTTTTGAATAATATTGAAATCAGTCAGAGGATCGCTGCCATCCAGAGCAGCCATATCGATCACATGAACCAGAATCCGGGTTCTTTCGGTATGCCGCAAAAAATCATGCCCCAAACCCTGTCCTTGACTGGCTCCTTCAATCAGACCGGGTACATCTGCCAAAACAAAGCTGTCTTCTTCGTCCACCCGCACCATTCCCAAATTAGGTACTAAAGTAGTAAAAGGATAATCAGCTATTTTGGGACGAGCCGCCGAAACATGAGAAATAAGAGTAGATTTTCCGGCATTGGGCATCCCGATTAAACCGGCATCAGCCAGCAGCTTCAATTCCATTCGCAGCCATTTTTCTTCCCCCGGTTCTCCATTTTCGGCTAAGGAAGGAGCCGGATTTGCCAGAGTAGCAAAACGAGCATTGCCCCGGCCGCCCCGGCCGCCTTTAGCGACCAGCAGTTCCTGCCCATGCCGGGTTAAATCAGCAATTTTATGACCTGTTTCATCATCCATCACAATGGTACCCACCGGAACCTTGAGATACAGGCTTTCGCCATAATGCCCATGCCTGTTTTTCCCCATGCCATGCTGCCCCCGTTGGGCTTTATAATGGTTATGATAACGAAAATCCACCAAAGTTCGCAAGCCTTCGTCAGCTACCAGAATAATATTGCCGCCCCGACCGCCATCTCCACCCCAGGGTCCGCCGTCCGGAACATATTTTTCCCGCCGGAAAGCTGAACAACCATTGCCGCCGCTGCCGGCTTTGACAAAAATTTTAGCTCGATCAAAAAACATTTTCTTAATCTCCTTCTGGCTGTAATGGCCAAAAGATCTGGATTTTCTGATTTTGCATTTGCAGATCTCCGCCACCCAGCCATAAACTCTCCGCCAGCTTTGCTAAAGCTTCCGGGTTTTCTATTTGCCCTTTGCGTAAAATCCAGGTAAAAACGACAAATGGTTCTTCAATGTGAGCTTTAAAAGTCAAATCACAATTCGTCAAAGTATGCCAGAAATCAGCTAAAGCCTGCAATACTTCCTCACCCAAATGCAATACCGGCTGCAAAGGCTGAATTCCCAATTCCAGATCCAGTTTTTCCTGCATTCCGATCAATAATACAGCCAATAATGCCGGTTCATTCAAATTATGCAAATTAGAAAAATTTCGCATTTTCTGAGAAAAATTTTCACTGTACGCTCTGGCTTTTTCCGGCTGCTGTAATTGCCAATAGCCTTGAATAATTTGCAGACAATTTAAAAATTCGTGGCGTTGATTAGCCAATAATTTCAATAAATCTGCAAGCATTTCCATATTTTCACCTTCTTTTCAAATAAACCGCCTAAGAAAATAAGCCGACCTTTACAAGTCGGCTTATGCAGGTTTTTTTTATAAAACAGCCTGATTTTCAACTGGCCTGATCGAAACTTCTTTTTTATTTCGGCCATTGGTATGGAAATCAACTTTTCCGTCTATTTTAGCAAATAAAGTATCATCTCCGCCAATACCAACATTGGAACCGGGATAAATTCTGGTTCCTCTTTGCCGAACCAGAATGGAACCAGCCGTTACAAACTGACCGTCTCCTCTTTTCACTCCCAGCATTTTCGGTTTGGAATCACGACCATTTCGAGAACTCCCAACACCCTTTTTATGAGCCATTCTTTAAGCACCTCCATTTTTCTTTTTACCCACCAGTGAAGGTGCGGTTTTAAGCGTTAATTTTTTGGACAGTAACCTGAGTGAAATATTGCCGGTGACCTTTTTTCCGCCGATAATTCTTTTTAGCTTTGTAGCGGAAAATAATTACCTTTTTGGCTCGGCCATGCCGCACAACCGATACTTCAACAGAAGCATTGCTGAGCAAAGGACTGCCGACTTTCAGATTTCCATCCTGGCTGACTGCCAAAACCTGATCGATTTTCACAGTTTCGCCCGGTTCGGCGGCCAGTTTTTCAATAAAGAGGGTATCCCCTTCGGAAACCTTATATTGTTTTCCGCCAGTTTGAATAATTGCGTACATTATAAACCTCCAAATAAAAGGACTCGCCGAAAACAGGCAGGTTTTAAAAAACCTTTTCCAACCCTTTTCGAGCGGTATTAACCACTTATAATTTTAACTTTCTCCTGCTTTTTTGTCAAGTCATGAATTACTCCGACTTGAAGAAAGTTTGTCAAGGGTGAAAAAAAATGGTGAAAAAAAATTGAAAAAAAATTTGATTTTGCAGGAAAAGTGTGCTATGCTTGGTATATATACATATTAGCGGGAATAGTTCTGCTTTTTCGTCTGCAAGAGGCTGAAAAATGGAAGGTTCCTGAGGATATGCAATAAATTACCTG
>JAZRXK010000112.1:0-7926 GCA_045600185.1 Desulfocucumaceae bacterium
TTTGTAAATTTCCGGGTAACAGACCCGTGATTACCAAACTGCATAGCCTCAAGCAAAATCAAGGCTGCTGCAGAAAAATCGGATCTGCTGCCGTTACTGTGTGATGAATTTATGTAACACATCAATTGTAAACCTACAAATCAATCGCAGGGTATTGTTCAGACCGGCTTGACGAACCCGATAAATCTGACAGAAAGAAGCCAGAACCGCAAGATAAAAGGGAGTCTGGGTTTCTCCTCCTGATTTTTTATTTAAAATTCGGGAAAGTCGGGACTGATTGCCCTGCTCGTCCAAAACCATTAAATCAAAATCCAGATAAGTGCGGTAATCGATTAAATAGGCCAATTCATCAGTTCTACCGGAATCAGCGGCTAAAAGCTGGCTGAATAATTCATCTACCTCCTGGCCATATTGAGTCTGAAAAACTTCGGAAAAAACAGTTTGACCCTGCAAAAGCAGATCGCTGGTAATCATGCGATAGTATTTCAAATATTGCGGATTGGGAATAACCCGGAAAAAATACCGATCCCGCCCAAAAGAAATTTCTTTTAAAGCCAAATTTAATTCCCAGATCTGCCGTTCGACCATCTCCATATTTTCCCGCAATTTACTGATAAAATCTTCCTGAAATTGCTGTTGAGCTTTCTCTCTGGCTTCTTTTATTTTTTGAGCATAAGCCGTCAGCGAGCTTTGTTCCAGATTTTGCCGGGTCTTTTGCCAGGGTAAATTGTCTTCCCGGCCAATTTCCCAGCCCATCTTATAAGACTGGTTATATTGTCCCCGAAGCTGCAAAAGCTGATCTCTTTCCAATCTGGCATATTTTTCCAATTTAATCAGTCGGCCAGAATAATATCTCTCCCACTCGCTGTCAATGTTTTCCTGAGCCATCCAGGGATCCCCGATATTTTGTCTCCATTCCCAGTCAAAACCGCTGCATTTTTCCTGGTCTGCCGCCTGTTTTTCTTTTTCTGCCAATTCGGTTCGGGCTATTTCCAGCCTGCTTTCAGTTCTCCCCTGTTCCTGCAATAATTTATCTTTGGATTCCTGCAATTCCCGCAAGCGTATCTGGATTTCCGCTAAAGAGGTTTCAATTTTTTCCAGATCTTTCAGCTCTGAAGTTCGAGCTGCATTAAGCTTTAACCGTTCTCGCAGGCTGTCCAGTTCCATCACTCCGGCCGACCATTCAGCCAGATTCATTAAATCATTTTCATTCCAAACTGCAAGCTGAGACAGCTTTTGATACAATTTCAGTTTTTCAGTTGCTGCTGTCAGTTTTTCCTGCCAGCTGACCAATTCCTGCTTTTTCTGACGAATTTGTTCTGCGGCTGCCCTGCTGCCCAGAAAGGGACGCTTATAACGCTTGGGGTTAATTTGCCGCACGACAAAACGCTGATACAACATGGCGGAAGGAGTAATGGCCGTAATAAAATCAGGCAGATCCTCCGCTTTTTCACATTTCATCACCCGACCCAGCAGGAAATTAACATAAACCTGAGCCAGAGGATTGCAGGCATACAATTCTTCCGCCAGACTGCCGGGAAGAACCTGATTCTTTTGCTGCTGCACCCTGGCCAGATCCACCAAACCCAAATCATAAAATTCCTGTTGAAATTTCAGACGATCATAAACCTGCAAAGCAATTTTAAAATATTGCGGCTCAATCAGCAAATTAAACCTGGCTGAAGCCAAAAAGCCCTCCAAAGCATTCCGCCATTTTTCATCCCGCACTTCCACCAAATCGGCAAAAATTTCCGGTTGCAGCTCCACCTGATACCGTTTATATAATTCTTCCCGGATGGCCGACTGCAAGCTCAAAAGAGGACGGCTGTAATTTTTAATCCCCTGTTCCAGAGCTTGAATTTCTTTTTGTCCAAGTTCAATTCTATTTTGCAGCCGCAAAGCTTCTTCCTGCGTTTTATGAGCCAAAGACCCATAAAAACCGCAAAAATCCTGCATAATTCTGGCCAGTTCCGACCAGACTTCCGGCTCCGATTCCAGACCGAGATTCTCCAGACAATCCACCGCCGCCTGCAAACCAGTCCCATCCGTCCAGGCTGGATTTTGCCTTTCCACTTCCAAAACATTTTGCCAAATCAAGCGGGTTCTCTGGATAAAGCCCCGCATTTTATTTTGATCCTGTTCCCGCAAATTTATTTGTATTTGTAATTGTTCCTTTTCGGCTTTAAGCTGCACATAATTTTCCCAAAAACCGGAAGCAGTGCGATCCGCCAAAAATTTTTCCTTCAGATTCTCCTGTCCGACAATAGCCTTATCATTTTGCTGCAATTCCCGCTTAATTTCCGTCAATCTGTTTTCCAAAGCGGCAATTTTGTGATTCGTTTTCTGCACCTGAAGCAAAGCCTGTTCCCAGCTCAGCCTGGCCAGGGCATAACGAGCCAGTTTAATTTGCTGCTGCCATTGGCTTAAAGAAGCAAAACTATCTTCTATGGCCATTAAAGCAGAAATTTTCTGGCTGACCAGATCCTGTTCAGCTTCCAACTGGCGGTAATAGCGAATATTTTCCAGCATATCCTCTATTTCCATTTTGCCCTGACTCTCGCAAACAAATTCTCCAATAAAGCCTTTAATATCCATAATAGGAGAAAAAGGAACCGATTTCTTCAGAGCATAAAAAAACTTCTCGCTTAAATTGCCCATTTTGCCCCGAAAAACTTCCCGATAAGCCTGATTGGAAGTAAAAATTTCCAGCTTCAGCTTTTCCTGTTTAGCCCAGTATTTTAAATCGTGCAGGCTCAGCGGAGTTTTTTCCAGAATAAAATGATTGGCTGGTAAGGCTCCATCCAAACTGAAAAAATTATGTTGATATTCTCCGGAAGCCCAGGAATCAAAAACCGCTCCCATACAAAAAAACCGTTCCCGGCTGCTGTCCCAAAATTCTCCCACTATATAGGAAGTAAAATTGCCGTTTCGCAAATAAATTAAACCGTTTTTTTCATCTTCGGCAATTTCCCCCCGCAAATATCCCCGCAAATTTCGTCGAGATTTCTCATTAGCCGCCTTATTAAAAAAGCTGCCGCTGGTATCCCCCAAAAGAAGTAACTGCAAAGCATCAATTATTGTCGATTTGCCGGAAGCATTGACCCCGGTCAGAAAATTGATCTTTTCCAATTCCAAAAGCTGGTGCTTAAAATAATGCCAGTTAATCAACAGCAGTTTGGTCAGGCTTTTCAAGCGTTTCAGCTCCTTCCTCCAGGCTTAGTTTTTCATACCAGTAATGAACCCTTTCGTTGCTCACCACCTGCAAAATGGAAGGATAAATTAAAATGCGTCCATTGGGATCCAGCCAGGTATTTTCCAGGCGTTCAATTAAATTAAATTCCCTTAAAACTCCCAAAGTTTCCTGCAAGAAGCTTTCGCTGACTTTGCGATCCCAAACTCCCAAATAGCTCAGTTTTTGCAGCAAATCGGGCAGAGTAGTAATTACGGTTTTCCCCAAAGCCAGTTTTTCCCGTTCCTCCTCATAAATCAACCGCAAGCCATACACAAACAAAGTAGTAAAACGATCCAGACGAAGCTTATTATAACCATAGCGATTAAAAACCGCAGCTACCCCATAATCCAGATCCAAATCCAGTTCCCAACCGGCCATAAACAGATATTCCCGACATAAGTCCAGATTTCTTTCCAGAAAGCGAAAATCCGGATTGACTCGCAAAGTTTGTTTTTTCGGCTCCAAAACTTCCCGCAAAACAAAAGTTTCAGCCAGCAGCAAATTGATAATTCGGGGGAAATTTTCTTTATCCTCCGGGCTTAACAAAGCCCAATTTTTAAGCTCCAGTTTTATTCACCTCTTCAGCCCAAAAGATCATTTCCGGTACTCGATAACCATTGGAGGAAAAATAATTTTCCCGAAATTCCACCTTAAAAGGCAGTTCGGCAGCCTTAACCGCCGCCAGAATCAATTTAACAAATTCCAGATCATCAGCCAGGACAAATTCCCGAATGTGGACAAATGCCCGTCCCTGTAATTTGTCCTGAATAAAAGCTATGATTTTTTCCTTTGTCAAAGTCTGGCTGATTCGCTGCTCAAACAGATCCAATTCCCGTTGCAGCTCCGCTTCATCTGTTGCCGAACTCAATGCTTCCGGCTGTGCAAAAACAGGCTTTTTTTCTTTCGCTCTGGCCAGAGAATTTTCGTTGAGATTATATTGACGATAAAGCTGAATTTCTTCCGCCAGATTCGCTTCCCAGCCTGCCGAGTGTTTCAAAATTTCCACCAACTGACCGGCCAGACTTTGCTCCTGATTCAGCAAATAACGAACTCTTTCCACCAAAACTTTGGTATAAGAAGCATTTTTACGATCAATTTCCCGCAAGGTTAATTCCAAATGCTGATATATATCCATAATTTGAGATACCTGCTGGACAATCCAGTTCAAAGCTTCCTCTCTGGCTGAAGCAGTATAAAAACCTTTTTGCAGACTTAATTCCACAAGATGCTCCAAAACCGGAGGCTCAATCAGCCAGTCCCGCAAAATATTGATAATCCGGGATTTATAGCGGGGAATACTGTCCAGAGTTTTTAAAGGATGATACACCTTGTCCAAAATCAAAGCCTGGTAATTTTCAAAATGCTCCTGAATAAGATCCTGCACTGCTTTTTTCTTATATAAATTTTGGTAGTGCCGTCGCATATTATTAAAAAGACGACGCAAATTTTCCTGTAATTCCTGAGTGGAACGATAAGCCTGCTGCAAGGCTTCCAGCATATAATCATCCCGTTCTCGATCAGCGGTGCTTAAACTGGAGTAAGTGGAATAAACCAGCGAATTATATTGACGGCTTTGCTGTAAGTTTTGAACAGCTTCCAAAATGACCGCTGCTTCTTCGGGCAGCAGCAAAAATTCCTCCAAAGACTGATAATGATACTCCCGTTCCAGCCAGCCAGCCGCCAATAACTGCCGCAGCAGATAATAAGCCCTGGCCGAAAGGCTGCTGCCCGGATCTTCCTGATTTTCGCCTTCCATCTGCCAGATTTGATCTTCCAGATGATCAATTAAAAGAGCCATAACTCCGGATTTTTTTAATAGTAATTCCTGCTGGTAATGCTTTTGAATCAACAATAAAGCGGACAAATAAAGCTCTTTATTTTTGGAAGCCAATAAACTGAAAAATTTTTCCGATAAAATTTCGCCAAACCACATTCGGAATTCCTCCGTTTAAGACTATCGACAAAGCAAATAAAGCAGGAGTCCAGTTTGCCAGATAAGACAAACCGGTATCCATATTTTAAATTTCAAATGCCGGGTTTTATGCCGAAAAAGCCACATTCCCAAACCAATGCCATAAGAACCGTAAAAAAGAGCCAAACCCAGCAAAGTCCTTTCGGAAATTCTCCATTGGTGCTTTTGGGCTTTTACCTTGTCCACTTTCATTAAAGTCAAACTTATTAAATTTACCGCTACAACAATGCCCCAAAATATTTGCATAACTCTGTCCTTTTTGGCAACCTGCTCTTAATTTTCAAACAATGCTTCAATAAATTCCCTGGCTTCAAAGGGACGCAAATCTTCAATGCCTTCGCCAATGCCCACAAATTTAACCGGAATGGATTGTTTTTTAGCAATACCGATTACCACTCCGCCTTTGGCTGTACCATCCAATTTAGTTAAAACTATGCCGGTTACGCCGCTGGATTCATCAAATAATTCTGACTGGCTTAAAGCATTTTGTCCGGTCGTAGCATCCAAAACCAACAGAACTTCATGGGGAGCTGTGGGAATTTCTTTTTTCAGAACTCTGGATATTTTTTTCAGTTCTTCCATCAGATTGTTTTTGGTATGCAGTCGTCCAGCGGTATCCACCAGCAAAATATCAATTTTGCGGGCTTTAGCTGCCTGAGCTGCATCAAAAACCACTGCCGCCGGATCTGCTCCTTCCTGATGCTTAATTACATCTACCCCGTTACGGTTGCCCCAGATTTCCAGTTGTTCACAAGCCGCCGCCCGAAAAGTATCTCCTGCCGCCAACAGAACCTTTTTATTCTGAGCTTTAAAATAATGAGCTAATTTGCCAATGGTAGTAGTTTTGCCCACCCCGTTAACCCCGACCAGCAAAATAACCGTTGGGCTTTCGCTGACATTTAATTCAGATTCGCTTGTCAGCAAAATTTTTAAAATAAGTTCTTCCAGAATTATCTGGAGCTGTTCGGAATCAGCAATTTTGCGTTCCCTGGCCACTTTCCGCAAATCATCTACCAGATCCAAAGCCGCTTCTGCTCCAACATCTCCCTGCAACAAAATTTCTTCCAATTCTTCATATAAACTTTCGTCAATATTTCTATGTCCACTAAATAAATTTTCAAGTTTGCCTGCAAAACTTTCTTTGGTTTTGCTTAAAGAATCCTTTAACTTTTTAAAAATACCCAAAATCCCGACTCCTTATTCCAAATTTAATCTGGCCAGGGCTTGTCTGGCCGCCTGTTGTTCCGCTTCCTTTTTGGAACTGCCAGTACCTTGTCCCAATTCCCTGCCCTGATGACGAACTCCACTGGTAAAAATTTTTTTGTGATCCGGGCCGCTTTCTTTCAGCAAAACATAATCCAAAGGCTGTGAGGAAGTTTTTTGAATTAACTCCTGCAACTGGGTTTTATAATCCTGCGAAACCCGGCCTTTCTGCACTTCCTGAAGCAAAATATCCAAATATTTCTGTAAAAACTGTTTGACCACCTCGATTCCCTGATCCAGATAAACAGCTCCCAAAAGAGCTTCAAAGGAATCAGCCAAAATGGAAGAACGCTGTCTGACCCCGGAAATTTCTTCTCCTCTGCCCATATACAAGCACTGACCCAAACGCAGATCTCTGGCCAGTTGAGCCAGGGAAGATTCGCAAACCATGGAAGCCCGCATTTTGGTTAAATCTCCTTCAGTGCATTGAGGGAAAAGATGGTATAAATAATCACTGGATAACAGTTCCAAAACTGCATCTCCCAAAAATTCCAGCCGCTGATTATTATTAAAGCGTCGTTCCCGATTGTCAAAGGAGCAGGAACTATGGGTCATAGCCAGCTCCAGAAGTTGGGGATTATTCCACTTAATGCCCAGATTATTTATTAAGTTAAGAATTTCCACCTGGTTTTTTTTCATAAAATCTTTGCCACCCCAACTCACTATCTTGCAGATAATGAGAAAATGGTCTTTCTCCTTTCCTAACCTTGACTTTTACAGGCTTACAAAAAAGTCCCGCTATTGGATGCAGGACTTAGCTGTTCAATGCCATTGATAAGGTTCAAGACAGAATCAAATATGGTTTTTAATGTAAGCAATGGCTTCTCCCACTGTCCGAATCTTTTCCGCTTCTTCATCAGGAATATTTATTTTAAATTCTTCTTCCATGGCCAAAATCAGTTCAACAATATCCAGCGAATCAGCTCCAAAATCTTCCTGGAAAGAAGCTTCCGAAGTAATTTCATCTTCTTCAACTTGCAGTTGATCCAAAATAATATTTTTGATTTTTTCTTCTACTGACATAAAGGCACCACCCTCTGATACATATTTTCTTCATTCTAACCAAAAACAGCTCTGCTGACAAGAGGAATCCGCAAAAAAAAGCCAAGAACCCAACTGATTTACTGGAATCTCAGCCCTTTGCATCACCACCCATTGAAGGCTGATAAAAAAAGGAAAAACGGTGCTGCTCCCACCCCTCAAAAGGAGTGGGGTTCCGCACCGCAGAAAATACAGCTTTAAGACATACTGACAACTTCCTTGCCATTGTAGTAACCACATTCGTCACACATATGATGAGGAAGAATCAAGGCTTTGCATTGAGGACAAGCAACAAATTTTGGAGCTTCAATTTTGTAACTGGCACTTCTTCTTTGTCTGCCATGTTGCTTGGAAGATTTTCTTTTTGGTACACCCATAACTGCACACCCCCTTTTTTAGGGTTTTAATTATCTACCTT
>JAZRXK010000113.1:0-20331 GCA_045600185.1 Desulfocucumaceae bacterium
TATATACTATTTGCTTTATCATCCATTATCACCCATATCAGGTAATTTATTGCATATCCTCAGGAACCTTCCATTTTTCAGCCTCTTGCAGACGAAAAAAGCAGAACAATTCCCGCTAATATGTATATATACCAAGCATAGCACACTTTTCCTGCAAAATCAAATTTTTTTTCATCATTTTTTTTTCACCCCTGACAAACTCTCTTCCCAATAAGTTCATAACGCATCATTGGCAAACCAACAACGCCGTGTTTATCGCAATTCATCCCGCCACCTATAGAGGCGGGGGATTTTTTGCTCACGGCGTGTTAAATTATACAAAGCAAGCCGGACTAATTCAAGAGTTTCCTTTGCCCCCTCCCTCCACTCCTGCCTGCAAGCTAAGGATCTTTTCCCAAACAACTTCTTTTATTTTTGAGCATCCTCCTCCCAGCCAACATAATTTAAAGCAAAACCGTTTTGGAAGGAGTTTGTTGCATAATGCTGGAAAAACAAAGCAATGCCTGGACAGATCTGATTTCCTTTCCTCTGGGCAATCGCCTGTCCTATCCCCGTCAGCAAGGCTTAACCATGATTTTGGATAAAGGACTGGGAATTCAGGAAACCCAGGATTTACTTAACTCAGCCGGGCAATATGTAGATCTGGTCAAACTGGGCTTTGGAACCACCGCCTTATACAGCAGCCGTATTCTGGAAGAAAAAATTCACCTGGTACGCCAGTATGAAGTCGATATTTATCCCGGCGGCACCTTTCTGGAAGTGGCTTTGATGCAAAATAAGCTCAAACAGTTTTTGCAGCTGGCCAGGGAAATGGGCTTTACCTGCATAGAGGTTTCAGATGGAACCATCAATCTGCCGGTGGAACTTCGCTGGCAGGCCATTACTCTGGCAGCAGAAGCAGGCTTTAAGGTTTTAAGTGAAGTCGGCAAAAAACTGGAAGAAAATCTTTCCGTGGAAAAAATGCTGCGTTTAATTGAAAAAGATCTCTATTATGGAGCAGATAAAGTCATTTTGGAAGGAAGAGAGTCCGGAATCAGCGTGGGACTTTATGATCAGCAGGGCAATTTCAGATTGAATGATTTGGATCTTTTAATCAGCAAGCTGACCAGTCCGGAAAAAATTCTGTGGGAAGCTCCTCAAAAGGATCAACAACTGGAACTGATCAATCGCTTTGGCCCCAATGTCAATTTAGGCAATATTGCTCCGGCTGATGTTTTGGCTTTGGAGGCTCTGCGAGTAGGTTTGAGAGCCGATACTTTCAAAACCGCTCTGGAACAAAAGCAATAGTTTTCCCAATCCAATTAAGCATGGCCTGACTTTCCGCCGCATAAACTGGAGCAAAAGCAATCCCGGAGGTTTTTCCCTTGTCCCAGTTGGTCATCCTGCTTATCATTGGTATTTTGGCTCAATCGGAAGTTATTTCCATGGCTTCCTGCCTGCTTTTAATGCTCCGCCTGCTTCAGGCCAGACGAGCTTTTCCTTTTTTGCAAAACCGCACCCTGGATTTGGGAATTCTTTTTTTACTGTTATCCATTCTCAGCCCTTTGGCCGCTGGAAAAATCGGCAAACCGGAATTGCTTTACTGCCTGACCTCCAAAGCCGGAATTCTGGCTATTATCGGCGGTTTGCTGGCTACCTGGCTGAACGGCAGAGGAATTCGTTTAATGCAGGAGCAGCCGGAAATTATTTTGGGTTTAATTCTGGGTTCACTGTTGGGCATTGTTTTTTTCCAGGGAGTCCCCGTCGGCCCTCTAACGGCAGCCGGATTAACCGCCGGTTGTCTTTTATTTCGCCGTAAGATCTGATATAATTAAACAATCTTATTGGGAAAGGAAGATTTGAAATGCCTTTTGATGGACTGGTTTTGGCGGCAGTAGTCCGGGAGTTACAGCCTTTGCTGAATACCCGCATTGATAAAATTTACCAGCCCCTCCGAGATGAAATTCATCTGCTTCTGCGTTCTGCCGGGGAAAAAGTTCGTTTGCTCTTAAATACTAATTCCAATTTGGCCAGAGTTCATCTGACTCGTCAAAGCAAAGAAAACCCCTCTTTTCCGCCGGTTTTCTGCATGGTTTTGCGAAAGCATCTGGAAGGCGGCCGCATTAAGGGTATTCGGCAAATTGGTTTGGATCGAATTTTGCACCTGGAAATTGAAAACCGGGATGAATTGGGGCAGTTAAGCCTGAAAACTTTAATTCTGGAAATTATGGGCAAGCACAGCAATTTAATTTTAGTCAACGACCAGGGGGAAATTCTGGACGGTATTCGGCGTTATGGGCATACAGTCAGCCGTCACCGGGAAATTTTACCCGGTCAGCTTTATCTGGCTCCTCCAAATCAAAACAAACAAAATCCCCTGAATTTAAGTGAGGAGGAATTTTCCGAACTGCTTTTGAGTCAGAACCCGGAAGTTTCAGTCTGGCAGACAATTCAGCAGAAACTGGAAGCCCTTTCTCCCCTGACTGCCCGGGAAATTTTGCGGCAATGCAATCTGCCGCCGGACTTGCTGATAGAAAACTGCGGCCTTTATGAGCTGCGTTCCCTTTATATCCGGTTAAGACAAATTATGCAGGATTGTCAGGCTGGAAAATTTCAGCCCAGCTTTACCGAACGGGATTTCGCAGCTATTCAGCTTACCTCCGGTCAAAGTGCCGCTCAAATGAACGAAGTTCTGGAGAAAATCTATACTCGCAAGCAGGAAGATGAGCTTTTGCGAGCTGATAAACAATCCCTGCAAAGCGTCCTGCACAAAAATTTAACCCGGCTGCAAAAAAAGATTCGTTTGCAGCAGGAAAGTCTGCAAAAAGCCGAAGCCGGCGAGGAATATAAAATTGCCGGAGATTTAATCACTGCCAACATTTATCGACTAAAAAAGGGCGATACCGAAGTTTGGCTGCCCAATTATTATTTGCCGGATTGTCCGGAAGTAAAAATTACCCTGCAAGCCCAACTGACCCCGGCTGAAAATGCTCAATGGCAATATAAACGCTATAATAAAGCCAAACAAACCCTGAAAAATGCCTGGGAACAAATGGCTTTAAATTTAAACGAAGAGGAATATTTACAAGGAGTGGAAAGCAGTCTGGAATTAGCTGAAAATCAACTGGAAGTGCAGCAAATTCGGCAGGAACTGGAAGCGGAACATTATTTGCAGGCTGTTCCCACCAACAAAGGCTCCCGGAAAAAAGAAAAACCGCTGCCCTTGCAGTTTATCTCCTCCAATGGCATGGTAATCAAGGTTGGCAAAAATAATAAGCAAAATGATTATCTAACTTTAAAACTGGCCAAAGACCAGGATCTTTGGCTGCATATTAAAAACCATCCCGGTTCCCATGTAATTTTATTTACTGAAGGCCAGCCGGTGCCTGAACAGGTTCTATTAGAAGCAGCTTCTCTGGCCGCCTATTACAGCAAAGCCCGCTCCAGCTCTAAAACCGAAGTGGACTGCACCTTCCGCAAATATGTCCACAAACCCAATGGAGCCAAACCCGGCTATGTAACTTACACCAACCAGAAAACCCTGATGGTTCAGCCTCAGAAAATACCCACATAACCAGGCTGTTCTGTTTCCGGGGCAAATTATCAAAAAGATCTTGCCATTCATGCAATAATATTATATAATGAATTAGTCGAGTTCGTCAGGCCGGAGGTAAACTAATGGATGATAACGGCTATATGCGGGAAGCTTTGCAAGAAGCCCGCCAAGCCTTCCTGCTCAATGAAGTTCCCATTGGAGCCATAGTCGTCAGAGAAGGTCAGATTATTGGCAGAGGACATAATTTGCGGGAAAACCGGCAGGACGGCTTGGCTCATGCAGAAATTCTGGCTTTGCAGCAGGCTGCCCGGACTTTGGGAAGCTGGCGGTTAAATGACTGTACCTTGTATGTTACTTTGGAACCCTGTCCCATGTGTGCAGGAGCCATGCTTCAGTTTCGTCTGGGTAAGCTGGTTTATGGTACGCCCGATCCCAAAGCCGGGGCAGTGGACAGTTTATTTGACTTATTGCGGGATCCCCGCTTAAATCATCAGGTAGAAGTTTTTCACGGTATAGAGCAGGCTGCCTGTGCAGAAATTTTGAAATTGTTTTTTCAGCAGCTTCGCCAGACCAGAAAAAACGACCCTGATTCAAGTATCGCCAAATAAATAACTTTGGTTTTTGCAAATATCCGGAGAGTTGTCCGAGTGGTTGAAGGTGCAGCACTCGAAATGCTGTGAGGATTATTCGTCCTCCTAGGGTTCGAATCCCTAACTCTCCGCCAAAAGGGGCAACAAAATTTTTGTCAGGATTTTGTTGCCCCTTTAATTACACCTCACGAATTAAGTCTGAGATTCTTTTTTGACTCGGTACATTTCCTTATCAGCCATATCAATAAATTCGGCAATAGATCTGATTTGCGGATTCCAAACAGCGTAGCCGATACTCAAATAAACATCCCATTCCTTGCCATTTTTCTGATTTTGAATTTTTAATTCCCGCTGAATATTTTCAACCATATCTTTTAAGTCAGTTTCGGATTCTGCTTCTCCCGCCAAAACAAATTCGTCTCCAGCATAACGGGCAATATGAAAATTGCGGGGCATGGATTTACGCAAAACATCAGCAATCTGAATCAAAGCCAGATCGCCTTCCAAATGCCCATATTTGTCGTTAATCTGCTTAAAGCGATCCACATCTATCATAAACAAACAAAGTTTTTGAGGATTATCATTAAGATGGTTGGAAAGATATTCCACAAGGGCATTGCGGTTATTCAAACTAGTCAGGGGATCTCGAAAAATTTCATTGGATAAATCCGTCTGATAAATAATAACATAGCAAAAAGTTATACCCATAGATAACAGCGGAATATGAATCCCTATAATGAGCTGCAGAACCCCAAAAAATAATGGAATGAAAGCAAAGGCAACCAAAGCACAATATTCTTTACATTTGGCAAAATAAGCATGATTGATTGACTTAATCACCGCTTTGATACCGCTGAAAAGAAACATACTTCCCAAAATAATCGCCTGGATAAAATAGCAATCTCCTACTTGATAACCGTTATGATCACAGGAAAAGATCCTTCCAGTCAAGCATAAAATAATAATCAAAATTATGGGAAGAAAGAGAAGAAGACGATTTCGCAGCATCAGAATATATTTTGCTTCCTGAGAAATTTCTGAAAATATAAACCAGAAATAAATACTGATGGCCAGACAGATATGAAAGCCACACATGATAACAAAGCCAAAAGCAGGGTTTATTGCATAATATATATTACCAAAACCATTCATCATATCAAAGAAAAAAGCAATGACAGCAAAAAGAGTGGATTGTAACAAATATCTTTTGCGGGGAAAGTGTTTTATTCCTCGAAAACCAAATATAAATTCAAATCCAGTGAGCAGAACACACATTAAATTTATAGCCCCATAGAGTAAGCTTGCAATACTCATTTTTCTACCCCATCAATTTTTTACCCCATCAATCCTTATTATATGGTTTCGATTGAAAAATTTGCAATCTTGCCTGCTGAGTTCCAAGGTTAAAACAAAGACTTCTGGCGGTGCATATAAACATTGAACACCAGACCAACAGCCAGCAAATTGGCCACCATGGCCGTACCTCCATAACTAACAAAGGGCAAAGGAATTCCGGCTACCGGCATCATGCCCATAGACATACCTACATTTTCGATAATATGGAAGGATAATTTGGAAGCTACCCCAATGACCAGCAAAGTTCCAAAAGCTTCCTTAGTCATAAAAGCAATGTTAATGCAGCGAATAATCAACAAAAGATAGAGAACAAGCAAAGTAATGATGCCCAAAAGGCCAAGCTCTTCCCCTAAAACTGAAAAAACAAAATCACTGGTTCGGATGGGCAGGAAGAAGTGGCTTTGAGTTCCTTCCAGAATTCCTTTGCCCCAGAACCCCCCGGAACCCAGAGAAATTTTGGATTGATAAACATTATACCCGGAACCCAGCAAATCACTTTCCGGATTCAGGAATGTTTCAATCCGGGTCATTTGATATTCTTTGATAGTATAAGAATGAAATTTTTGATGCCATTTACTGAAAAAAGCATCCTTTTCACAAACCAGTTCATAATAAGCTGGTAAATCAGCTTCAGTTAAATTGTTATCTTTCAGACCCTGCAAAATCTCCTGATTAGCTTCACTCAATTCCATGCTCCCGGCCTGGATTTTCTCCAAAGCCAGCTTTTGATTTTCCCATTCTTCCGCTGAATTATGCAAATAACTATGGGAAAAATAAACAGCCAAAATCAAAAAAATTCCTACGGCAACAGTTACAAACAGATGCCAGAATCTGGCTCCAGCTATAAAAAGCATTCCAAAGGTAATGGCCACCAGAACCAAAGCAGTCCCCAAGTCAGGCTGAACGAGAATCAACAAAGCTGGAAAACCCATAAAAGCATAGCAGACAAAAAGATCCCGCCAGCGAGATAAATTGCCTTCCCTGCTGGACAGATAATCCGCAAAGCAAATAATCATAATAATTTTGGATAATTCCGAAGGCTGGAATTTAAAAGAGCCAATTCCAATCCACCGTTGAGCTCCCAAAGCAGTAAAGCCCAAAAGCAGAACCGCCATCAGCATGATAATATTAAAGATATACAAATATTTGCTGATTTTGCGTAAATCTTCAAAGTCAATGGATAAAATAAAACCTATGCCGATAATTCCAACAACCATGCCCGCAATCTGATTAAAAATGGCTTGAAAATCCAGGTGTGTTAAACGGCCAAAGAAACTCATATCCTGAAAAGAAGTATAATCAAGCTGAGAAAAATCAACCGAAGCACTGCCAACAACAAGCAAACCCATAATAATAATAGTTCCGGTCAGGATTACCACTGGATAATCCAATTCTTTTAATATCCTGTTAAAGATCTTTTTTTCACCTGCCCGAACAAAGTTAAACCCAACATTTGCAAACTTTTAGGAAACAAACATAATTTTATTTATTTTTCATGCGTCTAATTGGAATATTAGCCACCAAAGCCACCTGATTCTCCATATGATCAAAATTTACTTCTAAAGATTTTTCGTCAATTTCCATATAATTGCTAATAACCTTGATTAGGTCTTTGCGTAAGTCCTGCATAACCTGGGGAGAAATATCGGAGCGATCATGCACCAAAACCAGACGCAGCCTGTCTTTAGCAATATTTTTACTGGAAACATTATCCTTACCCAATATCTTGGAAATAAAATCCAGCATTATATTTCCCCCTGTCTATTTCCGTGCAAAGAGTTTTTTGACCTTACTAAAGAATCCTCCATTTTCCAAATCAAGCAGGGGAACATTTTCCCCTTTAATCCTTTTGATCATATTGCGATAAGCATGCCCGGACATCGACTTGTTTTCCTGCACCACTGTTTCGCCTTTATTGGTAGTAATAACCACCATTTCATCATCTGGAACAACGCCCAGCAAATCAATAGCCAGAATATCAATAATATCTTCAATATTCATCATATCTCCGGATTTAACCATATTATAACGAATCCGGTTGATAATTAAACGGGGATCGTGCAAACCAGCAGCTTCCAACAAGCCTATAATCCGATCCGCATCTCGAACCGCCGAAATCTCCGGCGTGGTTACTACAATAGCCCGATCCGCCCCGGCTATGGCATTTTGAAAGCCCTGTTCAATTCCGGCCGGACAATCAATCAACACATAATCAAATTCCTGCTGCAGCTCATGACAAAGCTTTTGCATCTGCTCTGGAGTAACCGCCGTTTTATCCTTGGTTTGAGCTGCCGGCAGCAAATATAAATTTTCAAAGCGTTTATCTTTGATTAAAGCTTTTTTATAAACTACTTCTTCATTGACTACATTGGTCAGATCATACACAATGCGATTTTCCAGTCCCAAAACCACATCCAGATTGCGAAGTCCAATATCCGTATCCACCAAAACAACTTTATGTCCCAAAGCAGCCAAACCAGTTCCCAGGTTAGCTGTGGTAGTAGTCTTGCCTACTCCGCCCTTGCCAGAAGTAATTACAATTACTTCTCCCATAAGTTTCCCCTCCATCCTGAATCTTACTAAATAAACGGTTCAATCGTAATTACTCCATTTTGAATCAGGGCAATTTCCGGAAAATCCTGATCAGCTTCATCATTATCAGGAGCTCTGGTAATATGTTCGGCAATTCTCAGCTGCATTGGGTTTAAACGAAAAGCCATAATTACGGCATTCTCATTGCCATAGGCTCCAGCCTGAACCATTCCCCGCAGCTGACCCAAAACCAGCACATTACCTCCGGCTATGATTTCAGCTCCCGGATTAACATCACCCATTACTACTACACTTCCCTGATATTTCATTCTTTGCCCGGAACGCAGGGTTCTTTTGATTAAAACGGTATTTTCCTCATCTTCCAGGCCAAAGCGTTCCTGCCACAACTTTTGCAGATTAGGCACAACACTCACACTCACTCTATATATTGAATGATTAGCTTTTCTCCATCGAGCCTGAAAAATCCTCTTGCTTCCTTATAGAAAAAACAAAAGTGTTTTTTCTTCCAAAATCGACCTGCTATTTCATTTTAATGTGGTAAATTTCATCTATTCGAAGGAATAATGGCTCCGGAAGGCTGGGAAACTACTGAACTGTCGTCGCTACTGTTATCATTATTTTCTGCTGCAGCCTGAGCATCCTGTTTCTTCAAATCAAAATAGACATCCATAATTTCCCGAACTGCGGCTCCGGCAACAGCCCCACCTGCACCGCCATATTCAATAATTACGGCCACTACTACCTCCGGTTCCTCATAGGGAGCATAAGATACAAACAAAGCATTATTATGTTCCCAGGCATCGCCCAATTCAGCCGTGCCGCTTTTTCCGGCTGCGGTGTAAGAAGCACCGGCAAAAAGCGTGGGAGCAGTTCCTCCAGCGGTTACAACTCCCCGCATACCCTGATGCAAAAGTTTGAAAGTTGCGTCTGAAAACTCAAGCTGACTGATAACCTGCGGTTCATTTTGCAAAATTACCTTGCCTTTGGGGTTAATCACCTGCTCTACCAGATAGGGTTTATTCAAGGTGCCCCCATTGGCAACACAGGCCACATAATTGGCCAACTGCAAAGCAGTAACTTTGGTTTCCTGCTGTCCAATGGCCATATCCATGCTGTCATAGTTATGCCACTGCGACTCCCATTCCCGAATACGCTCATTGGGATGATTGCCCCATAATTCTTTTTTGCGTTCCTCAGAAGCTATAATTCCATCTTCTTCGTCCGGCAAGTCAACCCCGGTAACTTTACCAAAGCCATACAGTCCTGCATACTGCCCTAATAATTCCGCCCCGGCCTTTTCACCGATCACATAGAAAAAAATGTCACAGGAATGTTTTAAAGCACTGACCACATTAACCGAACCATGTCCCGCACTGCTCCAGCATCTCTTATTGGAATAAATGCCGCCGCAATAAACTGAACTGTAAGCATTGATTAAGCCACTTTCAAGAAAAGCAGTGGAAGAAACCATCTTAAAAGTAGAGCCAGGAGTTGAAACTGTTTGAATTGCGTGGTTGTTCAAAGCCCGTTTATTACTCAAATTGCTGTATTCGCTTGCACTCAAAGTTCCGGAAAAGATATTCAGGTCATAGCTGGGCACCGAAGCCATGGCTAAAACCCGGCTGGTTTTAACATCTAACACTACGGCTGCCCCTACCGGTTTAACCTGGCTGGTATGTACATAACCGCCAGCTCTGGCTTTAGCCAGAGAACTTTGAACTGCACTCTGAGCTGCTCTTTGCAGGCGGGAATCTATGGTAAGCTTCAGACTGTTTCCTGTTGTCGCTTCCAGAACGCCCAATTCCCGCACTGGATTGCTTTTGGAATCAACCTCCACAATTCTGGAGCCTTTTTCGCCTCTTAAATATTCTTCATAGCTTTTTTCCAGACCCACCTTGCCCACCAAATCCCCCATGGCATAACTTTGGGTATTAAGAGCATCTGGATTTTCTTCCAGCCATTTATTATATTTTTCCAATTCGTTGGCATCAATTTCCCGAACATAGCCCAAGACACTGCCCAGCAAATCTCCATAGGGATAATAACGAACCGGAGTGGTATTTACTGTCACCCCAGGCAACTCCAATTCCATTTCCTGAATTAAATTAGCCGTACCAATGCTGATATTGCTGACCAGTTTGACCGGTTCATAAAGCTGCGCATGAGCTTCTATTTTCTGCTTAAAATCGGCAACAATTTCTTCGGTACTCATTTCGCTGAAAGCCGGCTCCCGTTTCAGCAATTCAGCCAGTTTATCCAAAGCTTCGGAAGTAACCGCTCCGGCAATATTACTGATGGACACCGTATAAACCGCCTGATTATAAACCAGAATTTCATTATGCGAATCCAGAATTTCTCCTCTGGGAGCTTCAATGGGAATAACCCGCTGAATATTCTGCTTGGCCAGGGTATTGTATTTATCGGCTTCAGAAATTTGCATAAAGGCCAATCTGCTGGCCAGAAAGATAAAGACCACTATGATCATCAGGGAAAAAATTTTTAAATCCCGTTCCAATCTTTTTTGTTTCAATGGTAAAACCTCTTGTCTTTAGTCCTCTTTAATATTATTGTTTTGCTCCACGGGACTGCATAACCAGCCATCACGACAGGAGCGGGTAAATTTTCGATAGAAAAACAAAACAAAAACTACCGAATAAGTAGCTGTGGGCAAAATTACCTTTAACAAGGCAGATGCCAAAGGCAAAATTTGACCATAGGCACATAATAACAGGTATTGGATGAACTGAGATACAATAACAGCCAACCAGGAAATAAACATGGCAATCAGCAAACTGTCCTGATATAATTTATGTTTAAGCTGACCAATTAGAAAGCCAACGATCAGATAGCTTAAAGAATTGAAGCCAATATAAACTCCATTCATCAAATCCACCAACAGCCCAGCTCCAAAGCCCAAATAGCTGCCTTCCGGATTGCCTCGGACAAAAGACCAGAAAATCACCCATAAAACCACCAAATCAGGCTTAATGCCTCCGATGGCAAAGCAATTCATAAAAGAAGTCTGCAAAATTGCCGATACCAGAATAAGTCCCAAAAGAATCAACCAACGAAACATTATTTTTCCTCACTTGCTGCCCTAACAAGAGGAACGGGGAAGACAGCTTCAGCCGTTTGATTCCCCGTCTTCCTCATTTGTTATTTGTTGTCCCCAGGGATAAGCCATGCTCTCCTGGTTAATTTCGCTGTCCTGCTCAGAAACCAAAACCATGACTTCTTCCAGGCAGCTAAAGTCTACAAAAGGCTTGACAACAGCCTGATTATATAAACCGGAATTATCCTTGCCGACGGAAGTTATTACGCCAATAGGAATTCCTTTCAAGTAAAGACTGTCCATACCTGCAGTAATTACCACTTCTTCGGGTGCCACCTGTCTGGTAATGGCAATTTGTCCCATTACCAATTCTTCCGATGTGTGCAAAGCTCCTTCCACAAAACCGGAAGTCCGGGTATTCTGAGTCAAGGCATTAACTCCGCTTCGGGAATCAACGATCAAAAGCACTTCCGAAGAATTGCTGTTAACATTAACAATTCTCCCCACCAGACCAGCCGGGGTAATTACAGTCATATTATTTTTGATTCCGTTTGCCGAACCCACATTGATCCAGATAGTGCCAAACCAGTTGGTGGAATCCCGGCCAATAACTGAAGCACTGACAGTTCGGTAATTGCTGGCAGCCATCAAAGAGCTCTGAAAACCCAGTAACTGATTTAAGCGTTGATTCTCCTGCTTATATTCCTCCATAGCTCTCAGTTGTCCCTGGGTATCTTCTAATTGAGACTGCAGTTTCTGATAATCATAAGTGGCTCCAATAGCATCCAGAGGCAGGGAAACAGTATTACTAATCCAGTTTCCAGCTCTGGAAAGTATATTTTGAACCGGACTCCAAAATCCACGAAAAGCCGACTGAGACAGTGAAGTATGTTCCAAAGCCGTAAATTTCAGCACCACCAAGGAGACAATTACCAATATGATAATCAGCCATATCTTCTTGTTGGAAAACCAGCCAAACACCGACTTCACCTCTTTATAAATTTTTTAAGATATTTTCCGAGGTTGAATCAGAACCTTGCGTAAAACCTTGATATTTTCCAAAACCTTGCCGGAGCCATAAACCACCGACAGCAGAGGATCTTCAGCCAGATGCACCGGCATTCCGGTTTGTTCACTGATCAAACGATCCAGACCCCGCAGCAGAGAGCTGCCTCCGGCCATCATAATTCCCCGATCCATAATGTCAGCAGCCAATTCCGGCGGAGTTGCTTCCAGGGTATATTTAATGGCTTCCATAATTTCACTAACCGGTTCGGACAGGGCTTTATAAATTTCCTCTGCAGTAATTTCCACATTTTTGGGCAATCCGCTGACTAAATCCCGGCCTCGAATTTCGAAAGTTGCATTACTGTCGGGCTGATAGGCACTGCCGATTTCAATTTTAATGGATTCAGCGGTTCTTTCCCCAATTAACAGGTTATGGGCTTTTTTAACATGATTGATAATGGCTTCATCCATTTCATCTCCGGCAATTCGAATGGAACGACTGATTACTATACCTCCCAAGGAAATAATGGCAACTTCTGTAGTCCCGCCTCCAATGTCCACAATCATATTGCCTGTAGGCTCATGAACCGGCAGACCAGAACCAATTGAAGCAGCCATAGGTTCTTCCACCAGATAAGCTTCTCTGGCTCCGGCCTGAATAGCTGCTTCCCGCACGGCTCTTTCTTCCACAGCAGTAACGCCGGAAGGCACTGATATTACCACGCGTGGATGCACCAGAAAGGTTTTGCCGTCCAAAGCTTTACTGACAAAATATCGGATCATGCTTTGAGTAACATCAAAATCAGCAATTACCCCGTCTTTCATAGGTCGAATAGCCACAATATTACCTGGGGTTCTGCCGATCATTTGTTTTGCTTCTTCTCCCACTGCCAAAACCTTACCACTATCCTTTTGAATTGCTACAACGGAAGGTTCTCGTAAAACAATGCCTTTTCCTTTTACATAAACCAAAGAATTGGCAGTTCCCAAATCGATACCCATATCTTTGGCAAACAATCCGAATCCCATTTTAGAGACTCCTTTCTTTTCAAAATTAGTCAAACTAAAAATTCAAGCAAAACAAGTCATCCAATATTTCCAAATTGCAAAAAATCTAATTAAAAGTGTTTCTGACACTCCTGCCCCTGAAGGAGTGGGGCTCCAGGGTACTAAACAACTTCCCTTACTTTCCGAAAAAAGCAGGGAATAATTGTTTTCCCCCGGACTTTCATTATCAATCATTACCTTTGCATGAATCAGCGATAACTTAAAGACCCGTGCCTGAGCCTTTCCTGTTTATTGCTTTATTTTTCAAATTAAGTTTCTGGCTTTCAGGCTGACAAAGCAATGATCTCCAATTATAATGTGATCCAAAACTTCAATTCCGATAATTTCCCCTGCTTTAAGCAGGGTTTGGGTAACTATCACATCATTTTTACTGGGTGTTGGGTCTCCGCTGGTATGATTATGCACCAGAATCAAAGAAGCCGCATTTCTTCTGACCGCTCCTTTAAAAATTTCTCTGGGCTGAGCAGTGGAAACATTCAGACTTCCAATGGAAATTACTTCCCTGGCCAGAACCTGGTTTTTATTATTCAGGAAAAGAGCCAGCAGATATTCTTTTTCCAAGTGCCTCATTTCTTCCATAAGCATTTCAGCAATATCTTTGGGCGAATTGACTATCAGACGGTCAGAAGCTCCGGAAGCAGCTATTCTTCTTCCCAGCTCGACCGCAGCTTTAAGCTGGACAGCCCTGGCCTGACCAATTCCATCAATACTTTGTAATTCTTCAACCGAAGCTGTTATCAACTGACGAATTCCGCCCAGGCGATGCAAAACCCGACCGGCTATTTCCATGCCTTTAAGCCGATTGCTGCCACTGCCCAAAATAACTGCCAGTAATTCCTGTTCCGATAAAGCCTGAACATCTTCTTGAATCAAGCTTTGCTGCAAATTTCTGCCCAGATTTTGCACCATATCTGCACCACCTGAAAAACGATGGCTTAAAACACCTCCGATATATTCAACGAACTGATGTGTCAACTCCTTGACGCTCCCACGCTGCTGAAGCAGCAGGGACTCGGAAGAAGTTTAATTGTTTAAGCAATTCTTTTCTTCCAAGCGTGTTTGCTTCAGTCACTAATTTTAAGCTGTGTATATTCCCAAACCCAAAGTCCGCATTTTTAAAAATATTTTCTCATGTCAGGTTATATTGTAGCACCTTCCTGCAATTTTAGCAATCAAAAAGACAAAGTTTGTCAATCTATTTGACAATTTATTCAAAACTGTAGTTGGGGGCTTCTTTGGTTACAACCACATCATGGGGATGACTTTCTCTTAAGCCAGCCGAAGTAATGCGAATAAAGCGGGTTTTGGTTTTCAGTTCTTCAATGCTTGCACAGCCACAATAGCCCATTCCGGAACGCAAACCGCCCATCAACTGGAAGACCGTTTCCGACATGGGGCCTTTGTAGGGAACTCGTCCTTCCACGCCTTCCGGCACCAGCTTTTTCTGATTGCTCTGGAAATAGCGATCCTTGCTGCCTTCCCGCATGGCACTTAAAGAACCCATGCCCCGATAAACCTTATAGGAACGCCCCTGATAAATTTCCACATCTCCGGGACTTTCTTCGGCTCCGGCAAACAAACTGCCGATCATAACTGCATCCGCTCCGGCAGCAATGGCTTTGGTAATATCCCCGGAATATTTAATCCCGCCATCAGCCACAATGGGAATATGATATTTCAAAGCTTCCTGTGAACATTCATAAACAGCAGTTATCTGAGGAACACCAGCTCCGGCAACTACTCTGGTAGTACAGATGGAACCGGGTCCAATGCCCACTTTAACCACATCAACTCCAGCTTCAGCCAAATCCCGAACCGCTTCCGCTGTGGCCACATTACCGGCCATTAAATCCAGATCCGGGAAACGCTCTTTCAAGCGTCTGACCATATTGACAATTTCCAGATTATGGCCATGTGCTGTATCTATGACCAACAAGTCCACCTGAGCTTTAACCAAAGCTTCTGCTCTTTCCATAGTATCATTGGTAATTCCCACAGCCGCAGCAACCAGTAAACGGCGGTTTTGATCTTTGGCAGAATTGGGAAAAATTCGAGCTTTTTCAATATCTTTAATGGTAATCAAGCCTTTTAACTTAAAGTTTTCGTCCACAATGGGCAATTTCTCCACCTTATGTTGACGCAAAATATTCTGAGCTTGTTCCAAAGTGGTTCCAACCGGAGCTGTAATCAAATTGTTTTTGGTCATAACATTGGAAACCGGCTGATCAAAATTGGTTTCAAAACGCAGATCCCGATTGGTCAAAATCCCTACCAGACAACCATTTTGATCCGTAATCGGCACTCCGGAAATTCGATAGCGTTCCATTAAAACCAGAGCTTCGTTAATGGAATTTTCCGGATATAAAAAAATTGGATCGGTAATAACTCCATGCTCGGAGCGTTTAACCCGATCTACTTCCAAAGCTTGCTTTTCAATAGACATATTTTTATGGATAACCCCGATTCCGCCTTCCCTGGCAATGGCAATAGCCATTCTGGACTCAGTAACCGTATCCATTCCAGCACTTAACAAAGGAATATTCAAAGCAATATGACTGCTTAGTCTGGTAGAAATATTAACATCCTTGGGTACTACATTACTGGCGGCTGGAACCAGCAAAACATCATCAAAAGTAAGTCCTATTTTAGCAAATTTGTCCGGATACATAGCTAAAAAACCTCCCAAAAGATTCAGATCATATTAGATTATTATAACACACCAATCACTACAATTCATATTTTTTTCGCCACTTTCCTGGTTTTTTTAAAAAAATTTTTCTTTTACTTTTTTCTTTTGAAAATCTGGTTAAACAGCAAAAAAACATTTTAACTCAAAAGGGAGAAAACGGAAGACTTGACGAATAAAATAAAATATGGTAGAATAGATTGAGTTATTATCCGGCGGATGTGGCGGAATGGCAGACGCGTCAGACTTAGGATCTGATGGGGTAACTCGTGGAGGTTCAAGTCCTCTCATCCGCACCACTATCTTCATTCTGTGATTGGCAAGCTTGATAATTTTGAAACCCCATTGCCTTCAGGCAATGGCTTATTGATTCTCCTGAAAGGGGAGTTTGGCGTGAAAACTTTAAGAATCCCTGAAGCTACTGTAATGAGAATGTCAGTTTATTCCAAGTACCTGAACAAACTGGATCAGGATGGAATAATCACTGTTTCTTCAGGAGAAATTGCCGATGGAGTAGGAGTCAGTTCAGCTCAAGTCAGAAAGGATCTGGCTTATTTTGGTGAATTCGGAACCAGAGGCGTTGGTTACAATGTTAAAGATCTCCTGCGTTATACCTTAAAAATTCTGGGGTTGGACCGAGAATGGAACCTGATTTTGGCCGGAGCCGACAATCTGGGCTATGCCCTTTGCACCAACACTGAATTTGTTTCCAGAGGTTTTAAAATCGTAGGTGTTTTTGATGATGACCTTTCCAGAATAGGCCGCCGTATCAGCAATATGATCGTCCAGCCTCTGGAAGAAATGGCTCAGGTTGTCAAAGAACACAATGTTAAAATCGGAATTTTAACCGTTCCGGACAATTCCAGTCAACAGGTAGCTGACCTTATGATTAACAGCGGGATTATTGCCATCCTCAATTTTTCAGCTATTCCCTTAAATCCCACTGAATCGGTGGATGTACGCAATGTAGATATGTCGGCTCTTTTGGAAATTCTAACCTTTAACCTGGGCTTTAAGGCAGCTCAAAACTTATAAGGATTCTGATCATGTTTATCAACCTGAAAACTACCTGCCGTCAACAAATGATCAACATAACCTCTTTAATCAATCAGCACCTGCGGGAAAATTCTTTGGAAAACGGAATTTGTCTGGTGTTTATACCGCACACCACGGCAGCCGTTACCATCAACGAAAACGCTGATCCCACAGTACCCCAGGATCTTCTGGATAAAATGGAACGCCTGATCCCCCAGGAAGATCACTATCGCCACCTGGAAGGCAATTCTGATGCCCACTTAAAAACCATTCTGGTCGGTTCTTCTGAATTCATTCCAGTACAAAATAAAAAATTGCAACTGGGGATCTGGCAGGGAGTCTTTTTTTGTGAATTTGATGGACCCCGTACCAGAAAAATTCAGTTGCAGTTTATTCCGGCCTAGTGCAGAACTTTTCCCAGGCCGGATACATATTGATTGGTATCCAGCTCCCTGCGGGCATTTTCGTCCAGAAAATCTGCCACCAGCAAAAGATTATTTTCCAGTTCCCTGTTAATATAAATCGGAGCGGAAGCTTTTAAAGCCAAAACAATGGCATCACTGGGACGAGAATCAACAACATATAAATCCTTTTCAGTTTCAACTATGATGGAAGCATAAAAAACACTTTCAAAAACATCCCTTATGACTACTCTGGAAATATGTGCTTTAAATTGCTGGCACAAGTTTAAAAATAAATCATGCCCCAGAGGACGCTCCAGACCCGCATCCCCCATAGCCAGAACAATAGACTGAATTTCTACAATTCCCACCCACAAAGGCAACAGGCGTTTTTCTTCTTCATCCATTAAAACCACCATGGGAGTTCCGCTGGAATCATGAGCCACTCCCCGCACAAACAGCTTAATCATTTTTTCACTCTCCCCGAACTGATTTTTGCTTCCTGTTTATGGATAGAGTCGGTATAAGGTTCGGGGGAAGGGAATGGTTTCCCGAATATGCTCAATTCCACAAAGCCAGGCTGTTGCCCGCTCAATTCCCAGACCGAAACCGCTGTGCGGAACCGAACCATAACGCCGCAAATCCAGATACCAGTTAAAGGCTTCTTCCGGCAGTTTATGTTCGGCCAGCCGCTGTTCCAGCAAAGCCGCGTCATCAATTCTCTGTCCGCCCCCAATAATCTCTCCATAACCTTCCGGAGCCAGTAAATCTGCTCCCAGAACCACTTTTGGATCTTCCGGATCAGGCTTCATATAAAAGGCTTTAACAGCAGTCGGATAACGATGCACAAAGACCGGAGAGGTAAATTCCTGCGAAATAATGCTTTCGTCCGGAGCCCCAAAATCATCACCCCAAACAAATTCCCGGCCTTTTTTCTGGAGCAGTTCCACAGCTTCGGTATAACTCAGACGAGGGAAAGGCAGGGTAACGGATTCCAGTTTGCTGATGTCCCGCCCCAAAAGCTGTAAATCGTCCTTATTATATTGAATAACTTCCTGAATGATCCGATAGATTAAATTTTCCTGCAGGCTTAAATTGTCTTCAAAGTCCGCAAAGGCTGCTTCCGCTTCCAGCATCCAGAATTCCATCAAATGCCGCCGGGTTTTGGATTTTTCGGCTCGGAAAGCCGGCCCCAGACAATAAACCCGTCCCAAAGCCATGGCCAGAGCTTCCAGATAAAGCTGGCCGCTTTGGGAAAGAAAAGCCTTTTCTCCATGATAATTGATTTCAAATAAAGTAGTTGTCCCTTCACAGGATGCCGGAGTAATAATCGGAGCATCAGTGGCCACAAAATTTTGTTCCTGCAGGAACCGGCGACAGCTTTGTTCCACAGTAGACCGCACCCGCAGCAAAGCAGCCTGTTTGGGAGAACGAAGCCACAAATGCCGCCGTTCCAGCAAAAAATCCACTCCATGCTCTTTTAAAGTGATGGGATAGGCTTCAGTCGGATGGCTGATGATTTCCAGATCAATCGGATCCATTTCCACTCCGCCCGGAGAACGATCCTCCAAACGAATTCTGCCCCGCACAATCAAAGCAGTTTCCAGGGACAAATCCTTGACCAGAGCAAAAAGCTCCGGCTGCTCCTGTTTAGTAATTACGCATTGCAAAAGACCGCTGCCGTCCCGCACAATTAAAAAGGCAATCTTGCCGGAAGAACGCTTATTATAAAGCCAGCCCCGCACCTCAACACTAACCCGGTTCCAGTTTTTTAAATCTTTAATGGCCACTGTTTTCACTCTAAACTACCTCCGATACTTTTTTAACTCTATTTCCGCCGCAAGATCATCCCGATAAAATTCAAATATTTATCCGCTCCAGCTCTCCAGGATTTGCGATCATTTTGAGCATATTCATTTTCGCAGGCCAGCCAATCCTCCCAAACTTCCCGCTGGCTTGCCATTTCATAAATGGATATAATTTCCACCCCCGGCGTCAGAGCAATTAAATTGTACCAATAATCCCGATCTTGAATATACTCCAGTTGTTCAGGAGTCCAGGAAATAAGCAATTCCGGCGGCAAATGATCATGACAGTTTTGCTTCATGCCAGGAACTGCGATATATAAATAACCGCCTTTTTGAACCAGAGGCAGCAATTTTTGCCCCAGATAATCCGGATCCCGGCCAAAATAATTATAGGAATCCAGACAAACTACCGCTGAAAAAAATTCTTCAGCAAAAGGTAAATTCAAAGCATCTGCTTTGAGAGCAATAATTTGCTGACTGTTTAAGCCGACCTGAGCAAAAAAACTCTGATTTTCCGTGGGATTGCTCCACAAATCCGCCGCAAAAACCCGAAACCCATATTCTTTAACCAGAAAAACGGAAGTTATCCCCCGGCCGCAGCCCAAGTCCAAAACAGTTGCTCCTTCCGGAATCCGATGGTCTTGCAAAAGTTCCTCTCCCAATTTAATGGGATTGGGACCCATAAGTAATTCTTTGAAAACAGGATTATCATATTTTTTCGATTTGGGATATTGCATTATTTAAGTTTCCTTTCTGCCCGTTGATTTTTAAAATTAAAAAGAATCTGCTTTTTGCAACACTCAACAAATCAATCATTTCAGTTGGGTACAACAAAACAAGCGGTTACAAGCCGCCTCTCTTCCAGATAAAATCAACATCCACGCAAAAGAGATTAAAAGCGGGATGTCATCCCACGGTTAAGACCGTGGGGTTTCCCGTCCCAAAAGGTTCTGAATTTATTATAATCTTCTTTTATTATAGCACAGATATTCCTTTAAAGCAATCCACCCTGAATTTTTGCTGTACACTTTTCCTGTAGGTTTACAAATGTTATATAACCCGGCCAAAGCTCCCGGCAATTCAGGACACGGGATCAGAAAGGGCGGGTCCCGCCCTGCGGAGCCCGCCCTCGATCTGATATTCCCGACAACGGGGGAGAATCCCCGCTGCGGGTATATGTTTTTTCAGGTACATGTTTTTCAGTTGTGCCCTGTTTAATTACCGGCTTTAAGGTCGGCT
>JAZRXK010000114.1:0-18522 GCA_045600185.1 Desulfocucumaceae bacterium
TCTTTTTCCTGATCGAAATTTTGTTTCTGTCCGGCTTGTTTTCTTTTTTTAATGGCTTTAACAACTGTTTCCTGAATAATCACAATCAAGATTATTACCACCCAGGGAAGCCACATCAAGACATTACTTGCAATATCCAACCATTTTATAATGCTTTGAAGAACCATATCTGTAGCCTCCGTCAAATATAAAAAACATTGCTCATTTATGAGAGCAATGTTAAAAAAATATTATTTAGACTTTCGGTTTAGGGTATAACTTTGTTCAGAGGATATTCGATAATATCCTGAGCCCCATTTTTCTTGAGTACCGGAATCAAATCTCTGGAAACAACTTCATCCAAAACCACTTCCACGGCCATCCAGTCACTTTGGAAAAGCGGAGAAATGGTTGGATTTTTCATGGCCGGCAAAACTTCGAGGATTTGCTGTACTTTATCAGCCGGAATATTCATTTTTAAGCCTACTTTGGATTCAGCAGTCAAAGCACCCTGCAACAAATCAGCCAGATTTTGCAGCTTTTCTCTTTTCCAGGGATCAGCCCAGGCTTGTTTATTGGCGTGCAAGCGAGTGGTAGACTGCAAAATGGTTTCGACAATCCGCAGATTATTAGCCCGCAGAGAACTGCCGGTTTCAGTTAAATCAGCAATAGCATCAACCAGTTGCGGCACTTTAACTTCAGTAGCTCCATAAGAAAATTCCACAGCAGCTTCTACCCCATGCCCGGCCAGAAATTTTCTGGTTACTTTAACCAGTTCTGTAGCAATTCTTTTGCCCTGCAAATCCTTGACACTTTTAATATCGCTGTCGTTATGCACGGCCAGAACCAGTCGAATGGGATTTTTGGTTTGTTTGGAATAAGCCAGATTAGCTACTTCAACAATATCGGCTTCATTTTCCATAATCCAGTCATAACCGCTTAAACCAGCATCCAGAACTCCTTCGTCCACATAACGGGGAATTTCCTGAGCCCGCATTAAAACCACATCAATTTCCGGATCGTTAATGGAAGGAAAATAGGAACGGCTGCCTACAGTAACCTGATAACCGGCCTTTCGGAAGAGTTGAAAGGTAGATTCCTGCAAGCTTCCTTTGGGTAATCCTAAACGCAGTTTCATATAATAAACCTCCCTGTGTTTTATCAGTTTAACTTGTTAAAGCATTACAGCAACAGTATAATAAATTATAATAGTTTTGTCAACCCTGCTTTTAATTCCTCGGTAAGTTTTTCGGCATCAGGCAAGCTCTTTCCTTTTACTCCGACATAAAATTTTATTTTAGGCTCGGTTCCGGAAGGCCGAATACAGCACCAGGCAGAATCAGCCAGTTCCCAGTACAGAACTTTGGATTCAGGCAGATTCGTGGGTAAAATCTCCCCGCTGACCAGATCCCGAATAATCCCCTGCTCATAATCCCGTACTCTTAAAACCTGTTGTTCGCCAATTTGCCGGGGTGGGTTCTGCTGCAAATTCTGCATAATCTGCCGCATCTGCTCTGTTTTTCCCGCTCCCTTCAAAGTTAAGGAAAAATTTTCTTCCAAGTAATAGCCATACTTTTGATACATTCTGAGCATTTGATCCCATAAGCTTAAACCTTTATTTTGATAATAGGCTGCCGCTTCCACCAAAACCAAAGCAGCAATAATGGCATCCTTATCTCTGGAATGTGTACCGATTAAACAACCATAGCTTTCCTCATAACCGAATAAAAACTCGTAGGCTCCCTTATCTGCGTCCAACTGACCCTGATTAGCCTGTTTTTGCTCTTCAAACAATCTAATCTGTTCCCCAATATATTTAAATCCGGTTAAAACCTCAATCAAAGTTACTCCATAAGCTGCGGATACTGCTTCGGCCATGCGGGAAGAAACAATAGTTTTAATTAAGGCTCCATTGCGGGGATCAGCGGGCAGAAGCTGCAATTCCTTTTTGCGTTCCAGCTGATACTCCGCCAGCAGCAGTCCGGACATATTGCCGCTCAAAGCCTGATATTCTCCTTCCCTATTGCGGACATAAACCCCAAGCCGATCCGCATCCGGATCAGTGGCCAGAACCAGATCTGCCTGCACCTTGTGAGCCAGCTTCAAAGCCAGTTCAAAAGCCTGCGGACTTTCCGGATTGGGATAGGGTACGGTGGGAAAATCTCCGTCTGGCTGTTCCTGCTCCGGAACAACATAAACTTTATGCAGACCCAAAGCTTTCAAAGCACTTTGGATTGGCAGATTCCCAGCTCCATGCAAAGGAGTATAAACCAAAGTTAAATTACTGTTTTTAATGGCCTCCGGGCTTAGAATCAACTTGAATAATTCTTCCTGATAACGCTGATCCAGTTCCGCACCAATAGTTTTATATAAGCCTCTGGCCTGAGCTTCAGCCAGATCCATGCTCAGCCAGGTATTTACAGCCTGAATTTCGGCGGTTATGGCCTGAGCCGCCTGATCACCAATTTGGGCTCCATCTGCTCCGTAGACCTTATAGCCATTATATTCGGCTGAATTGTGACTGGCTGTAATGACAATTCCAGCCAGACAATTCAGTTCCTGTACTGCAAAGGACAATTCCGGAACTGGCCGCAAAGAATCGAAAACATAAGTCTGAATTTGATTGGCATTCAGACACAAGGCCGCAACTTGAGCAAATTGCGGTGAATAATGCCGGGAATCATAAGCAATAGCCACACCTTTTTTGCCACTTGATTGTTTTTTAAGATAGCTGGCCAAACCCTGAGTGGCTTTAGCCACCGTATAAACATTCATTCGATTGGTTCCGGCTCCCATAATTCCCCGCAGTCCGGCTGTTCCAAAAGCTAAATCCTGCTCAAAACGATCCCTGATTTCAGCTTCATTATCAGCTAAACTCTGTAATTCCTGTCGGATTTCAGCATCAAAAGCCTGATTGTTTAACCAATCCTGATATTTTTTTTGCCATTCCTGCTGCATAACAATCTCCTCCTTGTCTTGATTTATTCTACTCTGATTTCCTGCCCGGAATTAAGATAATATAAGTATTTTTCCTTCACTAGATAACCGGTAATTTCCTCCAAAGCTCTGGCATAAAATTTAAGCTGCTGAAAATACTCTGTTTCTCTTTTTCGGCTGCCGGTTTTAAAATCCAATAAAACCAAAGCTTCTCCTTCCCGCCAAAAACAATCTATGGCTCCCTGAATCAAAACAGTTTCTTTGATTTCCGCCTGAACCTGGGGAAAAATTTCCTGCACCGGCAAAGCCAGACTGAATCTGGCTTCCCGCTGCAAATCGACACCTTGAAGCAGCCTTTGTCCCAAAGAGCTGCGATAAAAACGGCGAAGCAAATCCAGGTTAACAATCCGGGCTTCCGCCGGAGTCAAAAGTTCTTTTTCCACCATTTGCTGAATTTGTTCCGGCAAATCGTCCAGCTTCTGCAAATCCAGATGTTGTATAACCCGATGTAAAATAGTCCCTTTCTGAGCCGGGGTAAACTGTGAATTGATTTCCAGATTCAGCCGCCGAAAATCATCCTGTTCGCCTGGCTCTGATTCCGTTTCCGGATAAAGCTTTGGCCAGTTTTCGCTCTGCACCTCCAGATCTTTCAGTTCAGATACGGCCAGCTTAACCGGCAATTTGGCCAAATCCCAGTTGGGAGTCCAGCTTAAACGGCTTTCTATTTCCGCTGAAACCGTGGTAGAAGCAATTTGATCTTGCCATTTCTGATATTGATCTGAAGTGGCTGTTTGTGGATTCTGAGCCGAAATGCCGGAATGAATTTCAATTTTCCAGTGAGACTTAAAAGGCAAGGCTGCCGTTTCCTGTTGCTCGGCAATTTGGCTTAAAGCTTCCGGATGTCTGGTCAGAGCCAGACCCACCCAATCCAGCAGAGAATTGGATTTAAGTAAAACCTGCGGCGGCAGAAGCCATTCTTCTTCATTGGCTGCCAGCCATTTAGCCAGCTTATGTTTGGGATCTTCCACCGAACCTATCAGAATCAGTTTTTCTTTGGCTCTGGTCAAAGCCACATATAAAATCCGCATTTCTTCGGCCAGGGTTTCTTTTTTTAAACAATTCCGCAAAGACAGTTTGGCCAGAGTGGGACATTTATATCGCTCCTCCAAATTGACATAATCAGCAGCCAGACCCTTTTCCCGATGCAGAAGAACCGGTCGGGTAAAATCCTGCAAATTGAATTTTTTGCCCAAACCGCAGACAATCACTACCGGAAACTCCAGTCCCTTGCTTTTATGCACACTCATCAGGCGAATAACCTGCTCGCCTTCTCCCAAAGTTCTGGCCAGGTTAATCTGCTGCTGATTTTCTTTCAGACGCTTGACAAAACGCAAAAACCCCATTAAGCCTTTGGCACTGCTTTCCTGATATTGAGCCGCCCTGGCTAACAATAAACGCAAATTAGCCTGTCTCTGGCGGCCATTGGGCAAGGCTCCCACATAATCATAAAAGCCGGTTTCCCGGTAAAGCTGCCACAATAAATTATTTAAACTGTCCTGTCGAGCCAGAGTTCGCCAACCGTCCAATTTATGCCCGAATTCGGCTAATTTATTTTTAAGTTCGGGATTGCTGCCTGTTTGCTGATACAGCAAAGCTTTTTGATAAAAATCGCCATCAACTTCCGTCAGACTGATTTCCGTCAGCTCATCAACGGAAAAACGGCCAATAGCGGAACGCCAGACCGCCGCCAGAGGAATGTCCTGCCGGGGATTGTCAATAATTTGCAGTAAGGCCAGAATAACCTCAATTTCCATTGTATTATAATAACCGCCCGTCTGATCGGCATAAGCCGGTAAATTTCTTTTAGCCAGTTCCTCCAGAAAAATTTCCGACCAGTTGGCCGGGGAACGCATTAAAATAACAATATCCCGATATTCCACCGGACGATAGCCCTCAGAAGTATAAACCTGAAAACCTTCCTGGACAAGCTGCTGAATTCTTTCTGCGGTCATTATCGCCTCAGCCCGCACTGCATCTTTTTCAAAATCAGCTTCCCCATCCGGGTTTTTGTCCGGCTTCTTTGCCAATAAATGCAGTTCCGGAATATAAGCTGAAGCTGCATTTGGGGAATTTCCCGGATAATCTGCCCCGTATTTTAAAGCTGATTCCTGATTATAAGCAATTTCACCGCAATCCTTTTGCATTAACCGGGAAAAAAGATCGTTAACCGCCGCAATAATTTCCTGACGGCTGCGGAAATTGGCATTGAGATTGATTTTAAATCCGGAACAGGCAGGAAAATTTTCAGCACCATCCGCATATTTTGCATAATCTGCATATTTACTTTGAAATAACAAGGGATCTGCCTGCCGAAAGCGATAGATACTTTGCTTCATATCCCCCACCATAAACAAATGCCCGTTCGCTGCCAAAGCCTGCAAAAGCCGATCCTGTAAAGGGTTAATGTCCTGATATTCATCTACCAGAATTTCGTGGAACTCAGGCTGAAGCTTTTTGTCTGCTCCCTGCTCCAGAAGCTGCAAAGCATAGTGTTCCAAATCATTGAAATCAAGCACATTGCGGTTTTTTTTCTCTGCCTGAAAATCCTGCTCAAACTGTTCAACCAGATTCAGCAAAGTTTTTACCAAAGGAATTGTTGCTGCCAGATCAGCAGAATGCTGCTCCGCATTACGAAGAAAACAGGTTCCCTGAATTTTGGTCAAATTGTCTTTGGCCTGCTTGTGTAGATCTTTAATCTGGTCACAGAACGAGGCTGGAGCATCTTTGGGCTTATTCGGTAAACGATCAACAAAAGGAAGCTGCTGCCAGCTCTCTTTTAAATCATTCCAGCTATCGGCAAATTTTTGTTCCAGCTTGTTCAGTCCCTTAATTTCCTGCTCCAAGGCTTTACTGTATTTATCAAAGCCTATCCAATGCTGATTGATTGCTTCGGCTTTTTGCAAAAGCTGTCTGGCTCCCTGAACTTCCTGCCGCAAGTCCTGCTTCAGCTCCCGCACCCAATCCAGCTGATCCAGATCCTGCTGACTGTCGGACTGTAATTTTTCCAGCTTTTGAGATAACCATGCCTGCCAATGCGGATTACTGGAAGCAAAATCATAAATTTGCTCAACTAATTCCATTAAGGGCTGATCACTGCGTTCGCCTCCCCAGGCATCAGCCAGTTGCAGAAAATCCGGTGAGGCCTGTGCATAACACTTTTCCAGCAGTTCTTCCAAAACTTCCTGCCGCAGCAAAATTATTTCATTGGTATCTCCAATCCGAAAATTCGGGTCAAGATCCAATAAATAAAAATAGCGGCGAACCAAATCCAGGCAGAAGGAATGCAGGGTACAAATGGAAGCTTGAGGCAGCAAAGCCATTTGTACCTGCAAACAGGTCTTGCGAGGATAAAGACGAATGTTTTTTTCCAAAGCTTCTCTAAGTCGTTCCCGCATTTGATTGGCTGCTGCTTTGGTAAAGGTCACCACCAGAATTTGATCCAGACTCAGATCTTCTTCCAGCAATAACTGCATAATTCTTTCAATTAAAACCGCTGTTTTGCCGGAACCAGCCGCCGCAGCTACCAATAGATTATTTCCTCTGGCTCGAATCGCTTGCTCCTGTTCTGTAGTCCATTGCATAAGCTTTAGTCCTTTCATTTGTTTTGAAACTGTAATTATTGCTCAATCTATCTGTTTATAATCATTGCAGGCGAAAATCGGATCAAATTGGCAAACTGCATGATAAGGACAAAATCGACAGGCTTTTTGTTCTTTATAACGATAAGGCTGAATCATAATCCGGCCAGCTCGAATATTCTGTCCCAGCTTTTCAATAATTTGCGGCACCGAATCCAAAAGCTGCTGAAAATCCACCTTTGACAAAACCTTGGAACTTTGCTTAATGCCTTTGGAGGTCAAAGCAACCGGGAGCAACAGGGAACTTTTTTCTATTTCCCTGTCCATCAGACGAATAACCTGCTCATCTTCCAAAAGCACTCCCTGCAATTTATGGGCTTTCAGCCTTTCCTGTTCAGAAAATTTTTCGGGATCGGTAATTGACAGCAGGGGATCTTCAACTGTCAAATAAAACATTCCGGCTGGCCGGATTGCGTGTTTTTGTTTTTTCTGATATAATTCCTGCCCAATTTTTAAATATACCGGTAACTGCAAATCTATGCCCTGTTCATATAATTTCTGCTCCCATTCCCTCCTGCTGGATTTATAATCCAAAACCCGAATAAAATGCTCATTTTCCTGTTCGGCCAGATCCAGACGGTCAATTTTTCCGGACAAAACTATTTCCTCACTCCAGGAGGAATTGGAAAAATCCAATTCCAGAGCCGCCGGCCAAAATTCACCCTGGCGAAAATGCTCCCGCATAATCAGCAAAGTTCGCAATAGTTGCCGCTGCAAACGCCGCATCAGACCTTGTTCTCTGGAATTATCAGGCTGCAAATCCGGATCCTGCATAATCTGCTGCAATAAATCGGTGATTTCAGCAACGCTCATTTTTCCCCAGGAATCTGGATCATCTGGCAGAAGCTGAAAGTATTTCTGCAAAACCCGATGAAACAAATTGCCGATTTCCGGGGCTTTAAAGCTGTAAATGGAGCGTTCCTGCAATTTTAAAGTATAATTTAAAAAATACGAAAAAGGACAGGCTCCATATTTTTCCAAGCGAGTGATACTGCTATAGAGCCGACGACCATAACAGGCCTGGCGTAATTCCGGTTGAAGATCTGGAACTTCATTGGTAAAGAAAATTCCCTTTTCCATTTGCTGTAAAGCTTCCTGCCAACGCTTTGAATTTTTCAGCCAAACATAAACTTCCTGCCAAAGCGGTTCCGGTTCAAGACCTTTTTCCTGCAAATCCTTGAGTTTGTTGCCCAAATACCCCAGACAACGACCGGGACAGGTCAAATATTTCATTTGTTCAGCCAGACTGCCCAGAGGCTCGTCCCGCAATATGTTTTCCTGTAAATGAGGAAACATTTTCTTTAAACGAAGAATCAGAGGAGAAGGATATAAATTTTGCCCCTCCTGATCAGCCAGAGGATAACTCAAATATAAGTAATGAGAAGCCCGGCTTAAAGCCTGATAAATTAAAAACTGTTCTTCCCAAATGCGGCAGCGTTTGCTTTTACCCAATTTCAATCCATCGGCAGCCAGTTGTTCCCGTTCAGCATCTGAAAAGAAGCCATTGTCGGCCAGTCGAGCCGGCAAAACATTTTCCCCTGCTCCCAAAATTAAAACTGCCTTTACTTCCGAAGTATAGGAACGATCCAGAACGCCCACAATAACCTGATCCAGAGCCGGAGGAATAAAACCAAGATTCAGACTTTCCAAACCGCTGTTTAAAATATCCGCAAATTCAGCCAGACTGAGCTTTTCCTGACCTAAAGCCTGTCCCATTTCCTCCCAAAGCCCAACTAAAAGATCCCAGATCTGTTTCTGTTCAGAAGCTTCCTGATAATCCGCTTCCTGCTTCCGGGCTGTTTCCTGCCACTCCTGCAGGCGTTGGGGAACTCCCAGCTCCAGACAGAAATTATATACAATATGAATAATCTCCTGTCCTGTCAAATCCGGCTTTTGCAGTTCCAACACTGTTGTTTCCAGTTCCTGAACCACCTGCTGCCGCCAGCTTTCCGCTTCCGGCTGTTCCGGAAAATCCCATTGCTTCCGCCAGGATCGAATATTTTTGGCCAAAACCAGATTTTCCAATAAATCCACTTCATTCCGGCCAAGTTGGCTGAAATCCGTTTTTAAATAGCGAAAAACCGGTTCATAAGACCAGTTCTTACGAGCAATTTCCAAAACGCAGTTTAACAATTCCACCAAAGGGTGATAAAGAACAGTTTCTTTTTGATCCAGAAAATAAGGAATTTGAGCTTCAGCAAACAAAGGCTTGATTAAATCCTGATAGGGTTTTAAATCACGAACCAGAATCATAATATCCCGCCACTGCCAGCCTCGATTTCTGACCAGCTCCTCAATTTTGCCTATTGCTCCTTCGATTTCAGCCTGCAAAGAGGTGGCTGCCGCTATTTCCAGTTGATTAGCTGGATCTTCAGCAAAAGGTGCAGCGGCAAAAGTATCATAATTGGCTTCCAGATAAGCTAAAGCCGGACTGGAATGAAAACGGGGATTGCCAGATAAAACCAGAGTTTCTTCAATCGGCTTTAAAGCCTGCCGGGTCTGCTGCACGGAATAGAAAAGATCTTCGCTTTTTAAAGAACGCCTGGGATCCAGACAAAGACTCAGGGTAAGCTGTCGGGACTTTGCCTGCAAAGCAGTCAGAATCCGTAATTCCTGTTGGGTAAAACTTTTAAAACCGTCCACCCAGATTTTTGCCTGCTCCAGAAATCCGGAAGCTGGAATTTGCTGAATCAGCAAATTCAAGTAATCTTCCGGATCTGTGTAGTGTTGACCCAGAATTTCTTCCAGATTTTGATAAAGTAAAGCCAGATCGTTCAGCTTTTGATTTAATAAACCGGGGTGCTGTTGAGTGAATTTTTGCAGATCTGCATAATCTACAGCGTAATTCTTCAGTTCACCAATGGCTTTGGCCAAAACCCGACTGAAATTCTTTTGTCTGGCCGAGCGGCCAAGGACAGTTAATTGCTCCTGATTTTTTTGCACAAGCCGCCGCAAAAGCATCTGTCGTCCCAATTCTCCAATATGTATCCGCATGGCTCCGCCGGTTTCCTGCAAAATCTGCCCGGCCAGACGGGGAAAGCTTAAAACCTGAATTTGCAGCATTCCAGGCTGCCTTTCCAAAAGCAGTTTTTCATATTGAAAAGTAGCCTGTTCCGGAGTCAGCAAAATTAAGGGAGAACCCAGAGGCTTCGTATCAGCCAAAATTTCCTGAATAATCTTTTGAGTTTTTCCGCTTCCGGCTCGTCCGATAATTAAACGCAAATTAAGTTCCTCCCTTTTCTTCTGGTTAAATTTTGAAGGTGAAACTTTGTTTCTCCTGACTTAATTTTAGCATAAATTCAGATAATTTGGGAATACTGAAAGAAAATTGGGCAAAGAATTGGGAAGGATAACTCAATGAATTTGGGAAATGAATTTACAGTCAATCTGGATCTGGCTAATCTGGATTTGGCTTTGGAAGCTCAGGAAGTCTGGAGTGAAAAACAGATTGATCTGGAAGGAATTCGGGTTGCAAAAGAAGACCTGGATTTAGCCCAAATGACGACTGTTTATATTGAAAATGAATCTGCTGGAAAAGCCCTGGGCAAGAGTCCCGGTAAATATCTGACTTTGGAAGCTCCAATTCTAAAGCAGAATAATCCACCCCAACACAAAGAATTAACTCGTCTTTTGGGGCAAAAGTTACAGGAACATTTTCCTTTGCCGTCTCAAGCTTCGGTTTTGATTGTTGGTTTGGGCAACTGGAAAGCTACTCCAGATTCTTTGGGACCTCAGGTAGTTTGCCGCACCATGGTGACACGGCATCTTTTTCATTATGCTCCCCAGGAACTGGTGCAGGGAATGCGGTCGGTTTGTGCTGTAGCTCCCGGAGTTTTGGGCTTAACTGGCCTGGAAACCTGGGAAATTGTGCAGGGAATTGTACAAAATATCCGGCCGGATGTGATCATTGCTGTTGATTCTTTGAGTGCCCGCAGTCCAGAGCGTATTGCCTCTACCCTGCAAATTACGGACAGCGGAATTATTCCCGGTTCGGGGGTGGGCAATCGGCAGAAGCCTTTGAACCAGGAAAATCTGGGCATTCCGGTTTTAGCTGTTGGAGTTCCTACTGTGTTAAATGCAGCCATTATCGTCCGGGAAGCCTTGCAGCAGGGGGAAAAATGGCAAAACAGCTCCCTGCCCCAGGAAGATATTATTCAGAAGGTTTTTGCTGCCTGGGGTGGTCAATTAGTTGTTACTCCCAAAGAAATTGATGAGCTGATCAACCGTATGGCTCAGGTTATCGCCGGAGGTCTGGCTCAAATGCTGCACCCCAATTTATCCCAGGAAGACTATCCCTGGTTTATGAATTAAAGGCGGTTCTGAATTTTCAAAACCGCCTGCTTTCTCCAGTTTATTTGTTTAAAGCCTGCAAAATATCGGCCAGAACTTTTTTAATGTCCTGATCTCCATTGATGTCAAGCAGTAACCCCTTGGCTTTGTAATAATCAACTAAAGGAGCAGTGCTTTCTTCGTAGGCTTTTAAGCGAGTGCCTACTGATTCAGCATTATCATCGCTTCTTTGATACAATTCGCCCTGACAACTGTTGCAAACTCCTTCTTTGGCCGGAGGATTAAATAAAACATGATAGGAAGCTCCGCAACCCCGGCAGACCCGGCGGCCAGTCAGCCGATCCATCAGGCGTTCCAGAGGAACCACAATGTTAATTACTCCATCCAGTTTAATGCCCAACTGGTCAATGGTAGCATCCAGAGCTTTGGCCTGTTCCACTGTCCGGGGAAAACCATCCAGCAAAAAGCCTTTTTGGCAATCATCTTCGGAAAGGCGATCCTTAACCATGCCAATAACTACTTCATCCGGAACCAGCTTGCCCTGATCCATAAAGGACTTGGCTTTATTGCCCATTTCTGTTCCGGCCGCAATGGCTGCCCGGAACATATCGCCGGTAGAAATATGAGAAATTTGCAGTTCTTTGACCAATACTTCTGCCTGAGTACCTTTACCAGCACCAGGAGGTCCCATAATCAATAAGTTCAATTTTAAACTCCTCCTTAAAATTTTTCTGAACCTTATTATATCACAAATTATAACATAAAACAGTTAATTTTGCCAGCTTTGAAATTGCCTTTCCGGCTTGAATCCAATCAATTTGTCTCTTTTTTTGAAATGTTCAGCAAATCAGCAGAAAAAGCTTTGCATTACAATCTGAACAATGGTATAATAAAAAATATATCTGGGGGCGGATGGCATCTGGTGGTGTCCCTGGTCTTCAAAACCATGTGTAAGACGCTAATAACGCCTTAGGTGGGTTCGATTCCCATACGCTCTCGCCAGGATATAAAAGATCCTGTTCGGAAAATTCCGGGCAGGATTTTTTATGCTTTATTTAGCTTGTTGTTTAAGTAAATCTCGAATTTCTGTCAGTAATTCTTCCGGAGTAGGTTTGGGTTCTTCCTGCTCTTCCAGAACTTCTGCCTGTTTAATTAACTTATTTTTAGCTCCGATAACAATTTTCAGGAAGATAAAAATACTCAAGGCTACCAGGAAAAAGTCAACAATACTTTGCAAAAAATTACCGTAGGCAATGGAAGCATCCCCCACTGTAGCTTTTAAACCAGCAAAATCATGTCCGCCAATCAGAATTCCGATCAGGGGCATAATTAAATCCTCTACCAGAGAAGTAACGATTTTGCTGAAAGCCGCTCCAATAACTACCGCTATGGCCAGATCCATAACATTGCCTTTAAAAGCAAATGCTTTAAATTCTTCCCAGAAACTGCCAGCGGTTTGTACAACTTTGCTATCCTTATTTATTTTCATGAAAACAGTCCTTTCCTCTGCTGCAAGCATGATATGGTTTGAAAATCTCCTGTTGTCTGCTCAGCTTAAACTGAACAAGCTTCACCAATGAATTCTCTCAATAAAGAATTTGAACAAATATATTTGGCATCCAAAGGCAAAACAAAGTCTAATAACCCCAAGAGCATTTGAGCCTGCCAATATTCATTTTCTTTACTGCTGACCTGTTTTAACAGTGGTTCAGCATACTTTTTCAAAACCGCAAGTTCATAACTTAAAGAAGAATTAAAAACTACATCAGCATTATTTTGAAAGGGAAAAATATTATTTTCTTCTCCCCGCCGCACTGAAGGCCATTGCCGCAAATTTTCCTGCGGACTTTTTCCTCTGGTTCGGGCATCTCGAATAATGCGACGCAGCAGGCGAACATCCGTGGTATGAACCCGGTGCAGATTATCCAGAACCAGATGGGTCCAGGCACTAATGTAAATTTTAAATTTCCGGCTGTTGGGAATGGACAAGGTTAATTGATCATTCAGGCAGTGAATCCCTTCAATAATCAACAAATCGTTAGGTTTAAGCCGCAATATTCTGCCGCTGGGAAAGCTTTGACCGGTTTTAAAATCATAGCAGGGCAGTTCAATTTCTTCTTCCTGAATTAAACTGCTCAAATGTTGGTTAAACAGTTCCAAATTGATGGCATTCAGACTTTCAAAGTCATATTCCCCGTTTTCATCCCTGGGGCTAAGCTCCCTGGATAAAAAATAGTCATCCACTGAAATGGAAACCGGATTTAATCCGTTAATCCTGAGTTGATTGGCCAGCCTTTTAATAAAGGTAGTTTTACCCGAAGCCGAAGGTCCGGCAATCATGATCAACCTGCTGGAATCAATATTATCGGTAATTTGACCGGCAATTTTGATAATTTCCTTTTCCTGTCTCCCTTCAGCCATATCAATTAAACGCCGGATACCGTTTTCCTGATCTGGATTTTCGATCAGGCGATTTAAATCTACCACATTATGGACTTTGATAATATCTGCCCACTTATCCGTTTGCTGTAAAATTTTAGCGTATTTATATGGTTCCTGATAGTCTGGCAAAGTCTTGGGATTATCCTGCAAAGGACTCAAAAGCAAAAATCCAGGCATATAGTAACGCAAAGCAAAAAGCTTCAGAACACCGGTAGAAGCAACTAAGGGGTGTATATTGAAATCACTGTAACTTCCACAGGTAACAATGCTAACCGTTTCCCGAAGCCAATAGTTCAGTAAATCCCGCTTCTGACTGTACTGGCTATTGCGGAACAAATTTATAACTAATGACTTGGGCAGCTCTGAAGATTCAAAAGGTTCGTCAGCTTCCACAATCTGCCGCATTCTGTTTTCAATAACTGCCAGATCTTTTTGCTTCAGCTGGCCTTCCATCTTGATTTCGCCATAAATTGCCTTGCCCAGAGAATGTTTAATCTGTACTTCCGCTTCCGGAAAAATTTCCGAAACTGCTCTGGCCAAAAGAACAATCAAAGCAAAATTATAGATCTCCACCCCGATTCTTTTGGAAAGATCTATCAGTTCAATTTTGCAGTCCTGGTTCAAACTGTCATTTAAACTTTTGATTTTATTATCGGCTACAGCAATAAGTACCTGAGATGGAGGTAAATCAGATGGTTCCAACAATTTTAAAAAATCCCTGACCGGAATGCCTTCGTCTACCTGATATTTTTTACCAGATACAACTTCCAGGGTGATTTTAGATTTTTTCAAACCTTTTTCTCTCCTTATTCATGGATTACCCGAATAATCAAAGCTTCCTCTGCACAGTTAGGAAATTGAGGGCAATTCACACACTCCCGCCAGACCTTTTGCGGCATATCCTCCTTCGCCTTGGCTTGAAAGCCGCATTTTCGGAAAAAGTCTGCCTGATAGGTCAGGGTAAAAACCTGGGGAATTTGCAATTCCCTGGCCTCAGCCAGAAAAGATTCCACCAAAGCCCGGCCAATGCCTTTTTTCCGCCAGTCCTCCCGTACCGCTAAAGCTCGGATCTCTGCCAGATCCTCCCAAATAATATGCAAAGAACCTACCCCAATAATTTCTCCATTTTCTTCCGCCAGAGTAAATTCCCGAATACCTTCATAAATCAAAGCTCTGGAACGAGCCAGCATCAGATTTTGCTGAGCATAATGCGTGATCAGGGCGTGAATGTCTTCCACATCGGTAATTTTAGCTTTCCGCAACATAGCTTTACCTTTCCTTTGCATAATTAACCGCATTGATAAAAATTGGCAAACCCTGGGGCTGGGTAATTTTTCCCCGCCGCCAGTCCGGATATTGATTTAATTCCACAAATCTTTCCGGATGGGGCATCATGCCCATAATTAAACCGGAATGATCGCAAATGCCAGCAATGGCTTGAATGGAGGCATTGGGATTCAGAGGATAGCTTTGAGTTGGCTCTCCTTCTTCCGTACAATAACGAAAGACTGCCTGGTTTTGTTTTTCTATTTCAGCCAGTAATTCTGGAGCCGCATAAAATTTGCCTTCTCCATGGGCTACCTGAATTTTAATGACCTGATTTTCCAGATTCCGGGTAAAAATGCAGGGAGAATCTTCCACCCGCAAATTAACCCAGCGACATTCAAAACGGCCGGAATCATTATTCATTAAAGCTGCTTCAATTTGTCCCAATTTTTGTCGGGGCAGAAGACCGGTACGCACCAGAATTTGAAATCCGTTGCAAATTCCCAAAATCGGCTTGCGAGACTGCACAAATTCCTGAAGCTGCTCCTGCAAAAAGGAAGTTAGTTCCACCGCCAGCACTTTGCCGGAATGGACATCGTCCCCATAGGAAAAGCCTCCCGGCAAAGCCAGAATTTCAAATTCGGCCAATTTTTTCTGACCGTTACGCAGTTCATTGATATGCACATATTGACAATCTCCGCCAGCTTTGGCAAAGGCATAAGCCGTTTCCCGGTCGCAATTAGTGCCATCAGTTCTTAAAATACAAACTTTTGGTTTCAACATTTTAACCGAACACCTCTTTTAGCGGTTTTTGCCAGGCCTGCTTCAAATCTGCCAGCTGAGCTTTCAAAACAGTTTGCTCACCTTGTTGAACAATAATTTCCGGTTCTGCCTGAACGGATCCAATTAAGCGGCAAAAGCTGAATTGACTGCTTAAATCAATGCCTGGTTCGGTTTCAATCAGGAAACAACCGGCAGTTTCATTAAACAAAAATTCTTCGGGTTTATCCTGAGCAGTCATTTGCAATTTAAGACCCAGTCCTCCCCCAAAGGCCATTTCCGCTGCTGCTGCTGCCAGACCGCCTTCACTTAGATCATGGCAGGCTTTAATCTGGCCGTTCTGAATGGCCTGATATATTTCCTGACAGGTCTGCATAAAGTTGGCCAAATTGATCTTGGGCAAATTGGTTTTGGTTAGATTCTGCAAACGATAGAATACTGAACCACCCATTTCCGCTGGATTGCGGCTGCCCGCCAGCCATAAGAGATTGCCGGCTGCCTTTAAGTCGCTGGAAACGGTTTTTTTCCAATCGGGCAGCCGTCCAAAAACGGAAACGCATAAAACCGGCGGAATTTTAATTACTTCACCTTCTCTGCGGTAAGTACTGGAGAGACTGTCCTTGCCGGAAATAAAGGGCATTCCGCTGGCCTTAACAAAATCAACACAGGCATCAATGGCCAGATCCAAAGCCCCCAGGGATTCTTCATCCGGGAAAGGCCAGATAAAATTATCAATTAAACACAATTCCCGTGGATTGGCTCCAGTGGCTATGGCATTGGAAACCGCTTCCGTAGCTGCCCAAAGACAACCATAATAAGGATGCAAATTATTTAAAACCGGGTTTAAACCATGACTTATCACCATAGTCCAATCCCTGCCCAAAATCGGAACCAGCAAAACCGCATCATTCGGCCCTGCTTCTTCCACTCCGATGAAAGGAGGCAAAGCACAGCTTCCCTGTACTCCATGGTCATAAACCCGGACAATCGGTTCTTTGGAGCAGACATCCCAATGACTCAAAACCTGCTTACAGGTTTCTTCCCAATTCCGAAGCGGAATTTTGGCTTCTTCCGGACTGTCGGCCGGAGCTTTCCAGGCGGCCTGCATAATTCGGGAGGGCAAACCGTCATGCAAAAATTCCATGTCCAGATCACAAATAACTTCCTGATTATAGGTGACAGTTAATTTTTTATCTCCGGTAAACTCTGCCAGAATTGTGGCTTCCACATTATAACTGCGGCAAATTTCCAACAAGTCTGCAATATTATCCGGTTCCACCGCCAAAACCATGCGTTCCTGACTTTCGGAAAGCCAGATTTCCCACGGAGACAGTCCGGAATATTTAAGAGGGGCTTTCTCCAGATTAACTTTTACACCTGTTTTTTCGCCCATCTCTCCCAAAGCCGAACTAAACCCTCCGGCTCCGCAGTCGGTAACGGCTCGAATCAGACCTTTTTCCGAAGCTTCCAGCAAGGCTTCCAAAGTTCTTTTTTCTTCAACAGCATTGCCGATCTGCACTGCCGAAGCATTGACTTCCAAAGTGCGATCAGTCATTTCTCCGCTGGAAAAGGTAGCCCCATGAATACCGTCTCTTCCAGTTCTTCCGCCCAGGACAACCCCCAAATCTCCGGGTTTGGGCTGACCTTTTTGGCATTTATCCACCGGCAGCATACCATAAGCTCCCACAATAATGGAAGGTTTGGCTCGGAAATCCGAATGAAAGTGAACTGAACCATTATTGGTGGGAATACCCATGCGATTGCCATAATCCCGCACCCCGGCCACCACTCGCCGCAAAAGATAATGAGGATGCAGACAGCCGGGTGGAATTGTTTCTTCCGGCGTATCCGGAGGAGCAAAACAAAACATATCAGTGGAAGCAATGACTTTGGCTCCCTGCCCGGTTCCCATAATATCCCTAAAAACCCCGCCGCTGCCGGTCATGGCTCCCCCATAAGGCTCAATGGCACTGGGACTGTTATGGGTTTCCACTTTGGCACAAATGGCCTGACCGTCATAGAATTCCATAACTCCGGAATTATCCACAAAGGCCGACAAAACCAGGGGATGATTGGCTTCCCGGGTACTTTTTTGCAAACGATGCAATAAAGAAGGTTTTTCCTGCCCATCTACAAGCAATTTGGCTTTGAAGGTTTTATGCCCGCAATGTTCCGACCAGGTTTGAGCCAGGGTTTCCAGTTCGCAGTCAGTCGGATTGCGTCCAAGATCCCGAAAATAATTCTGAATAGTTCGCATTTCGATTAAATTCAGAAATAAAGCATCCTGGCTTAAAGCCAGCAATTCCTGTTCGTTCATGTCAATCAGGGGAATGATCCGGGTGAAACCGGCCTGCCCGTTCAAAACCAGATGTTCCGGTTTTTCTTTAACTACCATCTCCACTGTAGCATTAACCAGCAACTTTTCTACGATCAAATTCAGGTTGCTTTCCGTAGCTCCCTGACCATAAAAAGCATATTCCCGACTGGAATCTGCGGCGACTAAATTGGTAATGCCCAAATCATTAGCTGCTTTTACAATGGAAGCTGCTTCCGGATTCATAACTCCCGGTTTATAAGCTACCTCAACTAAAGCATCATAATCGGTTAAAACCGGCTCTTCCAAGGTATATTGTTGAAAAACAGTTTCAGCCAGCAATTTTTCGGCCAAAATTTGAGCCTGATTTTCATCTATACCTTCAAAGCGATAAACTTTGGCGGTTCTAACTTTATAAATTCCTTCCAGCTTTAAAGAATGTCGCAAATCATACAAAACCCCATCACCCAAAGAGTCAGGCAAATCCGGGGCATTAGTTACCCGTATTTCTCGAATAGACAAATTGCTGCCTCCTCGATTGATTTCCAATTACTGAAATTATATTTCAAATCTGGTTTTTTATCTGGATAAAGTGAACTACTCCGACTTATAGAAGTCGGAGCTTCTTGCTTCAACCACTACTGCCTGGCTAACATAATCGTTAGCTCAAGTCTTACACAATGTCCACAAGCGTTAGGTTCGGCTGATCCCCAGCCTGCCATTTATATTATGACTTAAAAATATAGCAGTTGGAAATTTCGTTGTTTTCTGTTTTACCCTTTCTTTTAATCCTGAATTAACGCACAATCAGAACCG
>JAZRXK010000115.1:0-18354 GCA_045600185.1 Desulfocucumaceae bacterium
GTAGGAAAAACTGCGGTGGCTGAAGGTTTGGCTCAAAGAATTGTTAAAAATCAGGTGCCGGAAATTTTGCTTTCCAAACGACTGGTAACTTTAGATTTGGCTTCTCTGGTGGCTGGAACTAAATATCGGGGTGAATTTGAAGAAAGGCTGAAAAAGGCTCTGGATGATACTATTACGGCCGGCAATGTCATTATTTTTATTGATGAACTGCATACTATTGTTGGAGCCGGTTCGGCTGAAGGGTCTTTGGATGCAGCCAATATTTTAAAGCCAGCTCTGGCCAGGGGTGAACTGCAGTGTATTGGAGCCACTACTTTGGATGAATACCGCAAATATATTGAAAAGGATTCCGCTTTGGAACGGCGATTCCAGCCCATTCAGGTCGATGAACCCAGTTTGGAAGAAAGCATTCAGATTTTGCAGGGTTTGCGGGATCGCTATGAAGCTCATCACCGGGTTCGTTATGAAGATGAGGCTTTGGAAGCTGCTGTTCGTTTGTCAGATCGATTTATTTCTGATCGCTTTTTGCCAGATAAGGCCATTGACTTAATTGATGAAGCCGGTTCCAGAATACGGCTGAAATCCTTTAATCAGCCGGATGGACTCAAGGAAATTGAGAAAGAACTGGAAGAAACTTTAAAGGAAAAAGAAGCGGCAATCAATGCTCAGGAATTTGAAAAAGCTGCCCATTTGCGGGATCATGAGCAGGAATTGCGAAAAAATATGGATAATATTCGGGAAAACTGGAAGCAAAGTCAGCACCAAACGAATCTGGTAGTTACTGAAGAAGATATTGCTTACATTGTCAGTAGCTGGACAGGGATTCCGCTGACTAAGTTGAATCAAAAAGAAAGTGAAAGGCTGTTAAATCTGGAAAGCGTTCTGCATAAGCGGGTGGTTGGGCAAGAAGAAGCGGTGGTCAGCATTTCCAAGGCTGTTCGCCGGGCCAGATCCGGTTTAAAGGATCCCAAGAGACCGGTTGGTTCGTTTATCTTCCTGGGACCGACAGGAGTCGGAAAAACCGAATTGGCCAAAGCTTTGGCCGAGGCTTTGTTTGAAGATAAAGAAGCCATGATTCGGTTGGATATGAGTGAATATATGGAAAAATTCGCTGTATCCCGCCTGGTTGGTTCACCTCCCGGTTATGTGGGTTATGATGAGGGCGGACAATTAACCGAGGCAGTTCGCAGAAAACCTTATTCGGTTATTTTGCTTGATGAAATTGAAAAAGCTCACCCGGATGTTTTTAATATTTTGCTGCAGGTTCTGGATGATGGGCGTTTGACTGATGGCAAAGGCCGGGTGGTTGATTTTCGCAATGCGGTTATTATTATGACTTCTAATATTGGTATGTCCAATTTTAAAAATGAATCTAAAATGGGCTTTAATCCGAATGTCAGTTCGGAATCGGATTATCAGAGTTTGCGAGCCAAGGTTTTGGAAGATTTGAAACATACCTTCCGTCCGGAATTTTTAAACCGGGTGGATGATTTAATTGTCTTCCATCCTTTGACGGCTTCAGATATGCAGCAAATTGCAGCTTTAATGCTGCAGGAATTGCAGGTTCGGATCCAGGAACAGGGCTTGGAGCTGGAATTTAGCGAAGCCGTACAAAAGTGGCTGGCGGAAAAGGGTTTTGATCCCAAATTTGGAGCCAGACCCCTGCGGAGGGTTATTCAGCAGGAAATCGAAGATCGGCTGTCAGAAGAATTGCTGAAACAAAGCTTCCATTTGGGGGATAAAGTCAGTATTCAGATGAATGAAGATCAAATTATCTTTGCCCACTAAAATGTCTGAAATAATTTCAGGGAGCCGCCGTTGCAGCTGTTGCGGCGGCTTTGCCTGCTTGAAAAGGAGATCTGCATGACGACCAGGACAGTTTATATTTGTCAAAGTTGTGGTTATCAAACCTCTCGTTGGTTGGGAAAATGTCCCAGTTGTGAAGAATGGAATACTTTGCAGGAAAAAATTGCTTTTGAACCGCATAATCAGGTTCCGGATAAACAGGCGGTTTTGCTTGCCGAAATTTCAGCAGTTGGCCAGGAGCGTTTTTCAACCGGAATTTTTGAATTGGATCGGGTTCTGGGCGGTGGAATTGTAACAGGCAGTCTGGTTTTGCTGGGTGGGGATCCTGGAATCGGTAAATCCACTTTGCTTTTGCAGGCGGCTGGCAAACTGGCGGCAAACGGCAAAAAAGTTTTGTATGTTTCGGGAGAAGAATCTGCTCAACAGCTTTATTTGCGATCCAGAAGGCTTAAAGTGGAACAAGCTCCAATTTATGTTTTAGCTGAAACTGATATTGGGGTCATCGAAAGAAGTATTAGACAAAAGAAACCTGACCTGGTAATTTTAGATTCTATTCAGTCAGTTTATAAAAAAGAGGTCGGTTCTGCTCCGGGAAGTGTTAGTCAGGTACGGGAATGTGCGATCAAAATGCTTTCTCTGGCCAAAACCGAAAATATTGCCATTTGTCTGGTGGGTCATGTTACCAAAGTGGGAGCTTTGGCCGGCCCTCGAATTTTGGAGCATTTGGTGGATACCGTGATTTATTTTGAAGGGGAAAATCATTATGCCTTTCGGATTTTGCGGGCGGTCAAAAATCGCTTTGGTTCTACCAGTGAAATCGGAGTCTTTCAAATGTTCGAGGAGGGACTGGCAGAAGTGGACAATCCTTCCCGTTTTTTTTTAACTGAACATAATGATTGTCCGGTGTTCGGCTCGGTGGTAATACCGACTTTGGAAGGCAGCCGAACTTTACTGGTGGAAATTCAGGCTTTGGTTTCACCTACCGGCTTCGGTACTCCCCGTCGAATGACGACCGGCCTGGACTATAATCGGGTAATTTTGATTTTGGCTGTTTTGGAAAAAAAACTTGGTCTGGGCTTAAATGGTCAGGATGCTTATGTTAATGCCGCCGGAGGAGTTCGCCTGACGGAGCCTGCAGCAGATTTGGCCATTGCTCTGGCTTTGGTTTCCAGCCTGCGGGAGCGTCCTTTGCCTTCAGATTTAATTGTTTTGGGCGAAATTGGATTGACTGGAGAAATTCGTCCGGTTAGTCATTGGGAAAAAAGACTTTCAGAAGCTGTTCGCCTGGGCTTTAAACGAGTAATTTTGCCCCGCCAAAAGAATAAAAGCAGTTTTAAACCGGACTTGGAAATTGAAGCAGTGTCTAATTTAAGCGAAGCCATTCAAAAAGCTTTTGAAATTTGATTTGCAATCAGCGAACAAAAACGATGCTGCCGCAGTCTAAAAATACAGTAATTGATACTCCAGTCAGGAGGTTCAGGGAAAAAGGAAGTGAAATAGATTGGAGAAAAGTTTATTACGGGTTTTGCGAACGGTAGCTCCCGGAACAGCTTTTAGAAAAGGTTTGGAAAATATTTTGCAGGCTCAGACCGGAGCCTTGATTTTTGTTTTGGAAGATAATCAATATTTGTCGATTGTAGAAGGTGGATTTGCAGTTAATGCGGCTTTTACTCCAGCTAATTTATATGAATTGGCCAAAATGGACGGAGCCATTGTTCTTTCCAGAGATTTAAAGCAGATTTTATTTGCCAATGCTCAGTTGATTCCTGACTTGAATATTCCTTCCGTGGAAACCGGAATCCGGCACCGAACCGCTGAACGGGTGGCTTTGCAAACCAATTCTCTGGTAATTTCCGTTTCCAAACGCCGCAAGATAATTACGCTTTATAAAGGCAGTCTTCATTATGTTCTGCGGAATCCCGGCCTGGTTCTGGCAGAAGCTAATCAGGCTGTGCAGACTCTGGAGAAATATAAAAGCGTTTTAAACAGAACGGTAGGTAAATTGGGGCTTTTGGAATTTGAAAGTTCCTCCTCACTTTTTGATGCTGTTCAGGTTATTCAAAGGGTGGAAATGGTGCGAAGAGTGGTTAAGGAACTGGAAGGCTATATCAGCGAATTGGGCAGTGAAGGCCGCCTGATTACCATGCAGATGGAAGAATTAACTGTTAATGTGGAACAGGAAGGCTTACTGGTGATTCGGGATTATGGTACTTTGCAGGAAGGTAAAACGGCCAAGGATGTTATGGATATAATTGCCAGTTGGCCTTCGGAAGATTTGCTGGATCTGGTGCGAATTGGCCGGGCTTTGGGCTTCTCCGGCAGCAATGAAATGTTGGATCAGCCGGTTTATCCCAAAGGCTATCGCCTGCTGGATAAAATTCCCCGCCTGCCTTATGTGGTGACGCAAAATCTGGTGAATCATTTTCATTTTCTGCCCAATATTCTGGCAGCTTCTCTGGAAGATTTGGATGCAGTGGAAGGTATTGGAGAATCACGAGCCAGATCCATTAAAGAAGGTTTGGAACGCTATAAGGCTCATTTGAACAATGGCCGTTATTCCTGGTAAGGCAAAAAGTTTGGGCTTGACAAAGTGGAAAATGGAATGTTAAAATAACACTGTTAAACCGAGGATAAAGTGTAAGTATCTGGACGGCTTTTCGTTGCAGAGAGTCCCTTGCAGGCTGGAAAAGGGATACGAAAAAACCAGAGAATGGGCTTTTGAGGGCAAACCGAAGTTAAAGTAGGGGCGACGGAGAAGGTTTCTTCGTTATCAACAACCGGTCTATGTTGGTAGACCATGAGAGGACATGCTGATCATGTCAAGCCGGGTGGCACCGCAGGAGAATAATCCTCTTGTCCCAGCAATTCTGAGAAAATTGCGGGACGAGAGGTTTTTTATTTCGCTCCCGTAGAAAGGAGTGTAACCAGAACTTAAAAAAGTTAAATTGCCTTATGAAAGTTAACCCTGAAAATAGAATTCTGCATCAGGTTAAGGTCTGAAGCTGATTGAAAAAGAAAAAATCCTGCAGGAAAATTTGGGAAAGGAGAAGCTGCCGGAAATTGCAGGGCAGCACAAAAATTGAAAATGATCCCTTATAAAATTTATCTGGAAGAAAATGAAATGCCGCAAAGCTGGTATAATGTGCGGGCAGACATGATCAATAAGCCGGCTCCGCTTTTAAATCCTGTTACCTTGCAGCCCAGCACTCTGGACGAATTAAGTCAGGTTTTCTGCCGGGAACTGGCTGAACAGGAATTAAACGAAACTGATGCTTATATTGAAATTCCGGAACTCATTCGCAAGTTTTATAAAATGTATCGTCCTTCTCCTTTGATCAGAGCTTATTGTCTGGAAGAAAGACTGCAAACCCCGGCTCATATTTATTATAAATTTGAAGGCAATAATACCAGCGGCAGTCATAAGCTGAATTCGGCTATTGCTCAGGCTTATTATGCCAAAGCCCAGGGCTTGAAAGGGGTTACTACTGAAACCGGAGCCGGACAATGGGGAACGGCCTTATCTATGGCCTGTTCTTATTTAAATCTGGATTGTCAGGTTTATATGGTTAAGGTTTCCTATGAGCAAAAACCCTTCCGGCGGGAAGTCATGCGGACTTTTGGAGCTGCGGTTACTCCTTCTCCTTCGGAAAGCACGGAAGTGGGCAGAAAAATTCTGGCTGAACATCCGGGAACCGGCGGTTCTTTGGGCTGTGCTATTTCGGAAGCGGTGGAAAAAGCCGTCACTACGGAAGGTTATCGTTATGTTTTGGGCAGTGTTTTATCTCAGGTTTTGCTGCATCAGACTGTGGTTGGTTTGGAAACCAAAGCTGCTTTGGATAAATATGGAGTTAAAGCGGATATGATTATTGGCTGTGCCGGAGGCGGCTCCAATCTGGGCGGCCTGATTGCTCCCTTTATGGGAGAAAAATTAAGGGGAGAAGCTGATTATCAATTTATAGCGGTGGAACCGGCTTCCTGTCCCAGCTTAACCAGAGGGAAATTTGCCTATGATTATTGCGATACCGGCAGAATTTGTCCTTTGGCCAAAATGTATACCCTGGGCAGCGGCTTTATTCCTTCTTCCAATCATGCGGGAGGTCTGCGTTATCATGGTATGAGTGCTGTTGTATCTCAATTATATCATGATGGTTTGATTGAAGCCCGTGCTGTGGAACAAACTGCTGTTTTTGCCGCAGCAGAAGAATTTGCCAGAGTGGAAGGTATTCTGCCAGCTCCGGAAAGCAGTCATGCCATTAAAGTGGCTTTGGACGAAGCGAAAAAATGCCGGGAAACCGGCGAAAGCAAAAATATTGTCTTTGGTTTGACAGGCACAGGTTATTTTGATATGATGGCTTATGAAAAATTTCATAATGGATCCATGTCGGACTTTGTTCCCAGTGAAGCTGATTTGGCAGTTGGTTTTGCTGGTTTGCCGAAAGTAAAATAAATTTGCCAGACGGCAGGGAAAACTAAAAAAACAGGGAATTATTAAAATTGAATACAAGGAGGTGGATTTAAAATGTCTGTAATCGAAATAGCTCAGGAATTGGGTAAAGCTATTACGGAATCTCAGGAGTTGGCTGATATGCGTTCTACTCAGGAGCAAATGATGTCTGATGCGGCTGCTGCTGCTTTGGTGGATGAATTTAATCAGAAACAACAGCGGTTTGTCGAATTAACTCACAATGGGGTTCAGTTGACTTCAGAACAAAAAGCAGAAATTGCTGATATTGAAAAAAGAATGATGGAAAATCCGAAGGTTTTGGCTTATTACCATGCCCAGCAGAATTTTGAAAAAATGCTGGATGGTATTAATCAGATTATTTATAAGGCTATCAGTGGGAATAATGGCTGTGAAGGAGATGGCAGCTGCTCTTCCGGCTGCTGCTCTTCCTGCGGAGGCGGATGTCATTAAGAAGCAGAAATATTCAAAAGCCGACAGGATCTACTGACTGTCGGCTTTCTTCCGGGTCTGGTACTCTAAACCATGCTGATCTTGAAAATTTTCACCCCAAGTCTGATCAAAATCTGAAATTAAATGTTGCGAAGGTCAAAGCTAATGTGGTATAATGTTTTTTATGAGTTTAGCTTATTTTGACCGAATAACTTTTTCAAGTCAATAAGAAAGAGGTGAATTTGCATGAAAAACGGTATCCATCCAACTATGAATCTGGCTAAAGTTAGTTGCGTTTGCGGCGAAACTTTTGAAGTACTTTCCACTAAAAAAGAATTAAAGGTTGAAATTTGTTCCAAATGTCATCCTTTTTATACCGGTTCCCAAAGAAGCATTGAAGTCGGCGGCCGGGCTGATCGTTTCCGCAAAAAATATGGTCTTAAATAAATTGAGAATTACCTTGTATGATCAAAACTTTAAAAAAGGAAATAAAATAGCAGAGCCATGCTCTGCTATTTCCATAAAGCGAGGAGGGAGATAATGGCTAAGTTTCAATATGGCGGACAGGCAGTTATTGAAGGTGTTATGATGATGGGTCCCCAAAGTCGGGCGATTGCTGTGAGATTGCCGGAAGGCAAAATTGAAGTGGATGAAAAGGAAGTCAATCTGCTGGTTCGCCGCTATAAATTTTTTAAGCTGCCTTTGGTGCGGGGAGTGGTTTCTTTGATCAATTCCCTGGTAATTGGTACCGAGGCTTTAAATTATTCAGCAAACCAGGCTCTGGGTGAAGAAGAAGAATTAAGTCCCTGGAGTATGGCTTTGACTTTTATTATTGCTTTTGCGGTGGCGGCAGTTTTTTTTGTAGCTTTGCCCACCGGAGCAGCTTCCTTAACCCAGGATTATATTGACAGCAACTTATTGAAAAATGTGATCGAAGGAATAGTTCGCTTGGGTTTGTTTTTGGCTTATGTCTTCCTGATTGGCAAAATACAGGATATTAAGCGGGTTTTTCAATACCATGGAGCTGAACATAAAGTAATCAATGCCTATGAATCCGGAGAAGAACTGAAAGTTGAAAAAGTTCAGAAATATCCTACCTTTCATCCTCGCTGCGGAACCAGTTTTATTGTGATTGTCATGATTTTGACTATTTTTGTTTTTTGTTTTATTGATTATGATGTCTTGTGGAAAGCCATCGTTTATCGAATTTGCCTTCTGCCGGTTATTGCTGGAATTTCTTATGAGCTATTGAAATACTCCGCCAAATTGATTGACAGGAAAAGCTTTTGTTTTTTATTGGCTCCTGGTCGCTGGGTACAAAAGCTGACTACCAATGAACCGGATGATCAACAGGTTGAAGTCGCTATCGCCGCTTTTAAAGCGGCTTATCGGGAAGGAGAAAATGTATGTTAGAAAAATTGGCTGGAATTGAGCAGCGTTATGAGGATTTGGAACAAAAAATTGCCGATCCTTCAATTATTGCAGATAATTCCCTGTGGCAGCAATATGTTAAAGGTCATTCGGATTTAAGTGAAATTGTGGCTGCTTATCGGGAACTGAAAAAATCTATGGCGGATGGCGAGGAAGCTAAAGAATTGCTGGCGGATAAACCGGATCCGGATTTTAGAGAAATGCTGGAGTTGGAATTGGCTGAACAAAATCAGAAGCAGGAAGAATTAACCGCCAAATTAAAAATCCTGCTTTTGCCCAAAGATCCCAATGACGATAAAAATGTTCTGGTGGAAATTCGGGCGGGTACGGGTGGAGAAGAAGCCGCTTTGTTTGCTGCCGATTTATTTAAAATGTATACCCGTTTTGCTGAACGCAAGGGTTGGAAAACGGAAATTATGAATACCAACTATACAGATATTGGCGGCTTTAAAGAAGTCAGCTTTATGGTGGAAGGCAAAGGAGCCTATAGCCTGCTCAAGTTTGAAAGCGGAACTCATCGGGTGCAGCGGGTTCCTTCTACCGAGTCGCAGGGCAGAATCCATACTTCTGCTGCTACGGTGGCAGTTTTGCCGGAAGCGGAAGAAGTGGAACTGGATATTAACCCGAATGATATTCGCATTGATCTGTTTTGTGCTACAGGTCCGGGAGGTCAATGTGTTAATACCACCCAATCAGCAGTTCGCCTGACCCATATTCCCACCGGAATTGTTGTAAGCTGTCAGGATGAAAAAAGCCAGCATAAAAATAAAGATAAAGCCATGCGAGTTCTGCGAGCCAGAATTCTGGATAAAATTCAGGAAGAACAACGCCAGGAAATTGCTTCTGCTCGCAAATCTCAGGTGGGCAGCGGGGATCGCAGCGAAAGAATTCGAACTTATAATTTTCCCCAGGCCAGGGTTACGGATCACCGAATTGGTTTGACTGTCCACCGCCTGCCGGAAATTTTGCTGGGTAATCTGGACGAAATTATTGACGCTTTGGTTGCTTCTTATCAAAGTGAACGTTTAAAAGCGGTGGACGAATAAATGAAAAATTCCATTGAGCGGTTGCTATTTTCAGCATCCGCTTTTTTACAGTCGAATAAAATAGATAATCCCCGTCTGGAGGCAGAGGTTTTATTGGCCGGACTTTTGGGTTGTGATCGGGTTTGGCTTTATGCCCATTCAGAAGATGAAATTGAATTGGGAAATGCCTGTCAAAAACTTCTGGAACGGCGTATAAAAGGCGAACCAACTGCTTATTTATTAGGTAAAAAGGAATTTATGGGTCTGGAATTGGAAGTCAGTCCGGCTGTTTTAATTCCTCGTCCGGAAACAGAACTTTTGGTGGAGAAAGCTCTGGCCTTTGCTGCTGGAAAAAATACACTTCGATCTGTAGATGTGGGAACCGGCAGCGGAGCTATTGCCCTGAGCCTGGCCTTTTATGCTCCCCAAATGCAGATTTGGGGTCTGGATATTTCGTCGGCAGCTTTGGAGATAGCCGCAAAAAATCGAAAAAAATTAGGCTTGCAGGATCGGGTTAAACTTCAGAAAAATGATTTGTTGACAAACTGGCCGGAAACCTGCTCTCTGGATTTGATAATCGCCAATCTGCCTTATATTCCCAGTGAACAGATTGCCGGACTGATGCGGGATGTACGAGATTTTGAACCGCTTTTGGCTCTGGATGGTGGAATTGACGGCTTGCAGCTTTATTATCGACTTTTGGAGCAAGCCGAAAAATATTTGCGTCCAGGAGGACTGCTGCTGCTGGAGATTATGAACGGACAGGGAAAACTGCTGCAACAGAAGATTGGCCAAAATTGGACGACTGGTGTGGAGTTGGATTGGGCTGAACAGGAAAGAATTTTTTGGGGGATTAAAGGATGAAAACTTTTTTATGGCCGGTGCAGAATCAGGAGCTGCCGCCTGAAGCCGGAAGATTTTTGCGGGAAGGCAAGCTGGTGGCTTTTCCCACCGAAACGGTTTACGGTTTGGGGGCTAATGCTCTGGATGGGCAGGCGGTGGCCAGAATTTTTCAGGCTAAAGGACGGCCTCAGGATAATCCTTTGATTACCCATATTTATGATTTGGCTCAAATGGAAGAATATGGCCAAAATATTTCTGCTCTGGCCTGGAAACTGGCTCGCAATTTTTGGCCGGGTCCTTTGACCTTAATTGTGGAAAATCGGCATATAATCAGCCCGGTGGTTACTGCCGGTTTGGATAGCCTGGGGCTGAGAATGCCCAATCACCCGGTGGCTTTGGCCTTACTTCGTGCCAGCGGAGTACCGGTAGCGGCTCCCAGTGCCAATTTATCCGGCCATCCCAGCCCGACAACCGCTCAACATGTTTGGGATGATTTACAGGGGAAAATTGAAGCTGTTGTGGACGGCGGAGCTTGTGCAATCGGTTTGGAATCTACGGTGCTGGATGTGCGGGGAGAAGTACCGATAATTTTAAGACCAGGAGCCATTACTCCGGAACAAATTCGCAATTTGACCGGACAGGTTGCTTTGGATGCTACTATTTTTCAGACTGAACCAATGAAGCAAAAGCCTTTGTCTCCAGGTATGAAATATCGGCACTATGCTCCCAAAGCTCCCTTGATTTTATGGGAAGGCTCGTTGGACAAAATTCCGGCAGCTATTGCCTGCAAAGCCAGAGAAGCCGGACAGAAGGGACAGAAAGTAGGCATTTGGGGATTGGCTCAAAATCAGAGGTTTTATCCGCCGGAAGCAGTCTTCTTGAGCAGCGGCAGCGATTCGCCGGCTCAAAGATCAGCGGCTTTATATGCGGCTTTGCGGGAAATGGATCGTTTGGAAGTGGATTTAATTTTGGTGGAAGGCCTGGAACCCCAGGGTTTGGGGCTGGCTGCGGAAAATCGTCTGCGGAAAGCGGCAGCCCAGATTATCAGACTGGATTAGAGGTGAACTTTGTTTGAGTCTGTTAACTTTGCTTGCGTTGGCTGTAGCTTTGGGAACGGATGCGTTTTCTTTATGTCTGGTTTTGGGAATGAATGGAATTCTGAGGTTTCAAATCTGGCTGGTCAGTGGAACAGTTTTAATTTTCCACATTGTCATGCCTTTAATCGGCTTTGAGATTGGAGAATTGGCCGGAAAATATATTGGGCAGATAGCTTCTCTTCTGGGAGCTTTAATTTTGCTTTATCTGGGCGGGAAAATGCTTTGGGAAGCTTGTCGGAAACAGGAAAAACAAATTATTCTTTTAAATACCTGGGGTTTGCTGGTTCTGGCCTTCAGCGTCAGCCTGGACGCTTTGAGTGTGGGATTTACTTTGGGTACTCAGGGCGTTAATTTGTTGACATCAGTTTTATTATTTGGCGGTCTGGCGGGTTTAATGACCTTTTCCGGCCTGATGCTGGGCAAATTTATTGGTCGAGTAATTGGGAATAAAGCCGAAATTCTAAGTGGAATAGTCTTGATGATTATTGGAATAAAGCTTTTCTTTTAAAGTATAGAAGGTTATAATTGAAGGAGGTTAAGTATTTTAAAGAGGGAGTCAGCAATGGAGAAAAAGAAAATTTTATTTGTCTGCACCGGCAACACCTGCCGCAGTCCCATGGCAGAAGCTTTGGCCAAAAAAGCTTTGAAAGAGGCTGGTTTGCAGGATAAAGCTGAATTTAAATCAGCAGGAACTCAGGCTCAAAATGGCTATTGGGCTTCAGATGGAGCCATTGAAGTTATGAAACAAAGAGGTATTGACTTACAGGGGCATCGTTCCACCATGCTGAAGGCTGCCTGGATTTGGGAAGCGGACTTGATTTTAACTATGGCTCAGCGTCAAAAAGATGAAATTCTGCTGGCCTTTCCGGAAAAAAAAGATCAGGTTTTTACTCTGGGTCGCTATGTGGGTTGGGGCAATGAGGTTATTGATCCTTTTGGCCAGGATGAATTGGCCTATAAAGTCTGTGCCGACTGGCTGGAAGAAATGATTGGCCTGTTGATTAAGAAATTATTTTTGTCGGCCTGATTTTGCAAAGGAAAAAAAGGTGGTTTTGTAGAAGATCCGGCATATTTGGAAACGGGGTGAATAATTTTGCGAATTGCACTGGCTTCCGATCATGGAGGCTACCGGCTGAAAACCGAAATTTTAAATTATTTGAGGAAAGAGGGCTGGGACTGTCTGGATCTGGGAACTGACTCTGAAGAATCGGTGGATTATCCGGATTATGCTTTAAAAGCAGCTCTGGCGGTGAAAAACAACGAGTGTCAAAGAGGAATTATTTGCTGCGGTACCGGAGTTGGAGTAGCTATAACTGCCAATAAAGTGCCGGGAATCCGGGCAGCTTTGTGTCATGATGTTTTTACGGCTCATACCTGCCGGGAACATAATGATGCCAATATTCTGACCCTGGGACAACGGGTTATAGGTGTGGGACTGGCTTTGGAAATTGTTCGGGTCTGGCTGGCCAGTGAATTTGAAGGCGGTCGGCATAGTTGTCGCCTGGATAAGATTCAAGCTGTTGAAAATGGGATTAAATAATTTACAGGGGGTTTTTTACATGAATTTAATGGACAATTTGCGGGATGTGGATCGGGAGGTTTTTGATGCTCTGGAAATGGAGCTGAACCGCCAAAGAAATACCTTGGAATTGATCGCTTCCGAAAACATTGTCAGCAAAGCGGTTATGGAAGCTCAGGGTTCGGTTTTAACCAACAAATATGCAGAAGGCTATCCGGGAAAACGCTATTATGGCGGCTGTCAATGCGTGGATATTCCGGAAGCTCTGGCCATTGAAAGAGCCAAAAAGATTTTTGGAGCCGAACATGTTAATGTGCAGCCCCATTCCGGAGCTCAGGCTAATTTATCGGTTTATTATGCTCTCTTAAAGCCCGGCGATACCATTTTAGGTATGAATCTGGCTCATGGCGGTCACTTGACCCACGGCAGCAAAGCCAATATTTCCGGAAAATACTTTAATGTCTTGGCCTATGGAGTGGAAAAAGAAACCGGACGAATTGATTATGATAAACTGCGTCAGGTGGCTTTGGAAAATAAACCTCAGATGATTGTGGCCGGAGCCAGTGCTTATCCCAGAGAAATTGATTTTCCCCGTCTGGGCGAAATTGCCAGGGAATGCGGAGCTTATTTAATGGTGGATATGGCTCATATTGCCGGTCTGGTGGCGGCTGGCCTGCATGTAAGTCCCGTTCCCTATGCTGATATTGTAACAACTACTACCCATAAAACCTTAAGAGGTCCCAGAGGCGGCATGATCCTGTGTCGGCAGGAATATGCAGCAGCCATTGATAAAGCAGTCTTTCCGGGAATTCAGGGCGGTCCTCTGATGCATGTTATTGCCGGAAAAGCGGTAGCCTTGGCCGAAGCTTTGAAACCCGAATTTAAAGCTTATCAGGAGCAGATTGTTAAAAATGCCAAAACTCTGGCTCAATATCTGGTGGACAAGGGTTTTGATCTGGTAAGCGGAGGTACGGACAATCATTTGATGCTGGTGGATCTGCGGAGCAAAAATATTACTGGTAAGGAAGCAGAAGAACGCCTGGATCAAGTTGGAATTACCGTCAATAAAAATGCGGTTCCCTTTGATCCGGAAAAACCTACGATTACCAGCGGAATTCGGGTAGGTACTCCGGCAGTTACCACCAGAGGCCTGGTAGAAGAAGATATGCTGATTATTGGGGAAATTATGGATTTGACTTTAAGCTATGGCGAAAATGCGGCCAAAATGAAACAAGCTAAGGAATTAGCCGAAGCTTTGTGTGAAAAATATCCTTTGTATAAATAGAGGATTAACTGATCCACAAAATAAGGGGTGAATTTGAATGGTCAGACCGTCTTTTGATGAGATATACATGGACATAGTGGAGATAGTTTCCAAGCGTTCTACCTGTTTACGAAAAAAGGTGGGAGCAGTAATTGTAGTTGAACAACGGGTTATTTCTCATGGTTATAATGGTGTGGTCAGCCAGGATGCTCATTGTTGTGATACCGGCCATTGTCTTAAAGATCTGGCTGGACGGGAAGATTATAAGCCTTGCGTTCATGCTGAACAAAATGCTATTTGCCTGTGTGCCAAAAGAGGTTTGGCCATCAAAGGAGCCACTTTGTATGTTAATGCTGATATTTGTCTGACTTGTGCCAAGCTGATTGTAAGCTGCGGCATAGGAAAAGTGGTGGTTAAACGGGATTTTAAGGGCAGTTCGGAAGGAATTGATTTTTTGCTCAATCACGCTCTGAAAGTGGTGTTCTGGCCACCGGATGTCAATGAGGTGTGAAGTGATCGAAAGAAAATATTGGTTGATAACGGCTGTTTTAGTTGCAATTTCTGCTTTGGGATATGTTATTTCTTTGTATTCTTACTATAAGATTACCAATAATGTAATTGATGTCCTGGTTTTAACTGTCAGCGGTTTTTTACTCTTGAAGTACATATATCAAAAAAAAGAATTTATGTTTTTGAAAATTTTGGGCGGAGCTTTGGCTTGCATCATTCTGGCTCGTCTTTTTGCAGTTTTGTATTGGTGGGTTGCAAATAAATCTCTCAATAATTTTTCGGTGGAGGACTTGTCCCTTTGGGGCTTTTATCTTTTCCTGTTTTCAGCAGATTTTGGAGCTTTGGATCGACTTGCTAATGCTGCTTCCGAAAATATGAGTCCTTATCGTCTGGGAGGTTTATTGGTTGTTGTTCTGGTCTGGCTGATGGTGATTTGGAATTGTTATTCCGGTGCTTCCATTGGTCTTAGCTGTATGTATGGTCTGTTTTTATCAGCAACAGGTTATTATGCGTTTAAAATGCTGATTGTGCCGGATATTGAGGATGGCTTTATTCGGCTTCTGCGGCCTTATCATGCTATTGTTACCACTTTTATCTTTTTGGAAACCTTTAAATTGTCCTGTGCATTACATGATTGGTTTTGGGTGCAATACATTGTGGAATGGCTGACTTTGGCTGCTGTTTTATTTTTACTGCCAGCAGCGATCAGGGGGCTGGAGCGTTGGTATATGATATAGAAAATATTTTTGTTTGTCTGGCTGCTCCTTTGACTTTGATGTTTTTACTGCTTTCAGGAGAAGCCAGAAGGTTAAATTTATTTCTGATTGTGGGTATGGCAGTTTGTCTGCTCTCCGGAAGTCTGAATCTGGTTTTGGCTGACTGGCTTAATTACTCTATCAAGGAAGCCTCGGTTTTATTGGCTCCGATTTGCGAGGAACTTTTGAAATTATTGCCTTTATTGTTTTATGCCTATCTTTTTCGTTTGTCTCCTAATCAAATTTTTGCTGCGGCTGTAGCAACAGGGATTGGTTTTGCTACTTTGGAGAATTGCTGCTATATAGCTAAATATGGTTCTCAAGATTTGTGGTTTGTGGTAATTCGAGGTTTTTCAACTGGCTTTATGCACGGTCTTTGTACTGCTTTGGTGGGTTTTGGGCTGAATGAGGTACGCACCCAAAAAAAACTGGCTTATACCGGAACCTTTGCCTTGTTATGTCTGGCGGCTACCTATCACGCCAGCTATAATTTGCTGGTGCAGTCTGCGGATTATAAACAGTATTTGGGGATCTGTTTACCCATGCTTACAGCTTTGGTCTGGATTTTGCTGCGTAAAAAAAATAAGAGCTGGAAAGAATTTTTCCAACTGTTTAATAAACAGAGTTCCAAAAATGTTTAAACATGTTTAAAACCAAACCCCTGAGATAAAGGAGCAAATATTTTGAAAGCATTTTTGTTTGATATTGGAGCAACATTGATTGACGGGCCAAAGGTTTCTCCCATTCAGCAGCTTTGTCAAATTATGAAATTGGATCGATCAGAAAGAGAACGAATTGCTCATTTGATTATGTGTCAAAACTTTGCTGAGGTTTCGGAACTGCTTGAAGCTTTGCACAGGATTTATTCCCTTTCTGTCGAACAGGTAAATTTAATTGAACAGCTCTGGCAGGATCAGGAAAACTGTACTCGGAAAATTGCTGGATCTGTCAGTTTGATTCGAATTTTGAAAGAACGGGGCTTTAAAATCGGCCTGGTATCGAATATTTGGGCTCCTTATTATCGTTCTTTTCAGGCTACTTGTCCGGAAATTGTTCAAATGGTTGATTTTGCTGCTTTAAGCTTTCGGGAGGGATGGAAAAAGCCTTCTCCCAGGCTTTTGCAAATTGCTTTGGAGCATTTGGGATCAGAACAGGTTTGGATGGTGGGAGACAGCTATGAAAATGATTTAAGACCGGCTCAAACGCTGTCAGTGCAGACCATCTGGCTTTTGCGTCGTCCGGAAAAAGAAGTGACAGCCATGCAGAAAATTTTGTTGGGTGAATGGAGCAGACCGGATGTAATTGTGGATTCCCTGAAAAGCTTGCAGAAAAAAATTGAATTCTGGAGGTAAGAATATGCGGTTAGTTAAAGTAGAAAAACATAGCTTGGAGGAATTATTCGAAAAATTGCGGCAGGTTTCCCTTATGCAAAATCCGAAACAGTTGGTTTATCAGGACTGCATTATTTCTCTGATTAAACTGCATACGGATTTTTTGATCCCGCCTCAATCTTATGTCTTGAAACAGGAGGTACAGAAAATTCGGGAATTGCGTTGGGCTTTGCAAGAACAAGGAGTGGATTTGTTTGAATTAAACGGCTATGTAACCATCTGGCGGGAAGATGTTCCAAATGAACCAGTTGATGTTCTGCCTGTTATTATTGAGGAATCTTTTGAAGCTGATGGCAGCATTCAGCCTCTTATTTGTGATGGTATGCACCGGGCTTTTGTGGCTCGTCTGGAAGGCAGACTGCCTCAAGTGGTGTATATTCGGGGTCTTGCCGTTCCTTATTATGCTTACCCCTGGCCGGGTGGTTGGGATAAGGTAAGCCTGCGAAGTGATTTACCTGCTGACTTTGTTAAAAAATGGCATAGAACTGCCGACTATAAAAAATTATATCGGGATTTTAATTCTGCCTTTCAAAATGTAGGCGGCCCCAGAGGACGATTGTAAAGTGAACTACTCCGACTTATAGAAGTCGGAGCTTCCTGCTTCAATCACTACTGCCTGGCTAACATAATCGTTAGCTCAAGTCTTACACAATGTCCACAGGCGTATGAGTTTGGGCTATTCCATCCCTACTGTATATTCAGTTTCAGGCTGATTCAGCAAGTAACCGCTTCTCTGTTCCAGTAGCACATTTTTCCCGCCGAATCAAATGTTTTTTGAAACTCTTTTCAGGCAGGCTAAATCCTGATAAACTGCTGGCTGTTTTGCCGGGCTAATCTGAATGTGTTTTTCAAAATTGTTTCCTGTTAAAAGCTTCTTTTTCCCTTGTTCAATTTTGCTGAAACTGATATAATCAATTTGAATAATTTTAGTAAGCGAGGTGTCATTTTGGCTAAGAAACAAGCGGAAAACTTTTCAGATCTGTCAATCAGGGAAGTTTTGGAAAAAACAAAAATCAAAGAGGAAGGGCTATACATAAAAGCAGAAAATTTTCTGCTGCAAAATTATCCGGAAATCGTTCGTCAAAATTACTGGCTAAATATGCAAATAGCTGCTCGAATGTATCAGGAAGAGGATAAAGAAAAACTTTTAAAGCTGGTTAAGCTGATGGCAGCTTTGGAAAATGAAAGCTGTTTTTATCTGGAGAAACACTCTGATCGGGCAGAAATTTTTACAGCTTTGCGAAAAGAAAAGGAATGGGGAGTTTTATTTTCTATTTTGCACAATTCTTTTCAGCATAATCTCAAAAATGAACAGCTTTGGGAAATGGTTAACTATTTGAATGAACTTCTGGTTTTAAGCCAAAACCAAAAAGCCAATTTGACTTTGCAAAAAGATGAATATGACAGCCAGGTTTTGCGGGATATTCTGGCTGAAGAAACCGCTCAAATTGCAGCTTTGGCTTTGATCAGACTTTTAAATTCTCCAGGCGGAACCAATATCTGGCTGGAACATCCGGAAATCTGGCAGATTTCGGAACTCAGTGAAGCTTTGCTGGAAGCTTTGGCGGTGCGTCCAACTTCTTTGGCTTTATGGTTGGAGGCCAATCAGGAAACAAAAGTTTTTCCGGCCTGTCTGTCCAGAGAAGGTCAGAGGATCTGGCCGGACATCCTGAACCGGGCTAATCAGGTCTTGCAATTTGATCAAAAAATACTTCAAGCAGATTCTGACAAAATTTAGCAAATAAAATTCAAGTGGAGGAAAATTATGGATAAGGATCAAAATCCGGACGAGGGAACTGCTCAACGCATAGTTTTAACT
>JAZRXK010000116.1:0-3814 GCA_045600185.1 Desulfocucumaceae bacterium
ATTTAGCATCTTATAACTGCAATATCTAATCAGCAGGTTGATATTCCCTGAATTGCCATAAAGTCTGCTGACCCTGGTCTGGCAGCTCAATTTTACTAATCCAACAACCAGGTGTAATGCTAATCCAGTGATTAGAATCAAAAAGAAAATAAAGAAAAAAGATAACTTAATATATTTGTGAACTGCCACCCACTTCTTTAAAAAAAGCCGGAGATGAAGGACAGTCTGGATTGTGAAAATTGATTTGGAAAAAACGAGGTATATTTTTTTCCGGAAAGCATATACTTAAAGGGAAATATTTTGAAAAATGAGGTGAGAGATTTGACTTTGTATGTGGGGAATTTGCCCTGGGCAGTTCGGGAAACCGAACTGGAAAACTTTTTTGCTCCCTATGGAGAAGTTTTGGATTCCCGAATTATTATGGATCGCCAGACCGGTCGTTCCAGAGGCTTTGGTTTTGTGGAGGTGGCTGAACAGGATGCCTGCCGCATGATTGAAGCCTTAAACGGAGCTGAATTAAATGGGCGGCTGATTACAGTCAACGAAGCCAGACAAAAAGAAAATTCAGCCGTGGTTTAAAGTTTTGGGCAAAATCTAAATTTTTTTAAAATACCTTTAAGGAAACTATTCCTATTAAGGTATTTTTTTTATATAATAAAAATAAAACGACTAAACCGATTTGGGAATTGGAGTCGCTAAGAAAGAGAAGATTAATTATGTATGATTTAAACGAAATGACAGAAGCTTTAAAAGGCCTGATCAGTTCCAAAAGATTCAGTCACAGCCTGCATGTCAGTGAACTGGCCGAAGAGTTGGCTCGCATCCATGGCGTGGATCCGGAAAAAGCCAAAATAGCCGGACTTCTGCATGATTGTGCCAGGGATTATACTGATAAGCAGCTTATGAATGTGGCTCAGGCCAATCAAATGATGGTGGGAGAACTGGAACGGGATATTCCGGTTTTACTGCATGGTCAGGTCGGAGCAGTGGTTTGCCGGGATTACTTTGGAGTTCTGGATGCAGATATTTTGCGGGCTATTTCTGCCCATACCACAGGCACTCCTTTTATGGACAAATTGGATAAAGTGCTGTTTCTGGCTGATAAGTGTGCAGATGGCCGCAGTTATCCGGGAGTGGAAGAAGTTCGCAATACGGCCTTTAAAAATCTGGCCGAAGGCATGACCGTCTGTTTGCAGCATACCATGCAGTATTATATCAATCGCAGGCAACCCATTCATCCGGATATGCTGACAGTCTGGAATCAACTGTGGTACAGAAATAGAGATTATCTGAAATATAAATAAAAAGCAATGAAGGAGGGAATTATATTTTGAATCCAAAGGCTTTGACTGATCTGGCCGTAAAAATTTTAGAAGATAAAAAAGCTTTTAACCTGGTTGTTCTGGATATTCAAAAGATTTCCAGCCTGGCGGATTATTTTATTATTGCCAGCGGCCGCTCTTCTGTGCATGTTCAGGCCTTGGCGGAAAATCTGGAGGATGAGCTGAAAAAGCAAACTGCCCTGCACCCCCGCATGGAAGGCTTGCGGGAAGGCCGTTGGATCCTGATGGATTATGGCGATTTAATTGTGCATATTTTTCAGGAGGAAGAAAGGGAATTTTATCATCTGGAACGCTTGTGGCGAGATGCCCTGCAGGTAGAAAATTCAGCAGAAAAAATTGAGCAGAGTTAATTTAATGGCTTGAATTTTGTTGGAAAATGTGCTATCTTTGGATAAATGACATATCATAATTACAAAAATGGAGGTTTTTATATGACCACAATTACTGATGTTTATGCCAGAGAGATTTTGGATTCCAGGGGCAACCCTACGGTGGAAGTGGATGTAATCCTGGAAGACGGAACCCTGGGACGAGCTGCCGTTCCTTCCGGAGCTTCCACTGGGGCTTATGAAGCCGTTGAACTGCGGGATCCGGATAATCCCCGCTATTTGGGCAAAGGTGTAGCTACTGCCGTTAAAAATGTCAATGATCTTATTGCTCCGGAAATTGTCGGTCTGGATGCCACCTGTCAGGTGGAAATCGACCAGATTTTGCTGGAACTGGACGGAACTCCGAATAAAGGCAAACTGGGAGCAAATGCCATTCTGGGTGTTTCTCTGGCCTGTGCCAAAGCTGCCGCTGAAGCTGTTGGTCTGCCCCTGTACCAATATCTGGGCGGCGTTAATGCCAAAAAATTGCCAGTGCCCATGATGAATATTTTAAATGGCGGCAAACACGCTGATAATAATGTAGATATTCAGGAATTTATGGTTATGCCGGTGGGAGCCAAAAACTTTGCCGAAGCCTTGCGGATGGGAGCGGAAGTTTTCCATTCTTTGAAAAAAGTTTTGAAAGGCAAGGGCTTGAATACTGCTGTGGGCGATGAAGGCGGTTTTGCTCCGGATTTGGCTTCCAATGAAGAAGCTCTGGCAGCTATTGTTCAGGCCATTGAAGCAGCCGGTTACAAGCCGGGTCAGGATGTGGGATTGGCTCTTGATGTGGCAGCCACCGAAATTTATAAAGATGGCAAATATCATCTGGCCAGCGAAAACAAAGCCCTGACTTCAGCGGAAATGGTGGATTTTTATCTGGATCTGCTGGATAAATACCCGGTTCTTTCCATTGAAGATGGCTTGGCAGAAGATGACTGGGACGGCTGGAAATTATTCACCGAAAAAGCCGGCAGCCGCCTGCAAATTGTGGGAGACGATCTGTTTGTAACCAATACCGCAAGACTGGCTAAAGGCATTGCGGCTGGAACCGCCAACTCCATTTTAATTAAGGTCAATCAAATCGGAACCCTGACCGAAACTCTTGATGCCATTGAAATGGCCAAAAAAGCCGGTTATACTGCCGTAGTCAGCCACCGTTCCGGTGAAACCGAAGATGTAACCATTGCCGATTTGGTAGTTGCTACCAATGCCGGTCAAATTAAAACCGGGGCTCCTTCCCGTACTGACCGGGTGGCCAAATACAATCAGCTTTTGAGAATTGAGGAAGAGCTGGGTTCTGCTGCTCTGTATGACGGCTCAAAAGCTTTGTATTGTATTAAATAAAAAAGCACCAGAAGAGCATATACAAAGCATGATTGTTCAAAAATTGCTTAATTTGAGGGATCATGCTATACTGGAAGTATGAAGGAGGTGAACTTAACTTGAGTGCCTGGCAAATCGTTTTTCTGATTTTTTATGCAATTATATCCATTGCTCTTATTGCGTCGATTTTGCTGCAATCCGGAAAAAGTGCCGGATTGTCCGGATCGATTGCCGGTGGTGCAGAAACCTTTTTTGGCAAGAAAAAAGGCTTGGACGAAAAACTGTCCAAAATTACCATGGTTATTGCTATTTTATTTGGAATTATGTCCATCTTGATGAGCCTTTTCCTGTTTTAAGGCTCCGATGGGACATCAAAAGGAGGATTAACTAGTCTTGGAAACTACTTTAGCGTGGTTTGGCGTTGGTGCCGGGATTTTGGCTTTGCTGTTTTCCCTGGTAACAATGATGCAGGTTTTAAAAGAAAGCATGGGCAACGATAAAATGAAAGCTTTGTCAATTGCGGTTCAGGAAGGGGCCATGGCCTATATGAACCGGCAATACAAAACTTTGATTCCTTTTGTTGCCGTAGTCTTTATTTTACTGTGGGTTTTGGGTTATGTAGTAGAAGTTGGCGAAGGCAGCCACCTGCCTTTGGGCTGGCAGTCGGCTGTTTCCTTCCTGGTTGGGGCGGTCTGCTCGGCTATTGCCGGTTATATCGGTATGAACAGTACCACCAAAGCTAATGCCCGGACAGCGGAAGCCGCCCGGAGCAGCGGA
>JAZRXK010000117.1:0-9295 GCA_045600185.1 Desulfocucumaceae bacterium
ACAAGCTCTCTGACAGAGGTAAATATCTTGTCAGGGTCGATAAGTGGTTTCCATCGAGTCAGATATGCCATAACTGCGGTACACTGCATCCTGAAATGAAAGACCTGAAAATTCGTGTTATGGATTGCAATTGCGGTTATCATATAGACCGGGATCAAAACGCAGCTCTCAATATCTTGCAGGAAGGATTGCGAGTATCAGGACAATCTGCATAACTAAATAATTACAGTAGGGACGAAGCAGCCCAAACGTATACGCCTGTGGACATTGTGTAAGACATTTCGCTATGTGATATCATAGCCAATGCAGCAGTGGTTGAAGCAGGAAGCTCCGACTTCTATAAGTCGGAGTAGTTCACGCATTAAGTAAAAGGAGTTGAGTTTATGCAGCCAGCAAAACGCAGAAATTCTTATGCCAAATTGCTTTGGCTGATTCCGGTTATCGCTGTTTTGGGCTTTTGTTATACTCATTCCATGCAGCCTGTTGGCGAATCACGAGAATTTACTTTAAATATTCTGACTCATTTAAAGCAGTTTCTCTGGCAATATTTTCACCTTGATCTTCCTTTGACCAACGGCCGTTTCCGCAAAATCGGACATTTTATGGAGTTTATGGTTCTGGGCTTTTTCCTCTATTCAGCCATTAAAAATATTTGGTCCGGAATCAAATTTAAAGCTCCTCTGGCCTTTATTCTGGCAGTAATAGCTGCTTCCGGGGATGAAGCTCTGCAAATTTTTGCAGATCATCGAGGATCAGAGCTGAGAGATGTTTGTATAGACAGCAGCGGAGCCTTTGTCGGTATTCTTGGAGCCTGGATTTTATTTAGAATAATCCAGACAATTTTCCATTCCCCAAATTAAATCCGTTGTTCGCATTTCAGAAGTTCTTTATTTTTTAATCTGCGGCCAAAAGCTTTTTCCTGCGGTCAAAGGCACCTGCCAGATTTCCGCTATGCTGGCTCCCAAATCCGCAAAGCTGGATCTAATTCCCAAATCAATATTTTGTTTAACTCCCTGCCCGCAAATCAAAAGCGGCACATATTCACGGCTGTGATCTGTACTTGCTGTGGTCGGATCGCAGCCATGATCCGCAGTAAGCAATAAAATATCTTCCGGCTGCAAAGCATTCAAAATTTTCTGCAAGCCCTGATCCACTTCTTCCAGAGCCGCAGCATAACCGATTGGATTATTGCGATGCCCATACAGCATATCAAAATCCACTAAATTGGTAAAAATCAGACCGCTTTCCACTTTATTCATAAAGGCCAAAGTTTGTTCCAAGCCTTCCGCATTGCTTTTGGTATGCACCGCTTCAGTAATTCCCTGACCGGCAAAAATATCTTCAATTTTACCTACGGCATAAACCGGAACCTGCTTTGCCTGCAGCTGATCCAGCAAATTTCCGCTTGGAGGTTTCAGGGAAAAATCCCGACGGTTGGAGGTGCGGATAAAATTCCCCGGTTCTCCAATAAAGGGGCGGGCAATTACCCGGCCTACTCCATGTTCACCCTGCAGCAAATTGCGGGCAATTCGGCACATTCCATATAATTCTTCTACCGGAATAATGGCTTCATGAGCAGCAATTTGAAACACACTGTCAGCCGAAGTATAAACAATCGGTGAGCCGGAGGCCAGATGTTCCTCGCCCAATTCAGCAATAATGGCCGTTCCCGAAGCTGGTTTATTGCCCAAAATCCGACGATTGATTTGCTTTTCATATTCAGCAATTAAATCAGCCGGAAAACCCTGGGGATAGGTGGGAAAAGGCTGCTGCAAAATAATGCCGGTCATTTCCCAATGACCGCTGGTCGTGTCCTTGCCCGCTGATTTTTCGGCCATTTTACCATAAGCTCCGGCCGCTTTTTCCACAGCCGGAACTCCTTGAATTGCTGCCAGCTTGCCCAAACCCAGTTCAGCTAAAACCGGCAAATTCAATCCGCCTGCCGCACTGGCCGTATTAACCAGAGTATTGCTTCCTGCATCTCCATAAGCTGCGGCATCTGGCAAGGCTCCAATACCTACACTGTCCATTACCATTAAAATTGTTCTCATTCGCTTGCCTTCTCTTCCTTTCTGACTCCCCTGGGATGACTTAAACGATAGACCCGTTTAATTTCCCGGCGGCTGACATGAGTATAAATCTGAGTGGTTGCAATATCAGAATGACCCAGCATCTCCTGAATAGAACGCAGATTAGCTCCATTCTCCAGCAAATGCGTGGCAAAACTATGGCGAAAAGTATGCGGACTGATTTCCAAATCCAAACCGGCCTGCTGCACATATTTGCGTAAAATCTTCCAGAAGCCCTGCCGGGTTAAGGCCTGAGCGGAACGGTTAACAAACAGAGCCGCCGAACTGCGGCCTTTTAACAAAGCCGGACGACCCAAGGTCAGATAAATTTCCAAGGCCTGCAAAGCCTTGCAGCCAACGGGAACAACTCTTTCCTTGTCTCCTTTGGCCCAAAAACGCAAATAGCCTTCTTCCAGATTCAAACTGTTCAATTCCAGATTAACCAATTCGGAAACCCGAATACCGCAGGCATACAAAAGCTCCAGCATAGCCTTGTCCCGTAAGGCCAGAGGCCGGGAACCGGAAGGCTGTTCCAAAAGCAAATCCATTTCGGCCATGGAAATAACATGGGGCAGAGTCTTGGCTTTCAGGCGGGATTCCACATTTTCCGTGGGATCAAAATCCAGAACTTTTTCCCGCACCCAATAATGATAAAAAGCCCGCAAAACCGATAATCTGCGGGCGGCTGTAGAGGAACTTAACCCCCGGTGCTGCATTTCCAGTAAATAAGCCGGAACCGCCTGAGCCGCAGACTGACCCAAAGGAAGATAATTCTTTTTCCGGCAAAACAAAATATAAAAAAACAGATCGGAACGATAAGCTTCCACGGTATTTAAAACCAGACCCCTTTCCGCTGACAGAAAAATTAAAAATTCCTGCACCCTTTCACCCAGAGAATTTTCCGCCAGAGCTTTGTTTAAAGCTGTTTGATCCATAAGCCAATCACCCTCTTTATTTCAGTATAGCTGATTTCAGCTGATTTGGCCAATTTATTTCCAGGTATAAAAAACAGCCTCAACGGACATATTAAGCCTATCCTCACCTCAAAGGATGGATTTACCTATGCTGACAGCTTTAATTCGTTCAATTTTATTATTTTTGCTGGTGGTTCTGGCCTTACGAATTATGGGTAAAAGACAGGTTGGACAATTACAGCCCTATGAAATGGTTATGGTCATTATGTTTTCAGCTTTGGCTGCCATTCCCATGAGCAATATTGATATTCCCATGATTTACACCATAGTTCCCATTATCAGCCTGGTTTTTCTGCAATCTCTGATTTCCTTTCTTACTTTGAAAAGCAGCAAAGCTCGTTCTATTATTTGCGGTATGCCGACAATTTTAATTGAAAATGGCAAAATTCAGGAAAAACAACTGCGTCGCCTTCGCTATAATCTCAATGAATTACTGGAACAGCTTCGCACTCAAAAGGTTGCTGAAATTGGAGATGTTGAATTTGCCATTCTGGAAACCGGAGGACAAATAACCGTTATTCCCAAATCTCAAAAAAGAGCAGTAACTCCGGCTGATTTGCGGATTCCAACTCAATATGAAGGTTTATCCACCGATTTAATTATTGACGGGGTAATTCAAAAGCAAAATCTGCAAAAAATTCAGCTTAATGAAGAGTGGCTGCAAAATCAACTGCAAAGCTTTAATATTTCGGCTCCGGAGCAGGTTTTATTTGCCACGCTCAATACCCAAAAGCAGCTCTATTTTCAAGTAAAAGAGAAGTACCAAAAACAAAAGCTTGGTTAAAACAGCTGCAGACGGAGGAAGCCCTCAATCCCGCAAAAACAGGAGGCAATCTATGAAATTATTAGTCAGCAGCTTTCTGATTTTCCTGGTTACTATTGTTTTGGGAATCTGGGTTAATCTGAGCATTGACCGGCAAGCCCAAAGCTTTAATCAGTCCTTGCAGGAAGTTCAGCTTCTTATAGAACAAAATGACTGGCCAAAAGCTCAAAAGCAAATTCAAGCTCTTCAAAAAAACTGGGAAGAAGCTACCAACTGGTGGCCTTTGGTTCTGGATCATCAGGAATTGGAAGATACTTATTATGTTTTAAGTCAGGCCAGAGAATATATCCGAGTCAGAGATTTTCCTTCAGCTCAAAGCAGTCTGGCAGAATTACAGAAAAGAGCCGAACACATTCCCGAACAGGAACAGCCGACTCTGCAAAATATTTTCTAAAACCTATAAAAAAGCCCGGATTTTGCCCAGGGCTTTTTTTTCCAAACGAGATACCTGCACTTGCGACAGACCCAATTTGCGGGCAATTTCACTTTGGGTTTGATCCTCCAGATAACGCCAGACAAGAATTTTTTGCTCCCGCCAGGGCAGGCGTTTGAGCAAATCCTGTACCAGAATCCAATCAATCTCCCAGCTTTTTTGACTATCCGGATCAGCCAGCTGATCCAGCAGGCAAAGCGGTTCCCCCTGATCCGGGTTTAGAACTTCATTCATCGACATCGGGCTTTGACTTGAATCCCAAATAACCGCTACCTCCGCAACCGATAGCTGCATAACAGCAGCTAATTCCTTTAAATAAGGCTCCCGTCCCAATTCCAGCAGCAGTTTTTCCCGGCATTGCTGCAATTTAACCGCCGCCTCTTTTAAAAAGCGGCTGACCTTCACTGGCTGATTATCCCGCAAAAAACGCCTGATTTCCCCAATAATCATGGGTACAGCATAAGTTGAAAATTTAACTTCATAATTGAGATCAAAACGATCAATGGCTTTCATCAAACCAATACAGCCAATTTGAAACAAGTCCTCCAGATCATGGCTGCGACCAATAAACCGACGGCTTAAATTTAGAACCAACCGCAAATTGCAATTTATTAACCGCTCCCTGGCTCGGACATTGCCTTGCCGAATCTGAAGCAGCAAAGAATGTTGTTCAGCATTCGTCAACAGAGGAAAACGGGGCAGTTCCATGTTTCCACCCCCCTCAAATTTCCTTTGGATTTTCTGCTTTTGCCAAATTCTTTTTCAGTTTAACCCAGGTTCCCCAGCCCGGCTCTGACTTAACCTCCATTTCCGTACTGAATGCCTGCATTAAAGAAAAGCCCAAACCCATTCTTTCTTTTTTAGTGCTGTAATCCGCTTCCAGAGCCTGAGGCAAATTTTCAATGCCTTTCCCCCAATCCCGAATGAAAACCGTTACGGAATCTTTCTCCAGACAGGCAGTTAATTCAATTAAACCCTGGGGATTTTCCGGATAGGCATGAATAACCGAATTAGTAACCGCCTCCGCAACAGCTACCTTTAATTCATCCAATTCACTGAGAACAAGATCAACCTCAGAGACCAAAGCAGCTACCAGACTTCTGGCCAAAGCCACATTTGGCGAACGAGCAGGAAATTCAATTTTAACCTTATTGACCAGATTCATTGTCTGCCTCCTTTAAAGCGGCCAAAACGCTTGCTTCGTCTTTTGCTTCTTCCATAATCCGAAACAAACCGGAAAGATCCAGCAGCCTGCGAATATGCGGTTTAGCTCCGATTAAGAAAACCCTTCCCTGGCGTTCTGCCAGGATCTTATACCTTCCCAACAATACTCCCAGACCTGAGCTGTCCAGATAAGTTAATTCTGACAAATCAATCAGCAGGTTTTTAATCTCCGTTTTTTTCAAGGCTTCTTCCAGGGCTTCTCGCAGCTGATCAGTCCAACCTAAATCCAATTCTCCATACAGGCGAACAATTAGATTATTGTAGAGTTGTTCCAAATGATAAGAATTTTGCAAAATTCAGTCCCTCCTTTTCTAAAATATTTTCTGGCTGAAACTGGATTTACCTTTAAAGTTATAAGGGTAGTTCTGTCGAACAAAATCTAAAACTGGCCGATAAGTCTAAGCAAATAAAAACGCCCATCCTTCCAGATGAACGCTCTACCACTTAATCCTGCTCATTATCTTATTTTTTCCTGTATCGCTGGTTGCGGCTGGTCGGTTTGTCCGGCACTGTCATTTCAATCAGTCCTGCTTCGATTGCCGGGTCAAGGTAGTTATGACGCAGCGTTTCTTTGGATTTCAGTCCCAGCCGTTCCAGCAAGGCGGATGCCGAATATGCTGCATCATACTCCATAGCCGACAGCAGTCTGCCGACATATTCGGAGAACCCGGCATCTGCACTGCTTTGCTTCAAAACCTCGTCCAGCACCTCGCTGATTCTTGCCAGCATAAATTCGATAAATTGCGTGGAGTTACCCTTGACATTGCAGGCAGCGATTGCATTGTAGTATCCGTCCTGGAACTTCTCGATCCGGCTTTCAAGCGGAATATACTGAAAGATCGGATTCCAATTTGCAAGCAATGTCGTTTGCCACAGTCTTGCCATCCTGCCGTTCCCATCGCTGAACGGATGGATAAATACAAATTCATAGTGAAACACGCAGGAGAGGATCAGCGGATGCACCGTTTTGGCATTCTGTTTCATCCACGAAAAAAGCTGTTCCATCAGCAAAGACACCATCTCCGGCGGCGGAGCCATGAAAATACAGCGGTCGCCGTCAAAAACCCCCTCTGCACCCCGACGGAATGTTCCGGAGTCTTCCACCGTCAGATAAGTCATGATACCATGCAGCTCTCTCAGAGCTTTCAGGGAATAAGGGTCAACTGTGCAGATTCGGTCGTAGGCTGCAAATGCGTTTTTGACCTCCTGAATTTCCTTTTCAGGGCCGATGATTGTCTGATTGTTTAGCACCGCCCGCACCATGCCTTCCGACAGAGAACTCGACTCGATTTTCAAAGAGGAATGGACAGACTTGATTCGGTTGTTCCTGCGAAGCTGCGGCTTTGTATCCAGACTTCTGTATGCGGCGATCCTGCCGAGTTTCTCTGAAATATCGGATACAAGGGAAATCATCTGATTTGTGATGGCAAATGGCGGTTCGTAACGATCCAATGCTGTTCACCTCATCGTTTTTGATGTTTTTATTATATACCATTTGCTCAAAGAAATCAACTTCTTGCGTATTATCTTGCGTATCTTCTTGACGGGTGAAGACTTCTATTCCCAAATTATGTATGTTGTATGTTTCTATTTCGCTGTATCCGCTCTTTTAGAACGGGTTCAGCGTTTGTTGAAAGCCGAACAGACATTCAATAAAAAAGACATGATTTTTGAAATCATGTCTTTCTGGTGAGCCATCGGCGACTCGAACGCCGGACACCCTGATTAAAAGTCAGGTGCTCTACCAACTGAGCTAATGGCTCATATTATTTTGTTAAGCACATCAGGGCAACACCAAAGCCGTTTTAACGGCTTTGGTACTTTGGTGAGCCATCGGCGACTCGAACGCCGGACACCCTGATTAAAAGTCAGGTGCTCTGCCAACTGAGCTAATGGCACCTGAATAACAAGATGGCTGGGGCGGCTGGATTCGAACCAACGAATGCCGGATCCAAAGACCGGTGCCTTACCACTTGGCCACGCCCCAATAAATGGGGTGGGTGACGGGATTCGAACCCACGACCCCCAGAGCCACAATCTGGTACTCTAACCAACTGAGCTACACCCACCATATTACTGGGAAACAAATATATCCGCCAGCAGAAATAATCTTAACAAAAAAAAGCGATTCTGTCAAGCTAAATTTGCAAGATTTTCGTCTTAATGCTACAGTTTGTCAGGGGTGAAAAAAAAATTGAAAAAAAATTTGATTTTGCAGGAAAAGTGTGCTATGCTTGGTATATATACATATTAGCGGGAATAGTTTTGCTTTTTTCGTCTGCAAGAGGCTGAAAAATGGAAGGTTCCTGAGGATATGCAATAAATTACCTGATATGGGTGATAATGGATGATAAAGCAAATAATATATAGATCAATCAATCAATCAATCAATCAATCAATCAATCAAGTGTAGCTCATCTGCACTGATTTGTCAAGCCCTTTTTTCATTTTTTTATAAAAATTCGAGAAACCAGAATGCTCACCAGCTGAGTGTTGTGGTTTTTTCTGCTTTCCCCAGACCTCCCCCAACAGCGGACAAGGGCGGCATTGCCGGAAAAATTTTTGGAAGGAGACAACGAAAGTAATGAAAATAAAAAGAATATTCATGGCCATGCTCACTCTGGCTCTGGTCATGACCCTGGCCTCATCTGTGGCACTGGCGGCGGAGGACAAAGCTTTCTATGCGGTTTATGATACCACAGATGACAAAAACACCTTGACCTTCTACTATGATAACGAGTATGATTCCGAGAAGTACGGAAGCAAATGTACCGTATATTCCCCATCCACTACTTCCCTGCCCACCGACGCAGGGGAAGATACGGATTGGCCGTATCATTCTAAAAGAAATGCTATAAAAAGCGTAGTAATTGAGGAATCAGTGAAAGACTACGATAATCTGCATTCCATGGCGTATATGTTCGCTACTATGCCAAAAGCCACAAGTATCACCGGGGCGGAGTTTCTGCAAACCGACGAGGTAATAAACATGAACTCTGTGTTCGTAGCCTACGGCTACGATTCCAAATCCCTTAGTGAGGTACCGAATGTCAGCAAGTGGAACACCAGCAAGGTAACGAACATGGCTGGGATGTTCTATGGTTACGCCTACAATTCCAAAATCTTGAGTGCTGTGCCGGATGTCAGCGGGTGGGACACCTCCGAGGTAACGGACATGGGTCGTATGTTCAATGATTACGGCTACTCCTCCACTGCAATGGAAAATGTGCCGAATGTCAGCAAGTGGGACGTCTCAAAGGTAATGAACGTGATGTATATGTTCAGTGGTTACGCCTACAATTCCAAAATCTTGAGTGCTGTGCCGGATGTCAGCAACTGGGGTACCAGTCAGGTAACAACTATGAAGGCTGTGTTTAATAGTTACGCCAGAAATTCCGCAGTCTTGGATGCTATGCCGAATGTCAGCGGGTGGGATACCTCCAGCGTAATGGATATGGACAATGTGTTCTCTAATTACGGCTCCTCTTCCACGCTCTTGAACTTCAATCTGGATCTGTCCGGCTGGAACACTGCCGATCTATCTTCTTGTAGTAATATGCTCAGCGGTGCCGGTGCGAATGCAAAAGAGTGGAAGGTCATCATCCCGGCCATGACAAACGGACAGCGCAATGACTGGCAGCAGTGGCATTGTGGAACATCTGTCATCACACCTCTAAAGGGCAGATGCTTTGCAATAACCAATGAGCTTACATTAGATCCCGGCGAAGGCAGCGGTGACTCTGAATCTGCAACTATTGTCTCGGGAGAAAAA
>JAZRXK010000118.1:0-36953 GCA_045600185.1 Desulfocucumaceae bacterium
TTATCATCCATTATCACCCATATCAGGTAATTTATTGCATATCCTCAGGAACCTTCCATTTTTCAGCCTCTTGCAGACGAAAAAGCAGAACTATTCCCGCTAATATGTATATATACCAAGCATAGCACACTTTTCCTGCAAGATCAAATTTTTTTTCAATTTTTTTTTCACCCTTGACAAACTCTCTTCCCAATAAGTTTGTAACGCATCATTGGCAAACCAACACACAAACCTGCAAATTTGTTAAGGGATCTCTTGACAAATTGCCGGGCAGACAATATAATGAAAATGGTCTGGTGTGTTTAAAGAATTCAGGCTTTGGTGGCAGATGTGAGCTGAGTTATCTTCAGGAAGGGATTGTTTGATGTCCAAAAGCCCTATAATTAAAAGCATTTTTCAGGTTACTCTGGTAGCCATGTTGGCTTTGACTGTATTGATTGGTTTTGTTTTTATAGCGGAAGGCAATTCAGAAGCAGAAGAAAAATTTTTAACTAGGGAAGGAAGTTCGGACGAAGAAGATGCCTGGCCAGCCAGAGAAGAAAACTGGATGGAAGAAGAACTTTTGCTTACTGAAAATTGGGCGGCGGAGAAAAATTGTCTGGCAGAAGAAGGAGTTTCTGCTGTGGGATTTTTGACAATGCCCCAAATTCAGGTTAAACCGGGAGATAATATAGAGATCCCGGTTTCTGTACTTAATAACCCCGGTTTAATTTCCTGCCGCTTTTTTGTAGATTTTAACAGCCAATGGTTTACTCCGGTTATGCTTTCCAGAGGTAATGCTTTGGGTGGAGGTCTTTTTGTGGCTAATCTGCGGAATCTGGCAGGAGAGGGCATGTTCTGGTTTGATTTGCAGCAAACCGGTTTTTCTTTTGACGGGGAAATTTTCCGGCTGGGCTTACAGGTGAATCCGGATGCTCCGCCGGGTAGTTATCCCTTAACTTTGCGTTACGCTCCGGACAAAACCCTGGACTATCAATTTGAAGAAGTAATTTGGGATAATTTAATCAGCAGCAGTCTGGAGGTTATAAGCCAGGATGTTTCAGGAATTCTAACAGGTACGGAAATTACCTGCCTTCAGGCGGGGGAAGAAGTGTCGGCTGTTTGATCTTCTGTGATCAGAATATAAAAGTATAAAAAAAATAATAAATAAGCGGAAATTTCGGTTCAGAATTAGAAATTTCCGCTTATTTTCTATACTTCATTGTAGACCATGGGAAATTCTACAAAACAGTCTCTGGTAATTTCTTCACCCGGTTCCAGTAAAACCAGTTCTTCCCTGGGTTCTCCTTTGACCAGAGCTTCCAGTAAGGTGGAATCTCCTTCCGTATAGTCCAGACGCCATTTGAAAAAGTCTACCAGTTCCTGAGATCTTTGCTGATATTCAGCGTATTTCTCGGGTGATTCAATGCCGGGGCTGTTAATAAACAAGGCTCGTTTATAACCGCCATACAGGGCTTTGATAACTTTACGGGCTTTCTTTTCCCCATAAGTTTTAAAATACTCCAGGCTTTGCTCATAGAGATCAACGCCATAATCCAGAAAGCCCTGGCTTAAATACAAGGTTCCCGGTTCTTCATTGATTAAATTCAGGTGGCGGCGAGTGGAACCCAGCAACAGCCCAACGCAGTCATGCGTGGTGGGAAATAATAATTGAGTTTTGCCGGATTTCAAACCCAGGAGAGCGGCTGAGCAACGGCAGTAACCCAAACTGATCCGGTCATAATCCTGATTGGCATAAATGGCTTCCTGTAAGGTTCGATGCAGCTTGTCCACATCTTTATGCAGAGCAAATTCCCAGAATTCACAATCGGCCGTGGCTTCAATTCCCAAAGTTTGAAATTCCTTCTTTAAAATTTCACAGCCAATAAATTTTATTCGCATAAAAGAACCTCCTTTACTGTTCTTGTCTTCAAAGCTTATTCGGAAGCATAATAGTGTATATACACTATTATGCTTGAAAAGCCTCTTTCTGTCAAGAATCGAAAAGAGATAATTTAAGCAGGAAGCTCCGACTTCTATAAGTCGGAGTAGTTCACTGCTTACAAAATGTTTTGTTCGTTATTGGTGTTATTGGCGGTGTTTTCAGAATTGTTTAAAGCTCTGCCGGCCACGACCAGCAAAATGGCATAGAGAGGAATATAAACTTCCCGCATTTGATTATCGGATAACTGCAAAGTCAGATAATCATTGCCCAGACCGACCAGAGTTCCGGTCAGTTCCAGATCGGGTAAATAAACGGTGATAATCTGTCCTTTCCAGTCAGCCATTTTTTCCAACAGGTTTTTGGCGTAGTCATAACATTCCATCTTTTTTCCTCCGGCATATTTTTAGGACAGGACAAGGCAATAGAACAACTGTCTCAAAGCCTTGTCAGGTCAGTTTTATTTCAGTTTATGCCTCAAAGGAGAAAAAAGTGTTTTATTCCGGTTCGGGCTGACACTCCCACTCCTGAAGAAGTTGTTTTCCCCTAAACTTTCATTACCTTTAAATGAATCAGCGATAACTTAAAGACTCGTGCCTGAACCTTAATTTTAGTTCCATTTCCAGATGCCCATACAGGCTAATTTTGAGTTTGGGATAATCTGCTTATTTCCAAATTTAATATCGCTTTTTCTGACTTTCTATGTATTTCTTAACAGTTTCATTGCTTACCTTTTCAGCAGTTGAAACAAAATAGCTTCTGGTCCAAAGACTGGGCATTTTAGACAATTCCCTGAATTCCTTTCGCAAGATCCGACTGGTGCAGCTTTTAAGTGCGTGCATAATTTCAGCCGGACTTTGAGAGGGCAGGCAGTTGAGAAAAAGATGAGTATGGTCTTGATCACATTCCACAGCAAGAATTTCTAATTCCAATTCAGCACATTTTATTTGAATTAAAGCCTTAAACCGTTCTTCAACCTTGGGAATCAGAAAAATTTTTCTTCTGTACCGAGGACAAAATACAAAATGATAATTAACCATAGATACGGTAGTTTTAGTAATTCTATAATTGTTTTCCATATCTTTATTATAAAGCATTTAATATTTGTAGTCAATATTAACATACACAAAAGGATTAAAAAATATTTCAGCCCACCTTTAAAAAGTGGGCTTTCCGTTCATTTATTGTAAGTCAATTTGGGAGGATTGGCTCCCCGATATTGATATAAGTGACACTCGGTGCGTCCATTGTATAGTTTGCGGTTTTTGTCGGCCTTGCGGCCGAATTTTTTTTCCCAGGCAGGGTGCGAGGTAATTACCAGACACGACCAGTCAGGCAGGCTTTTATATAAACGCCCCAGATCCCGATAAAGCTGCTCAACTTCCTTTAAGTCACCCAGCCTTTGACCATAGGGGGGATTGGCTACCAGAAAACCGTATTGATAGCGGCTGCGGATTTTTTGCAGGGGCAGTTTTTGAAAATGAATGGATTTTTCTACCCCGGCCAGTTGAGCATGATAACGAGCCATTTTCAAAACCTGCGGATCAATATCTGTTCCCTGAATCCGGGGCTTTGCTCCCCAGTCAATCAGGTCTTGAGCTTCCTCCCTGGCCAGCTTCCAGTTTTGAGCTTTCCAGTTTGGCCAGGCTTCAGCGGCAAAGCTTCGTTTAAGACCGGGAGCTAAATTATGAGCAATCAGGGCAGCCTCAATGGGAATGGTTCCAGTACCGCAGCAGGGATCCCATAAAGCCCGATCCGGATACCAATGCCCCAGATTTAAAATGGCAGCGGCCAGAGTTTCTTTTAAAGGAGCCGGTCCGGTTAGCTGACGATAGCCTCTTTTGTGCAGGCCGGAACCGCTGGTGTCAAGGGTTAAAGTTACCTGATCTTTAAGCAAAGCCACTTCAATGGTATAACGGGCTCCGTTTTCCGGAAACCAGTTTAAATGATAGCGGCTTTTCATCTGTTCTACAATGGCTTTTTTGACAATGGCCTGACAATCCGGAACGCTGTGCAGTTGGGATTTGACCGATTTGCCTTCCACCGGAAAGCAGGCGTTGGAGGGCAGATAATCTGCCCAGGGTAAAGCTTTGGTTTGTTCAAACAATTCTTCAAAACTGACTGCCTTAAAATTGCCCACCCGGATTAAAACCCGATCAGCGGATCGCAGCCACAAATTTGCCCGGCAAACGGCCATTTGATCCCCGTTAAAAATAACTCTGGAATTTTCCACCTGAACTTTTTCGTAACCCAGTTTTTTAATTTCATAACCGACAACTGACTCCAAACCGAAAGTGGCGGTTGCGATAATCTCCATAAATAAGAATCCTGCCTTTTTTAACTCTATTATATCATAGTTTGCAAAGGCGGAAAGCCGGTTCAGTTAACTGACAACCTGTCCGCAAGAGAGGTAGTTGGTTTTATTATTGAATCGGACAGGATTTTTGAATTGGAAAACAGGAAATAATTCTTAAATAATGGCAATATCCAAGGCCTGAAAAGGATTTTTTCTTAAAATATAAGATGCCAGAAAAGTTTTTTTTAAAGCTCTAATTGCCGCCAACCTCTTTATTTTAAGCAGTTGGCGGCAACTTTAACCAGAATATGAGATATGGATTGCGAAAAATAAAGCAGGATTTTACCAGACCTACCAGAATACTTAATACAATGAGTGAACCTGTAAATTGTCGCTGAAATGAGAAAGAATGTAAATTGGAGGAATTTCTGATTTTTTTCGAAAGGCATTGCTGACTATCCTGAAAGGAAGAAAGTAAATTAAAATTTTTAAGGAGGAATGTTGAGTATGCTAAAAACCAATGGCACAGAATATTCTGGTGAGACCAGAGCAGTTTCCCGAAGCTTGAAGGTTAGTGCAGCTCTGTTTTTGGTATTGTGCTTGGTAACTTTGAGCTTATTTTCCACTGGATTTATTTTTGCCAAACAAGTAACTTTAATAGTTGATGGTCAAAATTTGAAATTGGCCACTCAGGCCAACACTGTGGGAGAATTTTTGCAGGAACAAAAGGTCAGCTTCGGTGATTATGATCGAATCAGAATGACTGATGCCAAAGGCAATGCAGAATTGGTGCTTGCTGAACAAAAATTGATCAATGCTGTTAAAATTGAAATTTTGCGTTCTAAAAAAATCACTTTGCAGATAGATGGATGTACCAAAACTTATCAAACCGTGGCAAATACGGTGGGAGACTTTTTGCGGGAAGCTCAGGTTTTCATTGGAAAAGATGATTATTGCGAACCTCAGTCCGATCAGATGATTGGTCGGGATTTAAATATCAAAGTAATTCGAGTAGAATATAAGGATGAAATTCGTTATAAAGAATTGCCCTATCAGGTTGTTGAACGGGAAAGCTATGATCTGCCCAAAGGTCAGACTGAATTGGCTCAGCCCGGTTTTAATGGGCTGGAAGAGCAGCACTGGCGGGTAAGATATGAAAATGGAGTCCGCATTGCCAGTTCTGAAGTAATGACATCTTCTGTGGTAGCTCAGGAACCGGTGGAACAAATTGTTACTGTGGGTAAAGCGGAAGAATCCGTGCAGCAGGAATCCTGCGTTACTGTCAATGGAAATGATTATCAGTATTCTTCTGAAATTACTTTACGGGCAACTGCTTACACTCATACCGGCTGCTGCACTGCTACCGGAATTATGCCCTATCGGGGAATAATTGCTGTAGATCCCAATGTTATTCCTTTGGGTACAAAATTATATATTGAAGGATATGGCTTTGCTCTGGCAGCCGATACCGGCGGAGCTATCAAAGGCAACAGGATAGATTTGTTTATGAACAGCTATAATGATGCCATTAACTGGGGTATCAGAGATACAAAGGCTTATATTCTCAAATAAGGTGAAATTTTAACTCTTTCCAGCAATTCATCCCCTCACCTGCAGAGGTGGGGGGTCAACTACCCACCCACTAAAGTGAGTGGGTAGTTGACAAAACAGTGATATGAGGCAAAGGCCAGAAAATCACTATTGCTTTTCCGACAATCAGGTCTTTCGGGACATATCCCCAATAGCGGCTGTCGTTGCTGTTGTTTCGGTTGTCCCCCATGACAAAATAATGATCATCAGGAACAGTTATGGGACCGTAATTATTAATCACCACATCAGGAGCCAGATAATCTTCCTCCAGGGGCTGGTTATTGACATAAACCCGATTATTTTTTAATTCCACTGTATCTCCCGGACAGCCCATAATTCTTTTTACATAATTGGTTTCAGTGCCGCCCGGCAGACCAATCAAGGTGCACAGCTTGTTTTCCTGATCGCCAACTGCTACATAATCTCCGGCCTGGGGATTTTTAAACCAATAGGAAAGCTCACTGACCTTCAAACCGTTTCCTTCTTTTTCAACTTTGCCCAAAACCTTGTTTTCATGCAAAATATATTGGCCAATATCCGCATTATAATTGCCGAACTGAGTCAGGTTATAGTCAGTTACCTTATAAAAATTATTCCACCATTTTTCCGAGGTCTGAACCAGGCGGCCAACAGGAATACTCCAATAATCGTTATCCTGCAAAACCATTTCCGACATTTCTCCCTGAAAAACAAGATCCAGCTTTTGAGCTTCTCCGTTCCGCCAGAACTGACCGTTGCGAATGGCCACCCGATCCCCTGGTACGGCCAGAACCAGTTTTTCTTCCATGGCCTGGGGATATTTAAAAACAATGACATCTCCCAGTTGAGGTTTATGCCACAAATAAGATATTTCACTGACTAGAATACGATCTTTAATTTGCAAAGTCGGCAGCATTGAGGACGAAGGAATATAAAAAGGCTGAAACAAAAAACAGCGTAAAATCAAAGCAATGGCAACTGCCCATAATAAAGTTTTAATAAAATCCCAGATTTTATGTTCAGCTTTTGTCTTTTTCTGGGATTCAGGAGCTTTTTTTTCCATAATGTTCCTCCTAAAAAAATAAAAAAAGGGAACCGTTGTCAGCCCCCTTTAAAAAATTATTTGATTCTGCCTCTTTCCCGAATTCTTGCGGCTTTACCTCTCAATTTACGCAGATAATACAATCTGGCTCGGCGAACCCGTCCTCTTCTCAAAATATCAATTTTTTCAATTTTGGGAGTATGCACAGGGAAAGTTCTTTCCACACCCACGCCATAAGAAATTCTTCTTACGGTGAAGGTTTCACCCAAACCGCCGCCCCGGCGGCGAATCACTACACCTTCAAACATCTGGATTCTTTCCCGTGTACCTTCCACAACTTTAACATGGACTTTGACTGTATCTCCGGGACGAAAATCAGGAATATCAGTTTTCATCTGTTCCTGTTCCAGGGACTGAATTAAGTTCATTCAGCAACCTCCTTCCTTGAATGTTCATGCCTTTAAGCAGCGGACCATTCGTAATACATTGCTTTAAAGTATAACATAAAATTCCGGAGTTTGGCAAATCTTTTTTTCAAAAAACCGGATTTTTTCTTTTAATCTTCCGGCAGTTCCAGGGTAAAACGACCCAGACTTCCTTCCCGAAATTCCTTGAGCAGGCAGACCGCTGCTTTTTCCAAGTCCTGTCCATTCTTTGTCAAAAAGCCTCTTTTCTGTCCCAAAAGCTCAAGCAGTCTCCAGGGTTCTTCCGGCAAAGGATCGCTCAGACCGTACCGATTCAAAAAGACCTGGGGATGAAATTGCCGCAGCCACCCGGCAAAACGCATACCCACTTCTTCTCTTTGATAAATTTCTTCCTTAATTGCTCCGGTAAGAGCCAAATGATAAGCCACCCGGGGATCTTCAAACTTGGGCCACAAAATACCCGGCATATCCAATAAATCCAGACCGTTTAAACGAACCCATTGCTGGCCTCTGGTTACGCCCGGTTTATTGCCGGTTTTGGCCGATTTTCTGCCCACCAGCCGATTCATAAAAAAACTTTTGCCTACATTGGGAATTCCCACAATCATACAGCGAGGTGGACGGGGCAGTCGTCCGGAGGAACCAAGAGAAATGGTTTTATTTCCGGCTTGTCCGCTGACCAGCTCCGGCACCTTTTTAATGCCGCTGCCTTTTAAGGAATCCACCGCAAGACAGGCAATTCCCTGCCGGTTAAAGTATTTTTCCCACTGTCGGGTAATTTTTTCTTCCGCCAAATCAGCTTTATTTAAAATAACCAGCTTTTTTTTATTTCCGGCCAGCTCCTGCAATAAGGGATTGCGGCTGGACAAAGGAATCCTGGCATCCAAAAGTTCCAAAACCACATCCACCAATTTTAAATTTTCCTGTACCAACCGTCTGGTTTTGGCCATATGGCCGGGAAACCATTGAATGTCCATGCCTGATTCATCTCTTTCTCGTTTTTTCAGATTTTCTGGATTTTATCCTGAAATCCCTGCTTGGATGACAAAAAAGCTTCCGGAAGTTTATGCTTCCGAAAGCCCCTGACTTTAAGCTCCAAAGGCTGCCTCAGCAAAGCAGCGTTTGCTGGGATCGGCCTGATCCAGAAAGGGATTGCCTTCTTCCTCCCCAAAATCAAAGAGAACCTGTACCACATCCAGATATTTATTCCCTTCAAATTGGCAAATTAAATAAAAATCATGTTCATCCTGACGGTTATATTTTTGATAGGCCAGCCATACTTCCCGTTCAGTATAATCTGCTCCCAAATCAGCCAGAATTTCACCTTGAGCCGCTATTACTGTATTGCCTTCCGCAAATTGAATATTGCTGATTCGAACCAGCTTATAAGTTAAAGCCATCTTAATTCAACTCCTTTGGCTTTAGTTTGTCCCGCTGCCAGAAATTTTAACGCCTGCCCTTCAGAAAAAATTTTTCGCAATCAGCTTCAAAAAGATGATATACTGATGATATACTATAGAAAAATCTCGAAAGGAAATCAAATTATGAACAAAAAGAAATTTATTGGATTTTTGCTGCTTCTTGGTTTATTCTGGACAAGCAGTCTGGCCTGGGCTGCTCCCACCGTTTATTTGAATGGGAAAGAGCTGAGCTGGCAAGCCATTTTGCAGGAAGGCCGGGTTTTGGTAGGGGTGAGGGAAATTGCTGAAACCTTAAATTTTCAGGTTGACTGGGAAGCCGCTGCCAAAACCGTCAAAATTACTCAGGACAATAATTCAGTTGTTTTGGTAATTGGTTCCCCAATCGCCTGGATTAACGGTCAAAGCTGGCCAATGGAAGTTCCGGCTCAAATTGAGCAGGGCAGAACCATGGTTCCAGTGCGTCTGGTCAGTGAAGCTTTGGGATTGCAGGTGAATTGGAATCAGTCCGGGCAAGTGGTAGAATTGAGCCGGATTGAAGAGCCGGATTTTTCGGGCATCTGGTATCTAACCGACTGGCAGATCAACGGAGAAAGTTATCCTTTAGCAAATCTTACTCTGGTTTTGCAGGAGGAAGGGCGGGCTTATTTCAATCTGTCGCAGGATCAGGACAAAGGCACCTGGACAGCCACCGCAGATGAAGTTACTTTGACCGATTCGCAAGGCCTCAGCAGGATCTTGCTTAAACAAAATGACCAGTTGATTCTGGATTATTCCCAGGAGAACTGTTCTTACCATTTAACCTTCGCCAAAAAGAAGTTTGACCGATAAAAATAAATTCCATCGCAAAAAAACTAAAAATTGGTCGTTTTTACCTGTCCAAATTCCAGTCTTTCAGTTATAATAAAGGGAGTGAAAAAAGGAAGAGAGGATCAAAAAACATATGATAAATTCCCCTTATCGGAAATACGAACCTTTTTTCGGCAACTGGTACTTAAAGGAACATTTAGGCGGCGGCAGTTTTGGTCAGGTTTTTTTAATAGAAAAAAAGGTTCCGCATCGCAAAAGCGGCCCGCAGTCTGCCTTAAAAATTATCAGCCTGCCGCAAAGCCAGGCCGAGGTGGAAGAACTACGCCAAAATTATGAAGTAGACGATCAGACCATTTTTCAGCACTATGAAAAAATTGTTTTCAAAATCAGCCGGGAAGTTGAACTGATGTCCAAATTGCGGGGCAATCCGTATATTGTGGACTATGAAGATCATCAGGTCATTCGCCGCAAAGGAGAGATTGGCTGGGATATTCTGATTCGGATGGAATACTTAACTCCTCTGCCCAAAAAGCTCAAAAACCAGAAAATCCTGAGCTGGCAGGAAATTGGCAAAATTGGCCGGGATATTTGTCAGGCTTTGGAAATCTGCCAGGAGCATCAAATTCTGCATCGGGATATTAAACCGGCCAATATTATGGTTAATGCCGCCGGGGATTATAAACTGGGTGATTTTGGCATTTCCCGCAGTCTTGAAACCAGGAGTGAAGTTGATTTTCAACTGACGCATAGAGTCGGAACTCTCTCTTATATGGCTCCGGAAGTTTATAATTTGACCGGTAATTTAAATTATGGCCTGACCGCCGATCTTTATTCGCTGGGGCTGGTGTTATACCGGCTTTTGAATAACAACCGCCTGCCCTTTATGAAGCAGGCTTCGGAAAACAAGCTGGACGGCAATGAAGAAAGGGAAGCTTTTGCCCGCCGCATGAAAGGCGAGGAACTGCCTCCGCCCTGTCAGGCTCCCCCGGCTTTGGCGGCTGTTATTCTGAAAGCCTGTGCTTTTGATATTAACCAGCGTTATCAAACTCCCCGGCAAATGCGAAATGATTTGGAACGCCTGCTGGCCGAAGAAAACTGGAATGAACTGCCGCAAATGTCCCATGGGGAGGAAGCTGCACCCGATTATGCAGAAGAAGAAACAGTGGAAATCATATCCGAGTCGCTTTATCAAACCAACAATCCGGATTATAATTGGGATCAGCACAACCCCAAAAAGAACCGCACGAAGACTGTTTTGGTTGCTTTATCGGGAATTGCCGCCATTATACTTTCAATCTGGCTGATTTCTCTGGTTTTAACTCAGAAAAACTTGCAATATGTGGAAGCGGAAGCCATAAGCTTAAACGGAACCGAACTGACCATGGCTGTAGGCGAGCAGGAACAGCTTGATTATACCATCTATCCCCATAATGCAGATAAACAAAAAATCCAGTGGTCTTCCTCCAATCCAGGAGTAGTTTCGGTTTCCAGCCAGGGAGAGCTGAAAGCTCTGAACCCCGGAGAAAGCACTATTGTAGCCAGCAATGGAGAAGCCAGCGAAGCCTGCCAGATAACTGTAACCAATAAAACCATTGCGGCTAATACCATATCCCTGATCACTCAGGATTTTCCCCATGAACTGCTGGCCGGCAATAAACTCTGTTTTAAAGCCAGACTTCTGCCGGTTAATGCCAACAATACTTTAATTCACTGGCAGGTCAATAACTCCGAAATAGCTGAAATCAGTGCCGACGGTGTTTTAACTGCCTTAAAACCAGGAAAGGTACAAGTTACCGCCAAAGCCGGAGAATTTTCGGATTCCTGGGATTTGCAGATTATTGAAGGTCTGGGTTTTTGGCAGGACTATTTGCATTTGGATGTGGGAGAAAGTGAAGTTTTGCTGCCTTTACCCAAAGAAACCAAAGTGAACTATTTCAGTCAGGACGAAAGCATAGCCAAAGTTGACCAGAAAGGCAGAGTAACCGGCACAGGCATTGGAACCACGGAAATTATAGCGGCTAATGATAATGGCAGTGCCAGTTGTCCGGTTGCAGTCAGCTCCAATACCATCGAGGAACTAAGCCTGAATCTTACCAGTCTTAATTTGGTGGCCGGAGAAACCAGAAGTCTGATCGCCAAAGTTACCCCGGACAATTCCCAAATCCGCTGGAGCAGTGATAATCTTCTGGTAGCCATGGTGGATCAGCAGGGTCAGATCAAGGCCAATTCCAAAGGCAAAGCCACCATTACGGCCAGAGCGGGTACTTTGGAAGCCACCTGTCAGGTAGAAGTTAAAGCGGCCGCAATACCGGTCAAGGATGTGCTTCTAAGCCCTACGGTTCTGGAATTACAACCCAGCAATCAGCTTAATCTGAGTTTGGAAATTCTGCCGGAAAATGCTGATGATAAAAATGTTATCTGGAGCAGCAAAAATTCCAGCATTGCAACCGTCAGCAATGGCAAGGTTACAGCCCGCAATCCGGGTACAACCTCAGTTAGTGCTACGGTTGGCGGCATTACAGCCAGTTGCACAGTAACGGTTATTCCCACTGATTTGGCTTCCAATGTGACCTCCACCGTCAGCGGAGAGATCGGTTCCTTATCCTCCGATCGGAAAATCATGCTGAAAAACCGGGGCTTTGAATATCCCATTGCTGAAAGTGTAACCATTACTTCCGCCGATAAAAAACGCAGCTTCACCTTGAGCAACTTATATGTTGGTATGCAGGTAAGTTTAGGCCTGGACGACAACAATCAGATAGTGCAGATTATAGTTAACTGAAGCGGAGATTGAAATGCTTTCTATCATTTACAGTACAGCCTTACAGGGCTTAGAAGGTTATACCATACGGGTGGAAACTTATATTTCCAACGGTTTGCCCTGCTTTGAAATAGTTGGTTTGGGCGATACGGCGGTAAAAGGAATTCGGGAAAGGGTCAAAGCGGCTGTTAAAAATTCTGACTATCAATTTCCGGGCAAAAGAATTATCGTAAATCTGGCTCCCGGCAACTTGCGTAAGGAGGGAGTCGTTTATGATCTGTCCGTCGCCATGGGAATTTTAACTGCTTCCTCTCAAGTAACTCAGGAGAAAGCCCAGGAATATTCTTTTGCAGGTGAATTGTCTTTAACCGGAGAGGTAAGACCGGTTCCGGGGGTCTTACCCCAGGTTTTGACGGCACGGGAACAGGGCTTCAAAAAAATTGTGGTTCCCTGGGAAAATGCTGACGAAGCAGCTTTGGTGGCAGGCATTCAGGTTTATCCGGTCAAAAATTTAAAACAGGTTGGCGATTTTTTAAACGGCGTAATCAGTCTGCAAGTTTATAACCATCCAGTTTGGAGCCGGGAAAGCCGGAAGATCGAAACGGACTTTGCCGAAGTCAAGGGACAATTTGCGGCTCGGCGAGCCATGGAAATTGCTGCCGCCGGTCAGCACAATCTTTTAATGATTGGCAGTCCCGGTTCCGGCAAAACCCTGCTGTCCCGCTGCCTGCCCAGTATTATGCCTCCCCTTTCCTGGCCTCAGGCCTTGGAAACCGCCAAAATTTATTCCCTGGCCGGAATATTTGGAGAACGGCAGCAAAATCTGCTTCAGGCTCCTTTTCGTTCGCCCCATCACACTGCTTCTACCGTTTCCCTGACCGGCGGCGGCAAATATCCCCGTCCCGGAGAAATCAGTCTGGCTCATAATGGAGTTTTATTTTTGGATGAAATGCCGGAATTCCCCAAAGGAGCTTTGGAAGCCCTCCGCCAGCCTTTGGAGGACGGACAGATTCATATTGCCAGAGTCAATGCTTTTTCCAGCTTTCCGGCCAGATTCATGCTGGTGGGAGCCTGCAATCCCTGCCCCTGCGGTTATTATGGGGATCAGTCGCACAAATGCCGCTGTTCAGAAACCCAGATTCGCCGTTATTTAGGCCGAATTTCCGGACCTTTGCTGGATCGAATTGATTTAATGGTTTATGTATCCCGCATAGATTTTGGGGAACTGCATGATCCCAAACCCGGTGAAAGCAGCGAAGCAATTCGGGAAAGAGTGCAGAAAGCCAGAAAAATTCAAATGGATCGGGCTGGCTGCTGCAATTCGGCTTTATTTGGCCGCCGGATTCAGCAATTTTGCCAATTAGATAACCAGGCTTCAGCTTTGCTGGAATCTTTCTTTAAAAATTTTCAGCTCACTGCCCGAAGTCACGATAAAATTTTAAAGACAGCCCGTACCATTGCCGACCTGGCTGACAGTCCGCAAATTCAAACAATCCATTTGGCGGAAGCCCTCAAATATCGTTTGGAAAACAATCAGGCTTAAACAACATTAAAATTATAACATTGTATTTTAAAGCTTTTTGTGCTAGAATAGAACAGTAAACTGACGAAACTTCCGGAATCCGCAATTTGGCTTACCAATCAGAAGAATAGTCAGTAAACTGATTCACTATTGCAAAACACTGGAGGTAAACACAATGCGGGTTTTTTCCATAATTTTGGGAGTGCTTTTGCTTTTTGGAGGGGTTTTCTGCCTGTTTAATGGAGGCAAAGCCTTTGAAGCCTGGAGTTGGCTTTTGGGTCTGGCAGTTTTCCTGTCTGGAGTAGGCTGGGTTACTGTTTACCGGGGTGTTCGCCGACCCCGTTATGATTCTCGGCAAACCAACAATATCTGGACTTTGTTGGGAGGTATTCTGGCCATTATCATGGGTTTGGGAATTATTTTAATCGACCGGATGCTTCAGTCCTGGGAATTTTTGCTGGCAATTTTTTTGGGGGTCTGGGCTTTTTTATTTGGCCTGATCCTGATTGGCATGGCTTTCAAAATCAAACTGTTTGCAAATCTTGACTATCATTACCACAGAAGCGGTTTTTGGGTGGTAATTTTAATTGCTGGAATTGCTTCGGTTTTAGTGGGGGGATATGGAGCCTTTCATCCCGAACTGGTCAGGGAACTTACCGGTATAATGATCGGAATTTCCCTGTTTATCTCTGGTTTCTATACCTTGTTTATCGCTATGATTTTGTCCCGGTTTTCCAGATAAGTTCCAAACCAGATCCTTAAAAATCAGGGCAAAAATTTTCAACAGGCAGACAGCCCATGATTCAAACCGTGGGCTTAAAGCAAATAAATACTGAAGACGGAGGGAAAAAAGCATGAAACTGGCCATCATTCGTTGTATGCAGACTGAAGAAATCTGTCCGGGAACCAAGGACTTTTTGATTATCCGGGAAAAACAGGGCATTTTTGAAGGTGTAACCGAAGATATTGAACTGATCGGTTTTAATTCCTGCGGCGGATGCCCCGGCAAAAAGGCAGTTGGCCGAGCCAAAGAAATGGTTAAAAGAGGAGCCGATACCATTGCTTTTGCTTCCTGCATGGGCAAAGGAGCTCCCATTGGTTTCCCCTGCCCTTATTTCGAACAAATTAAAGCAGCGGTCATCAAAGGTGTCGGAGAAGATGTTAAAATCCTGGATCACACTCATTAAACCGTAAGATCCTGAATAGCACTGGAAGTTATCTTTCCGGTGCTATTTTTCTGAAAATCAGAATATTTCATATCGTTTTGGAGTTTTGATCATAAATTACAATTTTTTACGCAGTACTTTTTCCGGTTTTTTATTTTGGAGGGCAGGGATTTTGCATTTCCATGCCGAAAAAAATAATGTTTAGCTGTTTTTTGGGAGGAAGCGTGTGTTCAGTTCTGATTTTACCCTATTATGTTTACAGCAGTTTCTGGCCAAATTTCCGGACTTGCCGCCGGACTTCTGGTCTGCTTCCGATACCCGTCAGGGAGTTAAAAAGCTGCGACGGGAATTTGAACAGAAAAAACAGAATCTGCAGCAGGAAAAACAACGCCTGCACAATTTGCTGGCAGAAGAAAATTATTGGCGAAAACAGGGTTATGTACAGGTGGCCGGAGTTGATGAAGCCGGTCGGGGGCCTCTGGCCGGTTCTGTCATGGCCGCAGCAGTTATTCTGCCGCCGGAAATTTTTCTGCCCGGTCTGAACGACAGCAAAAAACTTGGCTCCGGTTTCAGAAAAGATCTGGCCAGAGCCATAAAGAAAACGGCTTTGGCCTGGAGTGTGCAGGAAGCCAGCGTGGAAGAAATAGATCACCTGAATATTCTGGAGGCTTCCCGACTGGCCATGCGGCGGGCAATAGCCAATCTTCGCCCTGTTCCGGATCTGGTTTTAACCGATGGCAACATTCCCTGTCTAACTGAATTTGGTCAGGAAAAAACCATTATCGGCGGCGATCAAAAATGTGCCTGTATTGCGGCGGCTTCTATTCTGGCCAAAGTCGCCAGAGATCAGCTTATGCTGGAACTGGATCAGCTTTATCCCCAATATGGCTTTGCCCGACACAAAGGTTATGGTACCCCAGAGCATCTGGCCGCCTTAAAACGCTATGGAGCCTGTCCTTGGCATCGCCAAAGCTTTAAGCCGGTACAGGACAGCAGGAAAGATCTGTTCCCACCGCTTAAAACGACTTGAAAAAAGCAAAGCCGTTTATACTATAACCTGGATTGTCAGAATATAAATCAATAGGCTTTTGCCAGCCTTTTGTTTTTATAGATCATCTTTTTAAGGGCGTATTTTTAACACTACAACCTTCTTTTTGCAGTTTAACTGAAATTTTAAACTTTTTAGAAGAAGGCAAATTTTAAGGAAAGGAGGGAAATCTTTTGAGTGCTATGAGTCCTTGGGCAGCAGTTCTGCTTTTTTTAATCGTAGGAATTTTATTCACTGCGGGCGGCATTGGAACTGCCAGGCTGATTCAGCCTCGCAAACGCAGCGAAGAAAAGCTGGAAGTTTATGAATGTGGGGTAGATACCATCGGTCCCACCTGGGTACAGTTCAGAACCAGCTATTTTCTGTATGCTTTGCTATTTTTGATTTTTGATGTGGAAGCAATTTTCCTGTTACCCTGGGCAGTAAAATTTCAGGCCATGCTGGGTTCGGCAGCGTTTGGATTTTTTGCCTTTGGTGAAATGATTGTTTTCATTGGCATTTTAGTTATTGGCTTATGGTACGCCTGGAAGGAAGGAGCATTAGAATGGGATTAGAAAATGATACCCATCCGGTCGAGCAGCTGACAAATGATCCGACAGTAGTTAATGAAGTGAAGCGTCTGGTACATATTGGACCTCTGGAAAAGATCTTCAATCTGGCCAGGGCTCACTCTCTTTGGCCGCTTGGATTTGGGTTGGCCTGCTGTGCCATTGAAAGCTTAATGGCCGCTAACATGGCCAGATTTGATTTATCTCGTTTTGGTTATGAAGTTATGCGGGGAACTCCCCGGCAGGCTGATGTTATGCTGGTGGCCGGAACCGTTACTCACAAATCGGCTCCCTTTGTAGTGCGGCTTTATGAACAGATGGCCGAGCCCAAATGGGTTATTGCCATTGGAAGCTGTGCAACTTCAGGAGGCCCCTTTGTAGACAGCTATCATGTAGTACCCGGGGTTGATAAACTCATTCCGGTAGATGTATATGTTCCCGGCTGTCCTCCTCGTCCGGAAGCTGTAATTGAAGGCTTTATGATGTTGCGGGACAAGATTCTGGATCCCAAGGTGGTGAATAAGCCTCGTGAATAATTTGCCACAGGAATTATTACAGCAGCTGCAGGATAAATTTGCCGGTATGGAAATTTCCGAAAAACAGGTTATTACCATACCAGCAGAAAATTTGCTGGACTTCATGCGGGAGGTCAAGGAAAATCCGGATTATTCTCTGGGTTATCTGACCAATCTGACGGCGGCTCATTATGACGGGGAACGCTGTGAAGCCATTTATAATCTGTATTCTCTGGAAAAAGGCTTTGACCTGATGGTCAGAGTAATCCTGGATGCAGATAAACCCGAAGTGGCCTCTCTGGCTCCGCTCTGGAAAGGAGCCATCTGGCAGGAACGGGAAACCTATGATTTAGTGGGGATCAATTACACCGGTTATCCGGATCACCCCACCCGAATTCTGCTTTTGGATACTTTTGAAGGACATCCTCTGCGTAAAGACTTTAAGTATGTCGGCGGCAGATAAATGAGGTGCTAAGCTAAATGAGTAAAACAGAAACCTATATATTAAACCTCGGCCCTCAGCACCCCAGTACCCACGGGGTTTTTCGGATTATGCTGGAGCTTGACGGGGAAACGGTGGTCAAGTCCACTTCCGTACCCGGTTATTTGCATCGGGGCATAGAAAAACTGGCGGAAGCCAGAACCTATACCCAGGTCATACCTTATACCGACCGGATGGATTATATGGCATCCATGCTGATGAACTGGGGCTATGTAGTGGCAGTGGAAAAATTGATGGAAATAGAAGTTCCGGAAAGAGCTGAATATATTCGGGTAATCGTGGGAGAGCTTTCCCGCATTGCCAGTCACTTAATCGCCATTGGTTCCTATACCGGCGACCTGGGAGCTTTAACCGGCTTTATCTTCACTTTCCGGGAAAGAGAAACAGTTATGGATCTGCTGGAAATGGTTTCCGGCTCCCGCATGACCCACAGTTATATGCGGATTGGCGGAGTAGCTGACGATCTGCCGGAAGAATTTTTCCCGGCGGTTCGCAAATTTCTGGATGCCTTCCCGGCCTGCATTGAAGAATATAATCGCCTGTTGATCGGAAATGAAATTCTGATTGCCCGTACCCGGCACATCGGAATTATTACCCCGGAAACGGCTCTTAACTATAGTCTGAGCGGCCCCAATTTAAGAGGCAGCGGAGTTAATTTTGACTTACGCAAAAACCGCCCTTACAGCATTTATGATCGCTTTGATTTTGAAGTTCCGCTGGGGAAATATGGGGATTGCTATGACCGTTTACTGGTCAGAATGGAAGAAATGATCCAATCCATGCGGATCGTCAATCAAGCTCTGGAACAAATTCCGGAAGGACCCTATCAAGCCAAAATGCCCAAAGTAATTAAACCTCCGGTGGGAGATGCCTATGCCGAAATTGAAAGCTCCAAGGGTCTTTGCGGAGCCTATGTAGTCAGTGACGGTTCTCCCAAACCTTACCGGGTTCATTTCAAACGGTCTTCCTTTGTCAACCTGGGAATTCTGGATGATCTTCTGGTTGGCTGGAAAATTGCTGATGTAATTTCTATTTTTGGGAGCATTGATGTGGTAATGGGTGATGTGGACTGTTAATAAGTAAGGGGAGTAGAATCAATGGTTGAAAAATTTTTTGTCAACATAGGAGAGGGGTTCTGGAACTGGGTTTCCGGCCTGGGAGCCTCTGACCTGTGGTCTGATTTTTGGCTGGTGGTTCTGAAAATGGTGGGCATCCTGCTCTTCATCCTGGTGAATGCCCTCTGGCTGGTATATATGGAAAGAAAAGTTTCTGCCTATATGCAGTGCCGGATAGGTCCCAACCGGGTTGGTCCCAAGGGTTTGTTGCAGACAGCCTGCGATATTGGGAAATTGATTAGTAAGGAATTTACCTGGAACCGCTATACCGATAAAATAGTTTATATGATTGCCGCCATTCTGGTATTTGTACCACCTTTTATGATTTATGCGGTTTTGCCCTTTGGGGACGGAATGACTGCTGTTCCGCACATGAACATTGGTCTTATGTATATCGTAGCGATTTCTTCTTTAAGCACCATTATTCTGTTTGCGGCTGGCTGGTCCTCCAATAACAAATACTCTCTGGTCGGCGGAATGCGGGCAGTTGCCCAGATGGTCAGTTATGAACTGCCCTTCCTGCTTTGTATTCTGGGCGTGGTCATCATCACCGGAACTCTGGATTTAAATGAAATTGTTACCGCTCAGGAAAATGTCTGGTTTATCTGTGTGCAGCCTTTGGCCGCCATTATGTTCTTTGTGGCAGCTCTGGCCGAAACCAACCGGACTCCCTTCTGCCTGGTTGAAGGGGAATCGGAAATTATTTCCGGTCCTTATACGGAATACAGCGGAATGCCTTTTGCCATGTTCTTCCTGACTGAATATGCCGGCATGATGGTTATGTCTTCTCTGTTTACCGTTCTGTTTTTAGGCGGCTGGGCTCCCATTTGGGGTCTGGACTTTATTCCTTCCTGGCTGTGGTTCTTCCTCAAAATGTATCTGATGATTTTTGTTTTCATGTGGGTACGCTGGACCTTCCCCAGGGTCAGAGTCGATCATCTGATGGGCTTTGGTTGGAAAATCTTATTGCCGCTTTCGCTGGCAAATATTTTTGTAACCGGTCTTGGAGTATATATTTATCGGTTAATTGCTTAGGGTGGTGATTATGTGTTCGGTAAAGGATTGGTAAAAGGCCTGGGAGTTACCCTGGGCTGGTTTTTCCGGAAAAAAGTTACTTCGCAATACCCGGATGAAAAGCTGGAAATGTTCCCCCGCTATCATGGCCGCTTTCAGTTTGATTCCGCCAAATGTATTGCCTGTAGCCTGTGTGCCAATGCCTGTCCTAACAAAGTGATTAAAATTGGCAAAGCTAAACTGGGCAAAAAACAGATTATGATAAGCTATACCATGAATATTCAATATTGCCTGTTCTGCGGTTTATGCGTGGAAAGCTGCCCCAAAGGAGCTTTGAGTTTTAGCAATGTCATCAATATGAATCAATACTTCCGGGATAGAATAGCTTTGCACTTATTTGAGCGTCCGGCTCCTACTCCGGAAGAAATTGCTGCGGCGGAAGCAGCCGAAGCGGAAGCAGCAGCCAAAAAAGCAGCGGCTGAAGCCCAAAAAGCGGCTCAGGCTGATGGCAAGGAGGGTTAAATTTGTCGCCAGATTTTAGTTGGGTATCCGCCTTCTTTTATCTTTTGGCTACGGTGGCTATCCTTTCAGGCTTACTTGTAGTGCTGTGCAGAAATATCATGCACTCGGTCTTGTGGCTGGCGGTCTGCTTTATTTCCATTGGAGGAATTTTCCTGACTTTGGATGCAGAATTTTTGGCGGCGGTTCAGGTCATGGTGTATGCCGGAGCAGTTTGCATTATGATGGTCTTCGGGATTATGCTGATTAAAAGAACCGATATGGCTAAAACCAACCTGTTTAACCGTCAAACCGGAGTGGCTGCTGCGGTGGTAGCTGTCATGATTGCTCTGTGTGGGATTTTATCTGCCAAAACCCATTGGGACAGCTTCGCTTTGGCCGACGCTAATGCCAAGGCCGTTGGAGTCAATAATATTGACCTTCTGTCCAATTTGTTATTCAGTAAATATGTTATTCCCTTTGAAGTAGCAGCGGTATTATTAACCGCAGCCTTGATCGGAGCCATTGTTCTGGCTAAAGATCCCAGCAAAGAGGACGAAGGAGTTGAAGAATAGTGGAAGTTGCTGAAGTAAGCTTGAATCATTATATCATTCTTTCCGCTATTTTATTCGGAATTGGCCTGTTTGGAGCCTTATCCAAAAAGAACGCCGTTTCGGTTCTAATCTGCATAGAAATGATGCTGAATGCTGTTAATATCAATCTGGTGGCTTTCAGCAAATTTTTGGTGGGAGCCGATCTGGCCGGACAAATCTTCTCTATATTTGTAATTACTGTCGCAGCAGCCGAAGTCGGAGTAGGCCTGGCCATTATTATTGCGATTTACCGCAATCGGCTTTCGGTCAACCTGGATGACTTTGACTGGTTGAAATGGTAAAGACATGAAGGTAGGTGCTGAACCGAAATGATAGACTTTGCGATTAATCATGTGTGGTTGGTTCCCCTTCTGCCGGCTCTGGCTTTTGCAATTATTGTCTTACTGGCCAGACCGTGGGAAAAATTAAGTGCCTTCGTAGCGATTTTCTGTATGGCCTGTTCCTTCATAGTCGCTGCTCTGGCCGCTTATGGAGTATTTTTTGCCAACTATGCAACGATTGATAGTCCCCTCTTTTATCACTTCTGTGATAATTGGCTGAATGTAGGTTCTTCCGAAGTAGGGGGGAGTATTGTCCAGAATGTAGTGGTCAATTTGGGGGTTTTCCTGGATCCCACTTCGGCCATGATGATCTTTATGGTAAGTATGGTAGCCCTGTTAATTCAAATTTATTCTTTGGGTTATATGCGGGGCGAAGCCGGTTTTTCCGTCTTCTTCAGTTATTTATCTCTGTTTGCAGCTTCCATGCTCCTGCTGGTAATCTCCAGCAGCCTGCTGCAAATGTTTATTGCCTGGGAACTGGTAGGCTTATGCTCCTACCTCCTGATTGGCTTCTATACCCATAAGGTTTCGGCCAGGGAAGCAGCCAAAAAAGCTTTTGTAACCTGCCGGATTGCCGACTTCGGTTTGCTTTTGGGCTTATTGGCCATGCAAATTATCTTCGGAACTCTGGATCTGGAATATTTGCCGGATGCTATTTCAAACAGTGGAGCAAGTCTGGCAACTCTGACCATTATTGCTTTACTGGTATTTATTGGACCCATTGCCAAGTCCGGTCAGTTTCCTCTGCATGTCTGGCTGCCGGATGCCATGGAAGGCCCTACTCCGGTCAGTGCCCTGATTCACGCTGCAACCATGGTTGTAGCCGGGGTTTATCTGATCGGCCGAACCATGTTCCTGTTCAGTGAAGTTCCTTCCATTATGCAGGTTGTGGCCTTTACCGGAGCTTTTACCGCTTTGTTTGCGGCTTTAATCGCCATTACCCAGCGGGAAATCAAAAAAATTCTGGCTTATTCCACCGTCAGCCAACTGGGTTATATGATGTTGGCTTTGGGCGTGGGCAGCGTTTCCGCTTCCATGTTCCACCTGTGGACCCATGCCTTCTTTAAAGCTTTGATGTTCCTGGGAGCCGGTTCAGTTCTGGTAGCTTTGCACCACAAAGCTGATGTTTGGGAAATGGGCGGCTTACGCAAAAAAATGCCCATTACCGCCTGGACATTTGTAATTGGCGGTTTGTCCATTGCCGGGATCTTCCCTCTGGCCGGTTTCTGGTCGAAGGACGAAATTCTGGTAATGAGCTACGACACCGGCCATTATATCCTCTTTTTCATGGCTGCCTTAACCGCTTTCTTAACCGCTTTTTATATGTGGCGGCTGATTTTCCTGGCCTTCTTTGGCGACGAAAAGCCGCAGAACAGTTTTGTTAAAGAATCACCCAAAACCATGACCGTACCGCTGATTATTCTGGCTGTCTTTGCGGTTATCGCCGGGTGGGTTGGAACTCCCTGGACTCCGGAAGGCTCCAACTGGTTTAACTGGATTTACTTTGGGCATGCCCATATACCGGAAGCCAACTGGACTATTATGATCAGCTCCACAATTCTGGCCGTTGCCGGGATTCTCCTGGCCTATCGCCTTTATTGTGTTGACAAATCCAAATCTACAGCTCACAGTCTGGCCAACAAATTCCGGGCTTTGCACACCCTTTCCTACAATAAATTCTTCATTGATGAAATTTATTTGTGGTTAAATCACAAGGTTATGGATGGAGCGGCCAAGTTATTCTTCCTGTTTGATATTTATATTGTAGATGGAATTATCGTCAATGGGCTGGCTGCTTTCTTCCGGCTTTTTGGGGAAGGCGGTCGGGTGGCTCACACCGGACGGCTGCAAAACTATGCTCTGGTAATTGTGATAGGTGTTCTGGCCGTTATGGTTATTCTGGCTTTCACTGATCCTACTTATGCCCAATTTCTGTTAGGAGGTGGCAATAACTAATGAGTGAATTTTTAACCGGACTTTCCACGGTTCACTTAACTAATTTTCACCTTCTGACCATTGTTCTGCTGGCTCCCATTATTGCCGCTTTGTTCATGGTCTTTATTCCCAGAGAAGAAGGCAAGCTGATTAAATGTATTTCTGCCATTGGCACTTTCATTTCTCTGGTTATTACTCTGTTCCTGTACTTCAGCTATGACAAAGCCCTGGGCGGCTATCAATTCGCTGAATGTTATGACTGGATTAAAGACCTGGGAGTTACTTATTTCCTGGCAGTGGACGGCATCAGCCTGCCCATGCTGCTTTTAACCACAGTCATTGGCTTTTGTGCTGTCTTTGCTTCCTGGAATGTTAAAGAACGGGTTAAAGAATTCTTTATTCTGTTTAACTTCCTGCTGGCTGGGGTTATTGGAACTTTTATCGCCCACGATTTATTTATTTTCCTGTTATTCTATGAAGTAGTAGTTATCCCCATTTATATTATGGTAGTCATTTGGGGTAGTACCAAACGAGTTACCAAAGAATATGCCGGTATGAAGCTGACCATTTACCTGTTAATTGGATCTGCTTTCCTGCTGGTCGGGGTTCTGGCTCTGTTTGTCAAAGCCAAAGGTTATTGGGGTTTCCCCACCATGAACTTTGTACAGTTGGCAGAAGCCGGACAGAATCTGGATCCTTTTACTCAGAAATGGCTCTTTGCTCTGATGCTGCTGGGCTTTGGTTCCCTGATTTCCATGTGGCCTTTCCACTCCTGGTCTCCGGATGGTTATGCCGGGGCTCCGACAGCGGTTTCCATGATTCACGCCGGGGTTCTGAAAAAAATCGGGGGCTATGGGTTAATCAAAATCGCTTTGGTTTGTCTGCCCCTGGGAGCTAAATTCTGGGCTCCGTATATTGCCGTTTTGGGAATTATCGGGGTTATTTATGCAGCTTTTGGAGCTTTAGCAGTCAAAGACCTGAAATATGTTATTGGTTATTCTTCAGTCAGTCACATGGGTTATGTTATGCTTTCCATTGCCTGTCTGAATGTCCTGGGCGTTGACGGGGCTGTAGCCAATATGTTCGGGCATGGAGTTATGGCTTCTCTGTTCTTCTCAACCATTGGGTTTATTTATGAAAAAACTCATACTCGCTGGATTCCCGATCTGGGAGGTCTGGCTCGGCAGACACCCCGGCTGGCAGTGGCCTTTATGCTGGCAGCCATGGCTTCCCTGGGTCTGCCCGGACTGGTTACCTTCATTCCGGAATTTGTAATTTTCGTCAACTCTTTCTCCATTTATGGCGGTCTGGCTGTCGCCGGGATTGCCGGAATTATTCTGGGAGCCTTATATGTCCTGCGGGCTGGAGCCAATACCCTGTTTGGGCCGCCTCGTCCGGAATTTGACGATTTGCAGGATATTCGAGGGCCTGAGCTGGTGCCTTTGGCCGTTCTGGGCATAGTAATGCTGGCTGGTGGTTTCTTCCCTTCTCTGTTATTCGACATGATTAACAGTGCAGCCGAACCTTTGATTGAAGGCATTAACATTTATCTGCAGGGAGGAGGGGCTTTATAATGCAAATTGATTTTTATTTGATTTTACCGGAAATTGCTTTGGCGGTCTTGGGCTTAATACTGCTGGTTTTCGGATTGATTGTTCCCAAAAGCTCCCGGCAGGGATTTGGCTGGTTTACCGTTCTTTATTTACTGGTTGTCCTGGGCATGGAAATCAGCGGCTGGAAAACTCCGGCGGACACTGCCAACGGAATTTTTCTCTGTGATAACTTTGCCATGTTCTTCAAAATTATCTGCCTGACCGCTGCTATTCTGGTGGTTCTGGGTTCCATGCGTTTTGTGGATCAAAATATTGGCAAACAAAGCGAATATTACAGTATTCTGACCTTTGCTACCTTGGGTATGTGCGTTATGGCTTCGGCCGGCGATTTTATTACCCTGTATCTGGGTTTGGAATTGATGAGTATTTCCTTCATTATTCTGGTTTGTTTTCGCAAGAAAGAAGCCAAATCAGTGGAATCCGGGGTTAAATACCTGTTGCTGGCTTCCATGTCTTCCGGGATTTTGTTATATGGCATCAGCCTGATCTATGGTGTTTGCGGCAGCTTCCTGTTTACGGACATTCTGCTCAAGATAACTGAATTGGGCGGTCTGACCGCTTCTCCGGTTCTGATTCTGGGGCTGGCCATGCTGATTGCCGGATTCGGCTTCAAGGTTTCTCTGGTGCCGTTCCATATGTGGACTCCTGATGTTTATGAAGGAGCTCCTACTCCAATTACTTCTTTCCTGGCTGTAGGTTCCAAAGCTGCCTCTTTGGCCATTGTTATCCGGGTCTTTCTGGAAGCCTTTGGCGGCATGACCGAAACCTGGACTCTGCTTATTGCTATTCTGGCGGCTGTAACCATGGTAGTCGGCAACCTGGTAGCTATTCCGCAAACCAATATTAAAAGAATGCTGGCTTTCTCCAGTATTGCTCAGGCCGGTTATATGCTGGTCGGTTTGGTAGCTGCTTCGGAAGCCGGGATCAAAGGCATGATGTTCTACGCCTTCCTGTATGTTTTTGCTACTGTGGGTGCCTTTACAGTTGCCGCCATGGTTTACAATAAAACCGGCAGTGATGAAATTAAGGATTATGCCGGTTTGGCTCAGCGTTCGCCTCTGATGGCCGCTACCATGTTGATCATGCTGCTTTCCATGGCCGGTATTCCGCCTCTGGCCGGATTTGCCGGTAAGTTCTATCTTTTCAGCAGCATCATTGACAATTATTTGTGGCTGGCCTTTACAGGTATGATTATCAGCATGATCTCTGTTTACTATTATCTGCGGGTAGTTCTGGTTATGTATCGGGACAATCCGCCGGAAGGAAGCGAAAATATTAAGCTGCCCTCGGCTGTAACCTTAACTCTGGTTATTGTTATTGTAGCCACCGTCTTTATGGGGGTTTATCCGGGACCGATTGCGGAAGTAGTCAATACAGCAGCTCATTCTTTCTTCTTCTTCTAAGTAACAGCACTTATAAAGGGCGATTTTCGGTCAACTGAAAATCGCCCTTTCAGTCTTATCAAAGAACCTGCAATTCAAAAACAAAGCGGATTTAAAAATATCAGCCAAATCCGAATCTTGTTTAATTTTCCGACTCTTTGGAACCAATGCTTTCCCAGGGATTTTCCAATTCAGAAACAAAATGAATATAACGGGCATAAGCATAAATGGCCAAATTGATTAAAGCAAAGGCTCCATAAGCATATTTTAAATAGGAGGGCAAAGGAAACCAGAGCATCAGCAACATAACCCCGGCTGCCCATAAATACTCCCGCCGAGGCAAGGGACGAAAACGAGGAACTTTGCCCGGTTTGGGCGTAGTCTTCAGCTCCAGACCAGTTTGTACCACCAATTCCGCCAAATAATTCAAATCCCAAAACCGCAGCAAATAATGGCGATCAAAGTAAAGAGCTTTTTGCAGGGCGGCTGGGCTGAACTGCCCAGCCGCCATCAGCACTCCTCCTTCTAAACCGGAATCAGTTACCAACCGCAAAAAAATGTCAGCGGTTTCTTCCTGAACCGGATTTTCCCGACTGGCCGCCAATAATAATTTAACCCCGTTAATCTCTCCCTGCCAAATCTTTAAATCCAAGTTTTCTGCCGCATCAGCCTTAAAAGGCTGAAAATTCCGGCAGCCCAATTTAAGCCATAAATCCTGCCAGAAATTTGTTTCTGTTCCCAAAATCTGAATCTGTTCTTTGGCCAGCTTAAGCAGTTGCCGCTGTCGGCTCTGCCGACTCTGCCAACTTCCCCAATGCTTGTGGCCAAACCAAAGCCCCAGCCCCTCCAGGCCAACAATCAGCAAAAGCCAAAACCATTGGATCGGATAAAGCCAAAACAATGTTAAAAGCCAAATCAACAAAACAAAACCCCAAAAATCCACCTGGCGAGCCATTTTCTGGCGTTGATCCGCTCCGGATAAAGCATATTTTTTCCAGTTAATTTTAAAAGCCATTAGCTTTAGCCTCCTTTTAAACCAGTTATTTCCTGTTATAGTTGACTTTATACCCCGGATTTCAAGCATAAAAAGGCTTTTTTTGGCTAAAGCTAAAGCTAAAAGCCGGGAAAGCAGGGATAAAATGAAAGCCCAGTTAAAACAAATTCTAACTAAATATAACTATAATACGGAAGAACTTTTGGCCATTTTGCGGGAAGCTCAACAAATCAAGGGCTGGTTAAGTCCGGAAATTCAACATTATCTGGCTGAGGAACTTAAATTACCGGAGGCCGAAATCAACGGTGTGGTAACTTTTTACCACCTGTTTAAAACTCAGCCTCAAGGAGAAAAACAGATTCGAGTTTGTTTAGGCACTGCCTGTTATGTACGGGGCGGCAAGGAAATCTGGCAGAGCTGTCAGAAAGCCTTAAATTTAAAGGAAGGGGAAATTAGTCCGGACGGCCTGTTTTCCCTGCATACAGTTCGCTGTATGGGAGCCTGTGGTCTGGCTCCGGTTGTGGCTGTCAATGAAGAATTACAGGGCAACTTCTCTCCGTCCGATATTCCCCGGATGATTCAGCAAATTCGCCAGGAAGGAAAAACAAATCGCCCTGGCAATCCAGAACTTTATTCCCAGGGAGGGGAAGCCAATGTTTACCCAGATTCGCCTTCAGTATCAACCCATTTTTAAAACCCGTTGGGGAGAAAAAGTTAATGGAGTTCCTCAACAGATTCTGGTCTGCACAGGTACCGGCTGTTCTTCTTCCGAAAGCTGGAGTTTGCTGGAAGAACTGCAAAAGGAACTGGCTGCCGCCGATCTGGAAAAAGAATATCAGGTTTTGCCCACCGGCTGTCTGGGTTTTTGCCAGATGGGTCCGGTTATGGTCATCTATCCGGAAGGCATTTTCTATTGTCAGGTGCAAAAAAAAGATATTCGGGAAATTGTGCAGGGGCATTTCCGCCAGGGTAAACCCGTGGAACGGCTTTTATATACAAATCCGACCACTGGCCAAAAAGCTCGAACCATGGCTGAAATTGTTTTTTTTCAACCTCAAGTACGCCGGGTTCTGGCTAATTGCGGACGAATCAATCCGGAATCTTTGGAGGAGTACCTGGGCTTTGGCGGCTTTCTGGCTTTGGAAAAGGCTTTAAAACAGGGAGAACCGGAAAAAATTATTGCCGAAATTCAGGCTTCCGGCTTGCGAGGTCGAGGAGGCGGCGGCTTTCCAACCGGAAAAAAATGGGCTATGGCTGCTCAGGCTGCCGGTTCGGAAAAATATTTAATCTGCAATGCTGACGAGGGAGATCCGGGAGCTTTTATGGATCGCAGCCTGCTGGAAGGCGATCCTTTTCGAATTATAGAAGCCATGCTGTTGGGTGGCTATGCCATTGGAGCCAAAACCGGCTTTATTTATATCCGGAGTGAATATCCGGTGGCCGTCCGGCGTTTGGAAAAAGCCCTAAGCCAATGCCGCCAGAGGAATTTGTTAGGCTCCAATATTTTAGGCAGCGAATTTAATTTTGATTTAAGCCTGAAATTGGGAGCCGGAGCTTTTGTCTGTGGAGAGGAAACCGCTCTGCTCCATTCAGCGGAAGGCAAGCGGGGTGAACCCCGTCCCCGACCTCCTTATCCCGCACAAGCCGGCTTTAAGGGCTGTCCCACCGTGATCAATAATGTGGAAACTTTGGCCAACATACCGGAAATTATCCTTCGGGGAGCCAAATGGTTTTCTGAAGTGGGTACAGCTCAAAGCAGGGGAACCAAAATTTTTTCTCTGGCCGGAAAAATCGCCTGTACAGGTCTGATTGAAGTACCTCTGGGGATCACCCTGCGGGAAATTGTCTTTAAAATCGGCGGCGGAATTCCGCATAATCGCCAATTTAAAGCGGCTCAAACCGGCGGCCCTTCCGGCGGCGTAATTCCGGCTCAACATCTGGACACCCCGGTGGACTATGAATCCCTCAAGGCCATTGGTTCAATTATGGGTTCCGGAGGCTTGATTATTTTGGACGAAACCGACTGCATGGTAGATTTGGCCAAATTCTATCTGCAATTTTCTCAGGAAGAAAGCTGCGGCCGCTGCACGCCCTGCCGGGTGGGAACTAAAGTTTTGCTGGAAAGCTTAAACCGCATTACCTCCGGAGAAGGGGGAAATCTGGCCGAAATTACAGAGCTGGCTCATCAAATTCGCCAGACTTCTTTGTGTGGTTTGGGACAAACCGCTCCCAATCCTGTCTTATCCACTCTGACCTATTTTTCCGAAGAATATGAAGAGCATATTTATACCAAATACTGCCGAGCCGGAGTTTGCTCCAAACTGACTGCTTTGCACATTGACCCGGAAAAATGCGTGGCCTGCGGGCAATGCTTCCGAAATTGCCCGGAAGAAGCTATCAGTCCGGAAAACGGCAAATACAGGCTGAATCCGGAAAAATGCCGTCAATGCGGCCTATGCCAAAGCAAATGTCCGGTTGAAGCCATCAGCAGCTCAAAGCTCTGGCAATAGGACAGAAATTTCCCCAAAGTCATCATTCTTCGGGCAAGCTGCTGGCAAAAACCAGACCCCAGACCCTGACCGCCCCATTTTGCCGCAAAATATTGCTGCAAGCTTCCAAAGTGCTGCCGGTGGTTAAAACATCATCAATCAGCAAAATATTCTGTCCTTCAATCGCTTTTGAATCTGTAACAGCCAAAGTGCCCTGTAAATTGGAAAGCCGTTCCTGTTTGTTTAAACCGGCTTGAGAATGAGTATCCCGCAGCTTTTTCAATCCCTCTTTCCAGGGCAGATCCAATTTGGCCGCTACTGCTTCCGCCAATAAAGCCGCTTGATTAAAGCCCCGCTTTTTTAATTTGCCGCTGAACATGGGAACCGGAATAATCACTTGAAAATGCCTCTTTTCTGACTGAATGGCCTGAGCCAAATAAACAGCCATCGGCTCAACCAAACGCCTTTCCTGGCGATATTTCAGGTTGCCCACAATCTGACGAGCCAAATCCTGATAAGGCAAAACCGAGCGGATCAATTCCAGGCTGCCCGGATTATTTCGGCATTCCTCACAAATTTTATAAGCCGCATCTTCAGGGAAAAAGCGTCCGCAATGCTGACACCGAGGCCAACTGCTATAAGCTGCCAGTTCTTTCTGGCAGGTGCCGCAAATCTCGCCCTGCCCAAACGGATTTTCACAGAATAAACAACGGCTGATTTGCGGAAAAACCAGCTCCTCCAAACCCTTCGCAAATTGCCTGAACCAATTTAACAAAATTATCTCTCCGCCTTTCTGCAAAGCCAAATCACCATTTTTGTTAACTCCTATACAACAAGATTTATCCGCCCCTTCTATCTCAAGTGGCCAGGTTTGTTATTCCTGCAAAATAAATGCTGTCTCAGTGTTTTTATTTCCTGAAATCGGCGAACTTCATTGTAATCTATCTGCCATTCCATTATAATTGAATTGTTGTTCTGTAACAACAACTTAACTTATTCCGGAAAGGAGAGAATCTATGTATTGTAAAAATTGTGGAGAAATTATTGATGATCAGGCAGTTATCTGCCCCAAATGCGGAGTTGCTCAAACAACTTTGCAAAAAGGTACTTCGCTTGCGGATCACGGCGGTTTTTTATGGGGTTTGTTGGGATTCTTATTCCCCCTGGTCGGACTGATCCTGTTTCTGGTCTGGAGAGATGATAAGCCGCTTAACGCCAGAGCCGTTGGAATTGGAGCTTTGGTTTCGGTAATTGTCGGGTTTGTTTCCGCTTTCGCTGCAATAGTTATACCAATTATAATTGGTATAACTGCTGCATCTGTCTAAATCTAAATTTTCAAGCAATGAATAATATTGTAATTTTTGTTTTATTCATTAGAAATATGTGGCGAAAACCCCATAGTTTGCTATGGGGATGAAAGCCACTCTCTTTTTCCTTGACTTTAGCTCTTTCCAGCAAGAAGTAAAAAAGCCCGAAATTCCTTTGAACAGAAAATTTCGAGCTGAATTTTTCAGCCTTTTGGCATTTTTTCATGGAAGCAGCCTGAGATTCCGGCACAAATCGATCTTTGGCGGTCAGACATTCCGGATATTCCCAATTATCCGGCAAATCTTCAAGAACGGTTCCAGGGGGAATATCTTCACAGCCGACTGCCGGGTCATAAACATAATCGCATAATTCGCAAACCCACTTTTCCACAGTTCCGCTGTCCTGATAGTCCTTGATAATTTTCAGAGCAGCAGCTACAAAGTCATCATGCTGTCTTTTATGCACCATACTGCGGGTAGGAATATTCCTGCATAATTTTTTCTTCATCTGCAAAATGATTAACCGTATGTTCGGCCAGTTCGTTCAACTTGGATGTAATTTTGTCCTTATCAGGAGTATTATTGCAAATTTCAGTTAATCCGTGATCAGAAGGAACAAACCGGCTTGGAAAACTGTATCCGGCCTGTTTTAACGGGAAATTGCCTGCAAGTGCATTGCTGTTCTTTGCCGATATTTGCGGCGGGTGGCTTCTCCACCCCGCAAATGCCGTTCTGCCTTATTCAGTTCCAACACTTGGCGAATTTGCCAGCTCAGGTGCTGATCCAAAATGGGTAAGCGTTCAGTCATATCCTTATGCACCGTGGATTTGGAAATATTAAACTGCCGAGCCGCCAAACGAACTGTAGCTTTGGTTGCCAAAATAAACTCTCCCACTTCCAAAACTCTCTTTTGAATATACTCCTGCATAACCTTTCCTCCCTGCCTCCCCGAAGACACCCTTCGTTTTGGCATTTCATGCCTATTTATATGCCGAAGTAATTCAAAGCTTCCCTGAAGTCGGAAAATATTTTCACAAATTTTTAACACGCCGTGAGCAAGAAATCCCCCACCTCTGTAGGTGGCGGGATGAATTGCGATAAACACGGCGATGTCGGAGCAGTTCACTCTCACAAATGTCGGAGCAGTTCACTCTCACAAAAAACTTGACAGCCAAATTAAAATAAATTACAATAAGAAAAATTGGATTTAATTTTACGGTGCCTTGAGCAATCAGGGAGAATAGGGAAAGAGGTGCAAATCCTCTGCGGACCCACCACTGTGAAACTGAGCCGCCGGTTTTAAGCCACTCAAAGACTTCAATTTTTGGGGAAGGTGCCGGTCAGGTGCTGAAGTTGAGCCAGGAGACCTGCCGGAAAATTTTTATAATGTGAGACGAAGGTAAAGTTCGCATCTTCTTAGTAATGCGAGCTTTTTTATTTTTCCAAATTCAGGAGGGACAAAATGCAGGCTTTTTGTTTAACAGCTACCCAACAAATTGTAAAAATAGAACGGGAGCTGCCAAAGGTGCAGCCCGGAGAAATTTTACTGAAAGTAACCCGCTGCGGCGTATGCCGAACAGATCGCAAAGCTTATTATCAAGGTCAAAGAGATCTGCATATGCCCAGAGTCCTGGGTCATGAAATTACAGGACGGATTCAAACTGTTGGTCAGGGAGTGCAGGGATACCAGGCAGGGCAAAGAGTAGCGGTGCATCCGGGAATTTTCTGCGGCGAATGTGAAGACTGTCTGGCTGGACGGGATCAATTATGCAATCAAATGCAGATTCTGGGCTTTCATCTGGATGGCGGTTTTCAGGAATATTGCCTGATTCCGGCATCCGGCGTGCGGCAAAAAATTCTTCTGCCCCTGCCGGAAAATCTGAGCTTTAAGCAGGCAGCCTTAATGGAACCTCTGGCTTGTGCCATCAATATGCAAAATTCCCTGCAAACTTTCTCCGGAGATCGACTGCTGATTATTGGAGCGGGAGCCTTGGGAATTTTAACCGCTTTTCTGTGGCAGGCCAAAGGATGTTCAGATATTGCTTTTCTGGAAATCGAAGCAGCCAAAAGGAATCTGGCTCAACAATCAGGCTATCCGGCTTATGCCTGTCCGGAAGAACTGAAAACCACCCCTACTGTGGTCATTCCCTGCTGTCCGGATAATGTCAGCTTTTATCAGGCTATTAACCTGGCGGCCAAAGGAAGCAGAATCGGCTTTTTCAGCGGTCTGACTTCCCGGCAAAGTCTGGATCCCAAAATTATCAATGAACTGCACTATAAGGAATTAAAGCTGGCTGGCTCTTACGGCTGCTCCATTGAACACAGTCGGCAGGCTTTGCAGCTTTTACCTCAAATAGATTTACCAATTTATGAACTTAAACCCGAAGACCTGATTGCAGATCTGCAAAATCTGGAGCATAAGGAAAATCTGATTTCCGCCCTGATTTGGGAAGCAGAAAATTAAACACATCAGGTTCCATAAATTCAATCCAGAAGGAGGAAAACTCATGAAAACCTTTGCTCAGGCTATCAATACCATAATTCAAAAAAAGAATTTGTCCCATGCTGAAATGAGTTACTGTTTCGCAAGGTTAATGAATAACCAGGAAACCGAAATGAATCAGGGAGCTTTTCTGGCTGCTCTGGCCGCCAAAGGCGAAACTCCAGAGGAAATTCGGGCGGTTTGGGAAAAAATTATGGAGCTGGACACGGTCTTAGCCCGTCCCCAGGTGGAAAGCCCGGTGGTAGAAAACAGCGGAACCGGCATGGACACCATTAAAACCTTTAATATCAGCACCCTGGCCGCCTTATGTGCTGCTTCAGCCGGAGTTCATATCGGCCGGCATGGCTCCAGAGCCATCACTTCCTCCTGTGGTACGGTGGATATTTTGGAACAGGTAGGTGTAGGCATGGATGTGGAACCGGCCATAGTCCGGGAAAGCATTGAAAAAACTCAAATCGGCTTGTTTAACGGAACCAGTTCGCTGGTTCATCCGGCTGCTTTGGGACGGATTTTAAGCCAGATTTCCTTCGGAAGCGTTCTCAATATTGCCGCTTCTCTGGCCAATCCAGCCATTCCCGATTATGCAGTCCGAGGCGTAGGAAGTCCGGAAATGGTTAAGCCGGTGGCAGAAATCATGCAGCAAATCGGCATCAAAAAAGCCCTTGTTCTGCATGGCTTTAATGCTGACAAACAAAACGGCATGGATGAAGCTTCCACTTTGGGAGAAACCTATTTTGCCTGTTATGAAAGCAATAAACCTTTGCAAACCGGTTCCTTTGCTCCGGAAGATCTGGGCATTAAAAGAGGCAAACTGGAAGATATTCAGGCTTCGGTCAATATCCAGCAGGAAAGCCATCGCTTTTTGAAAATTTTATCCGGTCAGGGCAAAAGCAGTCAAAATGATATTGTAGCCTTAAACTCCGGTTTAATTCTGCATTTGTCCGGACTGGTTAAGGATCTGAAAACCGGCTATCAAAAATCCCTGGAAATTCTGGGCAGCCAGCAGGCTTTGCGTAAACTGAGGCAATGGATCACCGTGCAAAACCGCCCGGAAAATCGGCAGCAGGCTTGCAGCAGATTTGAACAGCTTTTGACTGCAATTTAACACGCCGTGAGCAAGAAATCCCCCACCTCTGTAGGTGGCGGGATGAATTCGATAACACGGCGTTTTCTTGACTTTTGTTATTTATAGTGTCATAATCATAATATACCTGCTGAAGCAGCCTGAAACTAAATATACAGTAGGGATGGAACAGCCCAAGCTCATACGCCTGTGGACATTGTGTAAGACTTGAGCTAACGATTATGTTAGCCAGGCAGTAGTGGTTGAAGCAGGAAGCTCCGACTTCTGTAAGTCGGAGTAGTTCACAAAAAGGAAGGTGCTTTAATGTTTCTCTATGCTTTAAAATCCGGTCAGGATTATTTAAAAAAAAGAGCAGATGGACAGGTGGAAAGGGTGAAAATGGATAAGGCTTCGGTTTATCCCGATCCGGACTCGGCCAGAGCTTTACAGGCATTGGCAGAAAAGCAGGGTTGGACGGATTTTCACTTAATGCAGCTTACCTTAACTGAAACAGAGATTCCCTGATGCTCCCGACAGGGAGCTTTTTTCAATTTAATTCCTGCTGAAAAGAGTTAAAAATTGATTTGTAAACGCAGAGTTTCAGAGATATACTATAATAAACAGACAAGGAGGAAATTAAATATGCAACTTCCCGGCGGCATTATTGGTAATGGCAAAATGCTGGCCGTACTGGCTCCGGATGGACAACCCCAAAAATTATTCTGGCCGCATATTGATTGGGGGCAGCATTTGGGAATACTGAAAATCGGCCTGCAAATTGACCAGAATAAACCGCTCTGGCTGCAAAGTCCGGACTGGTCAAGTCGGCAGCAGTATCAGGATAATACCCTGATTACCCGCCTGCAGTTTAAAAACCAGTATATGGCCTGCTGGCAGGATACTGTTGATCCCCACCAGGATCTCTGGCTGCGTTCCCTGCAGCTTCAAAATTTAACCTCCCAGGATCGATCCCTGCGACTGCTGGCTTACGCAGCCTTTCAAATTGAAGAATCCGCTTTGGCCGATGGAATGTATGTGGAACAAAATTATCTGGTGCAGCACAAAAGGAAAAATTATCTGGGTTTAATGCTGGCCGACTATCCTTTGACGGCCTGGGGCTGCGGGCGGCAGTTCACTCCCTCTGATCCCTGGCCAGCCTTACAGGAAGGACAAATCTGCGGCTTAAAAGATAATATTAAAAGCGGAGCGGCGGCTTTAGGCTGGGATTTGGGTCTCTGGTCAGCAGGACAAAGCCTGCAACTGAATCTGTTTTTGGGAGCAGCTTTGCAGCCTGATCAGCTTAAATCCCTGCTGCTTTCATCCGATAAGTCTGAATTGCCCCAAAGAAGCCGGAAATTCTGGCAAGGCTGGGTCAAACCGGAATCTGACTGGCCGCTTTATCGCCGTTCCCTGCTGACTTTGAAGCTTTTGACTGATGCGGAAAATGGCGGCAGTCTGGCGGCTCCTGAATTTGATCCCGCCTATGAACATTCCGGAGGTTATGGTTATTGCTGGCCCAGAGATGGATTTTTTGTGGCTCTGGCCTTTGACGAAGCAGGCTATAAACGGGAAGCCGCTGCTTTTTACCAATTTGCTCAGCAAATTCAATGCTCTGAAGGGGACTGGCAGCAGCGGTACTGGCTGGACGGCAGCTGGGCTTCCCATTGGGGACGGCAGACCGATCAGACCGGGAGCATTTTATGGGGCTACTATCACCATTATCAAATGTACCCGGATCGGGAATTTTTATGCCAGATCTGGCCTTCTGCCCGACGGGGAGCGGAATTTCTGGTTCGGCAGATCAGCCCGGTCAATCATCTGCCTTTGGCTGCTGTGGATCTGTGGGAAGATTCTCTGGAACAAAATACTTATACCGCCGCCGCCGTCTGGGGTGGACTACAGGGAGCATCCGGTCTGGCCACAGCTTTGGGAGAAAAGAAATTGGCCGAACAATGGCAAACAACGGCCAATCAACTGAAACAGGCTGTTTTTCAGAACCTGCCCAATAAACAGGGAGCCTTTACCAGAGCTTTGGGTAATCCTGTTTTTGATTCATCTGTTTTGGGTCTGATTTACCCCTTCGCCCTTCTGGATCCCCAGGATCCCTTAGCCCAACAAACCCGGCAGTCTTTGGAAGAAAATTTACTAAACCGCCAGACCGGTGGCCTGCATCGCTATCAATGGGATCAATATGCCGGCGGCAATCCCTGGCTGGTCAGCACTTTATGGCTGGCTTTGGTGCATATTCAACAGGGCAATCAGGAACAGGCTGCCCAACTCATTCACTGGAGTGAAGCACACGCTTCGGAAACCGGGCTTTTGCCGGAGCAAATAGATCAAACAGAAGGCCGACCTTATTGGGTTTTGCCTCTGGCCTGGTCTCATGCTTTATATATTTTGGCCTGTTTGGAATATAAAAAGCGTTTTCAGCCTTGAATCCGGTCAATATATGCTTCCTCTTTTGGTGAAGCACCTTTTTTCAAAAGGAACCGTAAAGTAAACATGAAAGAATAACATCCAAAGTAGTTCAAAAAAATTTAAGCTGACCATTAATACGCCAGCA
>JAZRXK010000119.1:0-15284 GCA_045600185.1 Desulfocucumaceae bacterium
TATCGGGGCTTTGACAGCAAAATTTCCACTTTTGGAGATATGCCCTTTATTGACAGTGACTGTGTCTTTTGCGGTCAGTGTGTTTCCGTTTGTCCCACCGGTGCTTTAATGGAAAAAAGCCTGAGCGGGGTTGCCCGGCATATGGAGCTTACCAAAGTCAGAACCACCTGCCCCTTTTGCGGCACTGGCTGCAACTTTGACCTTTGTGTCAGGGACGACAAAGTCGTAGCAGTTACCACCACTCTCGACAACCCGGTTAATGGCCGAGCCTTGTGCATCAAAGGCCGTTTTGGCTGGGATTATATTTACAGCCCGGATCGCCTGAAAACTCCGTTGATCAAAAAAGACGGGGAATTTGTGGAAGCTTCCTGGGATGAAGCCTTTACTTTAATTGCTGATAAACTGGGCGAAATTAAAACCAAATATGGAGCAGATAGTTTTGCAGCTTTAAGTTCAGCTCGCTGCACCAACGAAGAAAACTATCTTATGCAAAAATTTGTAAGGACGGTGATGGGCACAAACAATGTTGACCACTGTGCCCGTACCTGACACGCTCCCACTGTAGCCGGTCTGGCTACCTCATTTGGAAGCGGTGCAATGACTAACTCCTTCAATGAAATTGAAGATGCCGAACTGATTCTGGTTATCGGCAGCAATACAACGACAGCTCACCCGGTAGCCGGTTATAAAATTCGGCAGGCCGGTCGGAATAAGGCCAAATTAGTGGTCGTGGATCCCCGCCGCATTGAATTGGCCGAAGAAGCTGATTACTGGCTCCGCCTGAATCCCGGAACCGATATTCCACTCCTGAACGGTTTAATGCACATCATTTTTAAGGAAGGCCTGCAGGATGATGAATTTATCCGGGAAAGAGTCGAGAATTTTGATGAATTAAAAGCTACTGTTAAAAAATATAATCCTGAATATGTCAGTGAATTAACCGGCATTGCAGTTGATACTTTATATGAAGTAGCAAGGCTGTATGCCAAAACCGACAAGGCCATGATTTTCTATACCCTGGGAATTACCGAGCATGTCTGCGGTACCAACAATGTTATGAGCATTGCCAACCTGGCCATGATAACCGGCCATCTGGGACGACCCGGCGTGGGAGTTAACCCCATCCGGGGACAGAACAATGTTCAGGGTGCCTGTGATATGGGGGCTTTGCCCAATGTTTATTCCGGTTATCAGGCAGTTACCAATCCAGCCTGCCGGGAAAAATTTGAAGCCGCCTGGGGAGTCAAGCTTCCGGACAAAAACGGTTTGATGATTCCGGCCATGTTTGAAGCAGCCAATGAAGGCAGCCTCAAAGCCATGTTTATTCTGGGTGAAAACCCGGTTTTGACCGACCCGAACAGCAATCACATTCGTTCCGGTCTGGATAAACTGGAATTTCTGGTAGTGCAGGAATTATTTTTGACTGAAACCGCTGAATATGCTGATGTCGTTCTGCCTTCCGCCAGCTTTGCCGAAGTAGACGGAACCTTTACCAATACCGAACGCCGGGTTCAGAGAGTCAGAGCCGCCATTAAACCTCTGGCTGGCAATACCGCCTGGCAAAGTATTGTGGAAATCAGCAATCGGATGGGCTATGCGGAAAGCTATGCCAATCCGGGTGAAGTTTTCGCAGAAATGGCCAGCCTGACTCCTTCTTTCGCTGGAATCAGCTATGCCCGACTGGAAAACGAAAGCCTGCAATGGCCTTGCCCCAATGCCGATCACCCCGGCACTCCTTATATGCACGCAGGCAAATTCACCAAGGGTAAAGGAACCCTGAAAGCTATTGACCATATTCCGCCTGCTGAACTTCCGGACGCAGAATATCCATTCCTGCTTTCCACCGGTCGAATTTTGTATCATTACAATGTTACCACACCTTATTCGGCCAAACTGTACAGCATCTGGAACAAAGAATATTGTCAGATCAATCCGGAAGATGCAGCCAGAATGGGCATCCAGCAGGACGATAAAATCCGGGTTACTTCCCGCCGTGGGGTGACTGAAGCTTATGCTGAAGTTACTGACAAGGTAGTTCCGGGCATGATCTGGATGTCTTTCCATTACAAGGACAGTCCCACCAACGCCGTAACCAGTCATGCCATTGACCCTATTGCAGAAATCGGAGAATACAAGGTTTGTGCTGTTAAAGTTGAAAAAATAGCCTGATTAAATAAAGAGCAGGGCTGCGTTTCAGTCCTGCTCTTAATCTTAAATTGTATTACCTTTAAACAGAAAGGAGTGCTGAAAAGTGAAAAAATTTCTGATTCTCAGCCTGGTTTTATTTTTGTTTTCTCTGCCAGCCTGGGCTGCCGAGGAACAAAGTGTTGAACTGACAGAAATGATTTTGCAGGTTAAAAATCAGCTTAACTTAGATGTGAATAACTGGGAATTTGACTCTGAATATATTCACAATAAATCCGAAGAAAATTATTGGCGTCTTGAGTGGCATAATGATGATTACAGTCAATGGTTAACAGTGAATATTCAGCCTGAAACCAGAAGTATTTTAAATGCTTATTATAACAATTCCAAGATGGATTATGCTCTCTACAGCGGTTATCCGGCCTATAATGAAGAAGCCTGTTTAAAAATAGCCAACCAGTGGCTTCGGGAAAACTGGCCGCAGGCTGCTGCTCAGGTTGCTTTGAAGACTGTTGACAGCCAGGATCCAATTGTGCCAACTCAAAGAAGTTATCCTTACCAATACAGTTTTTATTTTTACCGGGTTAAGGACGGCTACCCGGTTGCTCACAATGGGATCGACATTTCTGTCAACGGAGAAACCGGAGAAATTTGCAGATGGACTTATGAATGGAATGATCATCTTGTTTTGCCCTCAGCTAAAAATATAATTTCTCTGGAACAGGCCAAAAGCATTTTTCAAGATCAGGCTGCCTTTAATCTCAATTACAAGATGATCAGGCGTTATGATCCCAAATCCGGTCAAAATTTAATTCTTACTTATGTACCTCAAAACAGAGACATTTTTATCAATGCCCTGACCGGAGAAATAATGGATTCCAGCCAATTATCTGTTGATGGCAATCTTATCAACTCAGGTTATGGTGCTGTTCCCACAGCAGAGCTTGAAGCAGCAAAAGCAGCTAATGATTTGAGTCCATCTGAACTTGACAAAGTAGATGAACTGAAGCAGGTTATCAGCAAAGAAAAAGCCGCACAAATTGCCAATGAATTTCAGGCCATTCCGGAAGGCTTTCAGCTGACCAGAGCTTCTTTACTCCCCAGACCTGATTTAATCGGGGTTAAAGCTTACTGGAGTTTATATTATGAAGATGAAAGCAAAAAATATGATTTAAGCTACGATATTAGCTCCAATACTGGAGAAGTACTGAACTTTTACCGGAACACCCCTCTTTCCTCCAACAAGGGAGAACAGTTAACCCAGAAACAAGCTCAGCAGGCAGCGGAAAATCTGATTAAAAAATACAATTCGGAAAGATTTGCTCAACTGTCTTTAACCGACAGCCGCTACACGGAAGCAAGCCAATACACTTACCCAAGCTATTCTTTTTCCTATAAACGCCAGGTAAATGGTATTGACTACCCGGAAAACTCTTATTATATTTCCATTATGGCAGATACTGGAGAAGTTATCAGTTATATAGCTCAATGGGACAATGCCCAATTCCCCAATCCGGTTAATTTAATGCAGGTAAGCCAGATTAAGGAACAGTTTTTGCAGGATAAACCTTTCCAAATACTTTACACCAAAGATAACGACAATCATTGTTATCTGGTTTACTACACTTCCACCGGTTTCGAGGATATAGTGTATGATGCAAAAACCGGAGAATTACTGGACAGCTCCGGCAATCCGGTAGAAAAAGCCCAGGAAGAGATCGCATTTAACGATATTGCCGGACACCCGGCGGAAGATGATATTCTGTCTTTGGCCAAAGCCGGAATTATCAGCACTACCGATCCATATTACCGCCCGGATGATCCCATGAGCGTGGCCGAATGGATCGTCATGCTGGTAAAAACCAGCCTCAACATTTATGTTGATCCCAAAGTTGCGGACAATGAACCCTGGTATGCCAACTATTGGAAAGCAGCCCAACAACGGGGTATTTTAAATGATCAGCTGCAGCCGGATCCCAACAGTCAGTTAAGCCGGATGGCTGCCGCCCAAACCCTGATTAACGCTTTGGGCTATCAAAAAGTAGCTGAACTTGACGGCATTTATAATCTGCATTTTCAGGATCTCAGCAATATTCAAACTGAGTTGCAGGGCTATACAGCCATAATCAATGGTCTGGGTTTGATTCCGGCCAAAAACGAGTTTTTCCTGCCCTATGATTATATTACCAGAGGAGAAGCAGCTCAAATTCTGATGCGGAAACTAATGCTTTAAGCTATTTTCAAGGGGCTTTCCAGACAAGTGGAAAGCCCCTCTTTTTAACAATGAATATACTGCCAGACAAATAACTCAGATTAAGGAGGTCAGAGCATGGCTGAAAGAATTATTAGTGAAAATTTTCAAGTTAATTATGTGGCATAGCATTGAATCGACTATCAAAGTCTTTAATATATACACCACCAAGAGTTCCATCACAATATTCAAACGAAAACAAGAAACTATCTTCATTATACGAAAAATACTTTATTAACATGTCTTTTTTAAACTGTTTCAATAATGACTTTATGATTTCCTGTCGATTTACTATATCAGCACTTTTATAATCTACTGATTCTATTACTTTTTTGATAGATAAATCAACATATTTAACCTGATTACCAATATCTACATTTTCGACTTGATTAACAATATTTACATTGTTATCAAAGTTTGAATATCCTGTAATTTTAGAGATTATAACAAAAATTATCAACATCAATTTTAGATTAGCCATTTTTGTTCTCCCTGTATTTTTCAACATATTAAAGGCCAGAAGTTGCATAGCCTGCGTTATTTTATTCATGACCATGACGAATGGACAGATTCCTTGCTTTTTGTATCTATAACAATACTGTAACACAGATCTGCCCATTCGTCATCATTTTTGTGAATTTCCGGGCAGTAACTTCCTGCTTGCTCTAGCTGCATAGCTGCAAGCAAAATCAACTTACAAGCCAGAACAACAAGCTTATTTTAACACGACATTATCAATAACACAAGCTGAATCATATACTGAATCTCCAACATCATATACAATAAACTCCAGCGTAATTGATGCACCACAATACGCTGATATATCTAAGTCAATATGCTTCCAGCCTGTTTGAAATATTGTTTCATCTCCACCAGCAAAATTAACTCCCTCAACATCACTCCATTCAGAGCCGTTAATTGACTCATATATTTTATTAAATACAACCTCGCCATCCTTTTTCAAATGCACACAAAAAGAATCATCGAATATCAAGTCTACAAATTCCCTTGGTTCTTCTGAAACAAAGTTGTAATCAAAAGATAGTTCCGATACGCCATTTGGAATACGAAATTCTTGTGACATTATACTGCCTTCTGTATCATTATCAGTAACAGCAGTTACTTGCGATCCTATCCCGGTTGTTATAATTGCCATATTGCCGTCTTTTTTGATATCACCTAATTGTTGAATAACACGCACATCTCCCAAAGAAGACCATGAGGCAGGTTTATTCCCATTTGATGTTTCTGCGAAATCACCATTCTTAATACCGGTTTGAACCAATGCAGCATTACCAGAACCGCTTAAAATTGGATACGCAATTGGATTATCATTATCATAAGTTCTACCTAATTGCTCATACCAGATCTTATGATCAGCTCCATTTACCTTCTTTGCATAATCAAAAGCATTTTGTGCTGTTTTCCCTTCTATTAGCTGGTCAATATAGGACTTCATAAATTCCCTGCTGTACCCAGCAAAAACACTATTATGAAACCCGACAAGTGCCTCTGCTGAACGAAAAGCATTTGACATTGACTCATCAACATTCGAGTTTTGACCTCGAAAATTGCATGACTCGGAAAAAACAAATTTACCATTTAAAGAGGAAGAACCATAAAGATTTTCGAAGAAAGATGGCAATAACCAATATTCGCATCCTGAGTCGAATTTTACTTTAGCAATTTGTTTACCTTTTAACTCTGCAGAATACAGCTTATCTTTTTCTTCTGTACTTTTTTCCGGTAAACAAATAGCCGGAAACACATCATATGTGCTACCATGCGTAGAGATGCAAATCACATCATAATCACTATCTTTCAAATTTTGAAAATCGCTGATTGTAACATCAGTATCCAAGCTGGTTTCCAAGCCTTTTTCATCCCATTCAGACTTTAAATTTACATAGAAATCTGTTCTATATTCTATCATGTACTGGTCTGTTTCAAAAGCAGGAAATGCATTAAGTATTATAGCAGACTTTGTATCTCCCCCTGCATTAAGCAAGTTAACCATTGTATCAGAAGAAAATTCCGATGTTAGTTTTGACTGGTTTGCAGTCTTTTCTCTATCCCCTAATAAATCATTTTCTTCCTGAATGATTTCTTCAGATTCAAGTAATTTTAAGAAATCACTATCACCTCCATCTGCATCCTGGGAACTGTAATCTTCCATGCTACCATTAAATTCACTGCGAAACTCTTCTAATTTTATGCCTCCACAAATTCCACCTGTATATTGGAAGCTGTAAACCCCCGCATTATCATTGTAGGAAATTGAATCAGCTATAATCATGTTTTCAGATGCCAGCTCAGAGAGTGAGTCTGCAACCCATACTTTTTTCTCAGACAGACTGGCTCTGCTATATTCATTACTTGAAGTAACCGCCTTAATGGTATTATCAACCGCTTCCATCGAATCAAGCACATCATCAGAAAGAGGTGTATAATATTTTACATAAACTACATTAGACATACCGCTTTCGTTTTTAGCAACAAATTGTAAAACGGAATCTTCCTCTACAGTGCTTTGATACTTTGCAGAATAGATGCCATCTCCTGCTATGTCATCTCCGTGGAGGGAAAAGTTGCCATCGTCATACATATTCGCCACAATATCAGATTGTTCATATAAAGGAATACTTTCAACCGTCAGATCTGAATCAAGGTAGAAATACAATTCGTTACTATCCTGACCTATTAAAATTGTATTTTTACTTACACTTAATGATAAATCAGCAATTTCTGATTTAGTATACAGTTTTAAAGCCTTATGCACAAGAACAAAGCTTTCTGCTCTGGTAATACTGTTACCGGCTTTAAAGCTTCCGTCCGGATAACCACTGACCAGTCCCTGGCCGACAAGAGCCAGAACCGGCTTCAATGCCCAGGCAGGAATTTCATCGTTAAAGGTGTTGCTGACCATGTCAGCTTCTGTCAAGCCCAAAACCTGATACAGAACCGCACAGACTTCGGCTCTGGTTATATTGCTGGTGGGGTTGGCCAGTCCATTGCTGTCCCCTTTAAAATAACCGGCAGTTTTAGCTGTCTGCAAATCCCTGGCATACCAGGCTTCTTCCGGAACATCGGGGAAGTTGTTTCCCTCCGCCTCGGTATAACCAAAAGCCTTGTTGATAACTACCGCAAATTCTGCCCGGCTAATCGGATTGTTCGGCCTGACAATAACAGAGTCTGGATCATTTCCATAACCCTGAATGATATTTTCATCAAGCAGATAGTCAATGCTGTCAGCAGCCCAGTGCTGATTGTAGTCCGTCGTCTGGGCGGCAAAAACCAGACTGGGACTAAAAGCAACGGCCAACAGACATACTGTCAAAATCACTGATATAGATTTTTTTGTCATCTCAACTTTCACTCCTTTTTTGTTTAATCCTGCTTCCACTTCAAAGCCTGTACTAAAACCCTTGCTGCAGTCTGAGTAAATTCTGCTCTTCCTTTGATAGCCACCTTCTCTCCATAAAAACGGTACTGTAAACTTAAATGAAAGTCGGAGTAGTTCACCCTCAGTATCTTTAGTTTATTTTTCAGGAGTGAGTCCACTGCTATTAAAAATTCCGGAGCTTTCGAAAAAAGCAGTAAACCATGTTTTTGATTTCTTTTTTTCCTGCTCCGCCGAAGCTTCTTCTTTAGCATTCACCTGATCCTTTGAAGACAAAGTCACCTGCACTTCAGTATATTTATCCACCATTTTACCCGCTTTAGGAATTTGATTGATCACATATCCGCTTCCTGTGTATTTAAGATTTAAGTCCAGATTTTCCAAAACAGTTCCGACTCTTTTTAAGGATAAATTGCTTAAATCCGGAACTTTAACCATATCAGTGTTGGGTTTTTGCACGGTCAGCCAAACTTCTCCTCCTCGTCCCAATTCTTCATTTGAACCAGGTGACTGCTTTTGCACTATTCCGGCTTCTTCGCTGTTAAGATGTACAACAAAGCCTGCCGCTTCCAGAATGTTTTGAGCATCTTTCCCGGTCATACCCAGAACATTGGGAATTTTATTAAAAACACTCTTTTGCTTCGAAGCATCTTGAGCCATGGAAACATAGTCGTCCGGTACTGGCAAAGAATAATCCGGCGTAATTTCCAAATAGTTCAGGATATTTTTACCCAGGGAAGCAAAAACCGGAGCTGCCACCTGAGAACCATAATAACCATTTTGAGAAGGTTCAATGGCCATAATTAAAGCTACAATCTGAGGATCCTCCACCGGAGCCACGCCGATAAATGAAGCCACATATTTTCCTTTGACATAACCATGTGAACCTGCCGGCATTTCCGCTGTACCGGTTTTTCCGGCAATAGAATAACCTTCGACAAAAGCTTTGGAAGCAGTTCCATGCAAAACTGCTCCTTGCATCAACTCCAGCAAAGTTTTTGAAGTTTCAGCAGAAACAACCTGTTTATCCGATTTTTCATAGTATTCTTTGGTGATTTCCTGCTTTTTATTTTCAATATGTTTCATAATATGCAGCTTGACCAGTTTGCCCTGATTGGCAATGATACAGGCTGCCTGCACCATTTGCACCGGGGTTACGGCAATAGCCTGTCCAATGGACAAAGCTGCCAGCTCTACCGGAACCATATTGCCTTCGTTGAGCATAAGTCCCTGTTCTTCACCTGGCAGATCAATGCCTGTATTCTGTCCAAAACCAAAGCCTTCAATATATTTGTACAGCAAAGATTTTCCGGTTTTCAGACCGGTCTGAATATAAACCGGGTTGCAGGAATTGGCCACCCCGTCAGCAAAGGTTTCGGCTCCATGCCCATAAACATCGGAGCATTTAATAGTTATGCCGCTGACTGTATAAGATCCGCCGCAATAAAATTTATCTTCTGCATGAACAATATTTTCTTCCAAGGCTGTAGCTGCTATGACCAGCTTAAAAGTAGAACCAGGTTCATAAATGTAATTTACCGCCGGGTTACGAGAATAGATGCTTTCATCATAATCTGACCATTTTCTTGGATCATAATCAGGACGACTGCCCATGGCCAGAATATCCCCGGTTTTGGGATCGGCTATTATAATAATTGCAGCAGATGGATTATGCTCAGACATCATTTCATCCAAAGCTTTTTCCACATAATATTGAATAGTGGCATCCAAAGTTAAAACCAGATTCGAGCCGTCTTTCGGAGCTACCGAAGTATATTCTCCCTGCGGTAAAATTCGGCCGCCAGCATCAACTTCTGTCAAAGTATAACCAGCCTTACCTCTTAAATCCTGATTATAAAAATATTCCACTCCAGCCAAGCCGTTTCCATCATCTCCAACAATACCCAGAACATGAGCAGCCAGATTTCCATAAGGATAACTTCTTTTAACATCGTCCTGAACAGAAATGCTGTTGGGAAAAAGCTCGGTTAACTTATTCACTGTATTTTTATCCACATTTCGTTTTAAAACCAGATATTGCGAGTCCTTGTTTTTCTCCAGAGTCTTCCGCAGCTCATTGACATCCAATTCCAGAATATCAGCCAGGTTTTGAGTAATCTCCTGCATGGTTTCATCGTAAATTATGGAATAAGTCTTGCTGTCAATCCGGTCTTGTTCCGTCATGTCAGGTGTGGCTTTCTCAGCGGCTATTTTAGGATTTTCCAGAAAATTGGCCGGATTGAGAATAACTGTACTGACTCCCACAGTGGTAGACAGAATATTGTGATTGCGATCATAAATAGTTCCTCTTTGAGCCAGAACTGTTTTTTCCTGAATTCGGGTATCATTAGCCTGAGAAGTCAGTTCATTGCCCCGAATAACTTGCAGATAGGTAACTCTGCCCAATAAAGCAACAGCTAAAATAATCAAAATTAACCGAAACAAGTTGATTCTTCTTTTAGTTACCTGTTTTTCAACTTTAGGATTAGGCAAAATAAATCACCGCCTCATCTAAGTTAAATGAGTTTTATCGTTTAACAGCATTAAAATACCCTTATCCCAACTTGGAAATTCCACAATATTTAAAGAAGCATTATCCATTCGCAGCCGCCAGTTATCCTTCAAATCCATGCCCAGCATCTGAGCCAGAAAGGTTCGAATGGGACCGCCATGACAAACTACCACAATCACTTTATCCGGATTTTCAGCTGCAATTTGCTGCAAAGCAGCTTTGATTCGAGCGGCCATTTCTCCAACCAACTCGCCTTCCGGGGGACAAAAAGAAACTGGATCCAAACTCCAGGCCTGTAAAAGCTGATCGTCAGAATGAGTTATTTCCTGATAAGTCAAGCTTTCCCACCGGCCAAAATTCATTTCCCGAAGTTGAGGCCTGATCTGAACTTCCAAATTATGAAAGCTGGCTATTTTTTCCGCCGTAACTCTGGCTCTTTGCAAATCGCTGCAATAAACAACATCCACTTTTTCCCCGGATAATCTTTGAGCAATGGCCTCAGCCTGCCGCAGCCCCTTTTCACTTAAAGGCACATCCCGATGACCCTGCAATTTGCCGGAGGCATTCCAAAGGGTTTCGCCATGCCGAATTAAAATCATTTTACATCCCATTGACTTTAAACTTCCTTTCTGTTCAGTCTACCATAACCAAAATGCAGCCCAGCCGCAATAACTGCTCCAGTCAAATCCGCCCCAGGTGCAGGAAATCACTTTGGGCAAATTAGCCGAAAGAATAAAATAAACCAGCAGAACTGCTACTTCCATACTTTCATTAACCGCTCCATAGGTATCTCCGGTCAAACCGCCCAGCTGTTTGGCCAAACGGTTGCATAAAAACCAGCCCAGCAAAAAAACTGTCAGCATGGTAATTAAACCGGCCAGCCCGGAAATCACAAAAGCCAAAATTACTGTAATCAATGTAGCCGGCAAAAATTCTTTTTTTCCGGCTTTGGCGTGATTCATGCCAAAGCCTTCCTTGCGGGCATAAGGATAAGCAACCACAGCAAAAGCCATACACCAGCGACTTAAAACCGGCATCAATACTAATAAAGTGAACAGATCCTCCAGCGGCACCGAAACCACCAGACTATATTTAAACAGTAAGATTCCGACTGCCCCCAAAGCTCCAAAAGCTCCAACCCGGCTGTCCTTCATAATTTCCAGTTTTCTTTCTCTGGGGCGGCCGCTTAAAACTCCGTCCAAAGTATCCATAAAACCATCCATATGCAAGCCGCCGCTTAAAATTACCATGCCAATAACCACAATACCAGCCACAGCAGTCATGGGAAAAACCAGATGTGCTGCCCAGGCTACAAAACTGATAATTGCCCCCAAAATTAAACCAATAATGGAGAAATACAACACCGAACCTTTGGAAGCTTTTTCGGTATAGTTCAAAGGCCGTATATAAATACGGGTTAGCATCTGCAAAGCTAATAAGAAGCTGTCCATTTCCAAATCCTCCTAATAAAACCAAACCAGTATAATAAAGCCCAGAAAAGCTGCCCAGGCTCCGGCTCCGCCCATAAACTCAATCGTCAAATAAATATGTAAAGATTGCAAAATTGTTAAAGGCTCACCCATATAAGCCCGAAAGCTCTCCCGACCGTGATAAATATTCAGACCACCCAGACGAATTCCCAGACAGCCGGCAATAGCTGATTCCGGATAGCCTCCGTTGGGGCTGGGGTGTCCTTTGGCATCCCGGCGAATGGTTTTCCAGGCTCTCTTTACAGGACGGCCGGTTATAAAGGCGTGCAGCAGCATAAGCAAAGCAGTCAGTCGAGCCGGAATATAATTGGCTGCATCGTCCATTTTAGCGGAAAAACGACCAAACCATAAATATTTATCGTTGCGATAACCTACCATGGAATCCAAAGTATTAACCGCTTTATAAGCAAACATTAAAGGAGCCCCACCAATAAAACCATAAAACAGGGGAGAAACTACTCCATCTACGGTATTTTCAGCTACGGTTTCAATGGTTGCCCTTACAATATCCTGCTGCTCCATGCGGTCGGTTTCCCGACTGACCAAACGGCCGATCCTTTGCCGAGCCAGCCACAAATTACCTTCCTGCAAAGGCTCTAAAACCTGACAGGCAGCCTGCTTCAAGCTTTTGGAAGCCAGAGCCAGCGAACAAAGCCAAATCTGTCCCAAAAATCCCAACCATAAATTCAGCCTAAACAGAAGAAAGCTCAGGGCTGCTGTTACCAGAAAAACTGATAACACCACAATGAACCATAAAACTACTCCGGAGCGATACAGACTTCTTTCTCCTTTTTCCGGCCTGCGTAATTTTTTTTCCCAAAAGCTGATCCAACGGCCAATATAAATAATGGGATGAGAAAAAAAAGGAGGAAGCAAATCCCCCAGAATTCGATCTATCCAATAAGCCAGGAAAACTGTCCAGGCCATGCCAGCCCACCTCCTTTGTTGAGAAAACAATCATTCAAGCAAGCTTTCAAAGCAATAAAGCTTTTAAATCAATCGGCAAACCGGCGAAAACGCCATAAACCTTATCCGCTTTAGCCGCAACAGCCTGATTAACTCGTCCGGAAACATCCCGGTAAAGCCGCCCCAGAGGATAAGCCGGAACCACGCCCATGCCCACCTCATTAGCCACCATAATTATTTTAATGGAAGCCGCAGCCGCTGTTTCTGCCAATAATTCGGCCTGCTTTTGAATGTAATCTTCCTTGGCCTCCTCCTCACAACCGGCGTAAGGCCAATTTGGATCCAGCAGCAAATTACTTGACCAAACCGTCAGACAGTCAATTAACATAACGGCTTTTTCATTGGCATATTTTTCCACTATTTTAACCAGATCGTGAGTTTCTTCCACTGTCCGCCAGGAAGCCGGTCTTCTTTGCTGATGCAGTTCAATTCTGTGCTGCATTTCCTGATCCTTAACTTCAGCGGTAGCCACATAAATCACCGGCAGGTTTGCTTTATAAACCAGCTTTTCAGCAAATTCACTTTTACCGCTTCTGGCTCCGCCGATTACCAAAACAAATTTGTCAGCCTCCATTCTCTACTCTCCTTTTTCAGCTTAAAATAGTTACCTCCTGGAATTCGGGAAATATTCTCCAAATCCTGCCTGCTCTCCAAAGATTTCCGAAGCTTTCTTTTGCAGGCATCAGGCTACAACCAACAGGCAGCCTGTTTTAAATCCAATACTGTCTGATACTCAACGGTTTCACTGCCCAAACGCACGGAATCCCGATGCCCCAGACCATGATAGTCCGATCCGGCCGTAGGAATCAAATGATATTGTTCCGCTAATTGGACATAGTGCTGCCGCTGGCTCTGGCTGTGAGCCGGATGCTTAACTTCCAGCCCTGCCAAACCGGCTTCCAGAAGTTGCGGCAAAACAGCATCACAGCCAGCCAAACCGGGATGAGCCATAACCGCCACTCCACCAGCCATTTTAATCAATCGCACCGCTTCGACCGGCTCAACCGGATAGCGGGGAACATAAGCCGCTCCCTGCTGCCCCAAATAGCGGTAAAAGGATTCCTCATAACTGCAAACTGCCCCCATTTCCATTAAAACCCTGGCAATATGCGGTCTGCCTACCGAACCTCTGCCAGCCAGCTCCAAAACTCGATCTATCTCTATATTCAAATTGAATTTTTGCAGTTTGGCAATTATTTGAGCCACCCGTTCAATTCTTTTTTCCTGCCAGAAAGCCAGCTTTTCCAGGAGTAGGGAATTTTGCAAATCCAGCCAGTAGCCTAAAATATGAATACTGCTGTTTCCAAAAACAGTGCTGATTTCTACCCCTGGAACAATTTCCACTCCCAGCTCCCGACCGGCAGCTTCGGCTTCGGCAATTCCGCCTAAAGCTTCATGATCGGTTATGGCTACGGCCTGCAAACCAATTTGAGCGGCCATCTCCACAATTTCCCCGGGTGTGTTTTTGCCATCTGAATAATCCGTATGGATATGCAAATCTGCTGCCATTGTTTAACTCCTTTCTCAGCTTTCTTTTTATCATAACATAAAACAGAAGAATTTCCCACCCCGCAGGAGCTTTTTTTAATGCTTTTTCGTCCGGCTGTCTGCTGGTTTGATCTGATTTACTCGCAAAAACTTAACTGTTCATTTGCAGAAAAGTCCACCGCCATAAATAAAAAATCCCCTGTCTCAAAGACGGGGTAGCATATCCGACCTGTCTGGAGCAATCCTGACTTGGCCTGGGGTCATATGGTTCAGAAATTTACCAAAAAAGTGCCGAATGGAAAAAAACGAATTACAGCGATTGAGGGCGGGCTCCGCCCTGCGGAGCCCGCCCTCGATCTGACATTCCCGGCAACGGGGGATAATCCCCCGCTGCGGGTACATGTTTTTCAGTTGTGCCCTGTTTAATTACCGGCTTTAAGGTCGGCTTTCTAAAGCATCCCGTTAGTTAAATCTGGTGGTTCGTTAGTCATTCCGTTGCTGGCTCCGCCGAAAGTTCCATTGCCGGTACTCGGTGCACCCGGTAGTACAGTGTTATCACCCATAAGGCTTTCGTCCGGCTCCAGGTTGATCACCGTAATTTTGGGGCTTTCATATTCCCTGTTTTCCATGGTCAATACTCCTTTCCGAATATTTATTTAACGGACTCTCGTTAATTACATGTCTGTAGAACCACTCATGTCTGTAGAACCACTTTCGAGATTAAAGTTGCATTTTCCAGTTTTTAAGAAGACGCGGGCTTTCATATCAGAGATGTCGTCTGTTCCTGTAAATGTAACATTAATACAAGGGTCACCTTCAATTTGCTCATCATTAGCCATATCGTCTATATACTGTTGTATAATTGAAGAACCGATCTGATAATTTGCAACAACAGTGTCGGAACTGTTATTGTACTCGAGCTGGACATACATTTCAACCTGCGGGTCACCAAAAATCTCTGAAAGATTATCCGAATACACTGCAAATTGATATGTGCTACCATACAATTCCTCTTCGAAATTGCTCACATTG
>JAZRXK010000120.1:0-3672 GCA_045600185.1 Desulfocucumaceae bacterium
TTTTGTAAATTTCCGGGTAACAGACCCGTGATTACCAAACTGCATAGCCTCAAGCAAAATCAAGGCTGCTGCAGAAAAATCGGATCTGCTGCCGTTACTGTGTGATGAATTTATGTAACACATCAATTGTAAACCAACACATTTTAAGCAAATTAAATAAAATAATGTATTGTATTATAAAATTTTTTATGTTAAAATAGCTGAAGGAATTTGAATATATTCCTGAAAGTATTCAGGTAAAGCCTTGCTGATAAAGGAGGGTAGAGTAAAAGCTGAAAAATGATTGTATCCTGGACTTTGTAAATAAGCGTGAATACTTTAGAGCAGTAATAAAAGGTATTCTGCAATCCTGCAAGGAGCAATCAATTTATTTCTTGAAAAGGAGTGTTGTATAAAATGCAAAAAAAGAAAAGTCTGGTAAAAGTTCTGGCTTTGTCCGTCTTAACTCTGGCTTTGGTGGTATGCTTAGCTGCCTGCGGCAGTGATCCCAACACTGACGGCGATAAAAAAGCTGAAGATGCAACAAATAAAGATGTAGCAAATATTATGCAGGCAGCCGAAGAAAAAATGGATGCCGTTTCCAGTTTGACTTGTGATCTGGACATGGACATGAATATGTCCGCTGAAGGAGACACTGTGAACACTAAAGTCAGTGGAGTTATTGATATAATTACCAAACCCATGCTTATGAAAATGGATTTAAATATAAATATGGGTGAAATTGAAGACCAGGAAATTGCAATGGATATGCAGACATACATTCAGGAAAATAAAGGAACCTATACTGCATATACCGGTATGGATCTTGGAGATGGAGAAATAGCCTGGAGCAAGCAGGAACTTGAAGATCTGGAATCCATGGATCAGTACTCTGCTAAAGAAAATATGGATCTTTATCTGAATTCCATTGCTAACTTTAAAGAAGCCGGAGTTGACAAAATCAAAGGCTCGAAAGCTACTCGTTATGATGGAGTTATTCCCAACAAAGATATTGCTAAAGTAATGGGTAGTTCCGGTGCCATGGAACAACTGGCTAACGAAGGTATGGACGAAAAAACCTTAAAAAGTATGTATTCTGAATTAGGTGATATGCCCATCAGCATTTGGATTGACAACAAAACTGGTATGCCGGTTAAATATTTACTGGATATGACCGAAATGATGAAAACTTTATTCAAGAGTTCCGTCCAAAGCAGTGGTCAGGAAGAAGATGCTGCCGTAAGTTGTGACTTGTTCACCATATCTATGATTATGTATAATTTTGATGGTGTTGATTCTATCGAAATTCCGCAGGAAGCTCTGGATGCCAGCACTACTTTGATTCCTGATGCCGAAGATGCAGCAGATGTTCCCGAAAAAGAAGCTGAATAATAAAATTGCAGTTTAAAAAATTTTTTAAATTTATTTTGGGAGATTGGCTTCTGAAAGAAGTCAATCTCCTTTCTTGATCGGAATTTTCTCAAATCCTGCTAAATTTGATTGACAGGAATTGTAGAAAAGCTTATAATAATGGAGTATGTCAAAACTAACCAAGAGCCCCGGTTTAGGGATGACTAACACAAACAGTCAGTTCGGGAGGAATATTATTTTATGAAAACGACATATATGGCTAAAGTCGGCGAGCTGGAACGCAAATGGTATGTCCTGGATGCAGAAGGCATGGTTCTGGGTCGTTTAGCTACTGAAGCCGCCACCATTTTAAGAGGAAAACATCGTCCTACCTTTACTCCTCATGTAGATACCGGAGATTTTGTAATTGTTATCAATGCGGATAAAGTAGTTTTAACCGGTGATAAATTAAATCAAAAAGAATATATCCGGCATACCGGCTATCCTGGCGGTTTAAAAAGAACCAAATACGCCATTGTCATGGAAAAAAATCCGGAATTAGCTGTACGCAAGGCCATTACAGGTATGCTGCCGCATAATCGCCTTGGTTCTGCTATGGCTAAAAAGCTGAAAGTGTACAGAGGAAGCGAACATCCTCATGAAGCACAAAAACCGGAAATCTGGACATCTAAATAATGGAGGGTGAAATAAGTGGCTCAAGTTAAATTTTACGGCACCGGTCGCCGGAAAAATGCCGTGGCCAAGGTTTATATCTTTCCCGGCGAAGGCAGAATCATGGTTAATAATAAAGAAGTTTTAGATTATTTTGGCAGAAAAGCTTTGGAAATGGTAGTTCGCCAACCTCTGGAACTGACCGGAACTATTGGCAGCTTTGATGTAAAAGTTACCGCTTTGGGCGGTGGAGTCAGTGGTCAGGCTGGAGCAGTCAGAATGGGAATTGCCAGAGCTTTAATTCAAGCTGATCCCAATCTGCGTCCTATTTTGAAAAAAGCTGGTTTCCTGATTCGGGATCCCAGAATGAAAGAAAGAAGAAAGTATGGCTTAAAGAAAGCCCGTCGGGCTCCTCAATTCTCCAAGCGTTAAACAATATTCGGGATCGGCTTCGGCCGATCCCTTTATAAATTGCTCACGGGCGAAAACCCCATGTGCTTCAGCACTGGGGATGAAGTCCGCCTTGCTTTCTGACCGTGCCGAAGCACGGTTTGTATAAAAGTAAAAATGGCACAACCATCAACGCTGATGTCAATGGAAGTGCCAGCATATTTCGTAAAAGTAAGCAGAATTTCGACTGCGAAAAACTGTGTATTGGGCTTTTGGCGATTCCCGGAAGAATAAGAATTGCTTAAACACTTCTTCCGAATCCCCGCTGCTTCAGCAGAGTGGGAGCGTCAATTAAACCATAATGTGGAAGACAACCTGAATATGAGGGGCAGGAAATAATGTTAAAAAAATTAAGTTTAATCTTGTTGTTAAGTTTGTTTTTAACTGCTTGCGGAAATTCACTTGAGGAATCTGAGCTTTTGGGTAACTGGCGTTGTGTTCAATTAACAACCGCAAAGCAGGTTGAATATAATTTGCAGAAGTTGGAAACTAATGGTATCAACTGGATTTTAACTTTTCAAGCCGGAGGCATAGGATTTACTCAGAGCGGAACTCAGGAAAAAGATCCAATCACCTGGAAACTGCAGGACAATGTTCTTGAAGTTACCGACAGTCTTGGAGAGATCTATAAATTTGAATATAAAGATGGTTTGTTATATTTGCAGATGGATGGAAATAGTTATGTTATGGCTTTGGAGGGCAGCTCTGCATATCAGGATTTTTTAAACACGCCGTGAGCAAGAAATTCCCCACCTCTATAGGTGGCGGGATGAATTGCGATAAACACGGCGTTTTCTTGACTTTTGTTATAATTTGCGGCGTAAAACCCATGTGCTTGCACATGGAATATAAGCCGCTTGTTGACAATTACATAGATTTAATATACCCTGAATATTAGGGAGTTTGACTTTACTTCCCTGCTGTATGGCAGAAATTAGACGCTAATGTAATCAACGGATTGCTTGTCTATAAAGTTTCTTTGCTCTAAGCATAAACTTGTATTCCAAAGTCTGAAAATGATGTACGATTACAAGCAATGCTTAACAATTGGAACCCCGCAGGCTTGCCTGTGGGTAAGTCAGTCATATAATTTCCCATGTCCACCACTAAAACCAAGGCGGGCGATCTTCCGCTCCCTGAGATGCGGAAGATCGCCCAAATTGACAGCTTATCAAATCAATTTAAATTCACTCACCCGCACCAGACCTTGGGTCGTCAGCT
>JAZRXK010000121.1:0-17526 GCA_045600185.1 Desulfocucumaceae bacterium
GCTGTACACAGCAGGAAATACAATAATTTTCCCATGCGTCCTTTGGGTTGGAAATCACCCAGAGAATACTTAAATCATTACCTTATCACTAACGAGAGCTTTTCTCAATAATTTTGTAACGCATCATTGACAAACCAACATCGCCCCAAAAAGCAGCCGGAAATTTTTCTTGACCGGAGAGAATTTTTCTGATACACTAACCAAAAGATCTTTAAAACGGTTCAGAGAGGCCGAAAGGATTTTGGTTTTTTTGAACCTGTCTGTTTTTAAACAGCCGGGTTTTTTTATTGGCTTTGGAGGTGTGGGAAAGTATGAGTCCGGATTTAAAGCCCAAGGCGATAATTATGGATTCCGAGCAGATGCGGCGGGCAATTACTCGTCTAACTCACGAGATTCTTGAAAATAATCAGGGTATTGAGGATTTGGCCTTAATCGGAATTTTGCGGCGGGGGGTTCCTCTGGCGGAACGCATTGCCGACAAAATCAGGGAAATTGAAAAGCGGAAAATTCCGGTGGGTACTTTGGATATTACTTTATATCGGGATGATCTGGCTGTCCGCGTAAGTCAGCCGGTGGTGCGTCCTTCCAAAGTTCTGTTTCCTCTTGATAATAAAAAAATCGTTCTGGTGGATGATGTAATCTTTACCGGGCGAACCATTCGTTCAGCTTTGGATGCAGTGATGGATCTGGGGCGGCCCAGCTCAATTCAACTGGCGGTGCTGGTGGATCGGGGGCATCGGGAATTGCCGATTCGAGCCGATTATGTGGGCAAGAATGTCCCGACCTCCCGCCGGGAAGCAGTGGCAGTACGCTTTAAGGAAACTGACGGCCGGGACGAAGTGTTTATTGGTGACTTAATTTTTACCAAATCAGATTGATCAAATAAAAGCCCTCCTTTAAGTAAGGTTCTGTGAGACCGGCAAGGATGGTTGGTTGGGAAATGGCCAAGCTCAGGTTTTCCTTGTTAGTCTTCTGTTCCTCTGGAAGGATGGAAGGCTTTTTTTATGTGCTGAAATACGAACTCAAACGAGGTGAAACAAGTTGACTTTGACTCAAAAAGATTTACTGGGTTTGGAAAATCTGCCGCAGCAGGATATGGAGCTGATTCTGGACACGGCAGAATCCATGAAGGAAATTATTTATCGACCCATCAAAAAAGTACCGACTTTGCGGGGCAAAACGGTAATCAATATGTTTTTTGAACCCAGTACCCGAACCCGAACTTCCTTTGAGCTGGCTGCCAAATATTTGAGTGCGGACACCATCAATATTTCTGCTTCCTCCAGTTCAGTCGTGAAGGGGGAAAGTCTGCGGGATACTTTTGATACCATTCAGGCCATGGGAGCTGATGCGGTGGTTCTGCGTCATTCCATGGCCGGATCTCCGCATATCATTGCTCCAAATCTGCCTGCTTCCATCATCAACGCCGGAGATGGAACCCACGAACACCCCACCCAGGGATTATTGGATATGCTGACAGTTCGGCAGAAATTAAACAAATTTGCCAGGCTTAAAATAGCTATTGTGGGAGATATTCTGCATAGTCGGGTTGCCCGTTCCGATATTTGGGGCTTTACCAGAATGGGAGCGGAAGTCTGGGTTTGCGGGCCGCCTGCTTTAATGGCTCCGGAAATTGATCGCATGGGTGTCAGGGTAACTGCCAATATGCGGGAAGCCCTGGAAGATGCTGATGTAATTATCATGCTCAGATTGCAGCTGGAACGCCAGCAGCAGGGACTTTTTCCTTCCGTGGCCGAATATGCCGCTTTGTTTGGCTTAAATCGGCAGAAGCTGGCCTGGGCCAAACCCCATGCTCTGGTTATGCACCCCGGCCCCATCAATCGGGGCGTGGAGATTGTGCCGGAAGTGGCGGACTCCCTGCAATCGGAAATCAATAATCAGGTAACTAACGGTTTAGCTGTTAGAATGGCTGTGCTTTATTTAATGCTGGGAGGTGGACACTGATGGCTTTATTGTTGAAAGGCGGAATTATTCTGGATCCGGTGGCCTTAACTGAAACTAAAGCGGATGTTTTACTGCATCGAGGCAAAATTGTTGAAATTGCTCAGGAATTGCTTCCGGATGCTGAAACCAAAGTCTTGGATTTGGAAAATAAATATTTGGCTCCCGGTTTAATTGATATTCATGTCCATTTAAGAGAACCGGGCTTTGAAGCCAAAGAAACCATTGCCACGGGAACTGCGGCGGCGGTCAGGGGCGGTTTTACGGATGTGGCCTGTATGCCTAATACTCAGCCAGTCAATGACAATCGAAGTGTAGTGGAATATATTTTGAGTCAGGCCAAAAAAGCAGGAATGGCCAGAGTCTGGCCGATTGCCGCCTTAACCAGAGGCAGCAGAGGCGAGGAATTAACAGAAATGGCGGATTTAAAAGCTCATGGAGCGGTGGCTTTTTCTGATGATGGGCAGCCGGTCAGCCAGGCTGGAACCATGCGGCGGGTTATGCAGTATGCCCAAATGGTGGGAGCAACGGTGCTTTCCCATTGTGAAGAAAAATCTCTGGCTCTGGATGGCTGTATGAACGAAGGTTATATGTCCACGAAATTGGGCTTGAAGGGTATTCCGGGAGCTGCGGAGGAAGTTATGGTGGCCAGAGATATTCTGCTGGCTGAATTAACCGGCTGTCCTCTGCATATTTGCCACGCCAGCACTGCCAGAACCGTTGAACTGGTGCGTTGGGCTAAAGCCAGAGGAGTGAAGGTAAGCATGGAAATTACTCCGCATCACTTTACTTTGACGGATCAAGCCGCAGAAGGCTACAGTACTTTTACCAAAGTCAATCCTCCTTTGCGAAGCGAAGCGGATCGGCAGGCTCTTATAGCTGCCTTGCAGGATGGAACCGCCGAAGTAATTGCTTCTGATCATGCTCCCCATACTCAGGAGGAAAAGGATCAGGAATATGCCAAAGCCCCCTTTGGCATGGTGGGTTTGGAAACCATGCTGGCTTTGGTCTGGAATGAGCTGGTAAACAAAAAAGTCTTAACGCCGGCTGAAGCTGTAGCCAAAATGACGGTGAATCCGGCTCGCATTTTAAATTTGAAAAAGGATCTGATTCAGGTGGGAGCAGCGGCTGATTTAACCGTTATCGACCCGGAATGGGAAGAAGTTGTTGAGCCGCAGAAATTCTCCAGCAAAGGACGCAATACGCCCTTTGCCGGCTGGAAGTTAAAGGGCTGGCCTGTATATACAATTATCAATGGTAAAGTAGTTTTTGCCCGGTCTTAGACAGGGCAGGACTTATTCAATATTTCAGGGAGGATTCAGGCAATATGAATGCGTATTTGATATTGGAAGACGGTTCGATTTTCCAGGGGCAGTCTTTCGGGGCAGTTGGTCAAAAACAGGGAGAGGTTGTTTTCAGTACAGCCATGGGCGGCTATGCGTCTGCTTTAAGTGATCCTTCCCTGACCGGACAAATTTTAGTTTGTACTTATCCTTTAATTGGGAATTACGGCATAGATGTGGCTGGGCAGAAAAAAGCCTGTCTGGAAGCTTTGATTGTTAAAGAAGCCAGCTCTGATTTAAGCAGTTTTCGTCCCAGCATCAGTTTGGCCGAATATCTGCAAAAGGAAGGGGTTCCGGGTTTAAGCGGAATAGATACCCGTTCCTTAACCCGGCTGCTGCGTAATAAAGGAACCATGCGGGGCATTGTTGCTGCCGGAGATGTGGATTTGGAGCAATTAAAGCAGGCAGTGCAGAAAGTTCCTGTACTGGATACCTGGGCAGCAGTGCAAAAGAAAGCTGTTCAGGAAAAACAGGAAATACCCGGAAATAAAAGCAAGCTGACTTTAGTGGATTTGGGAGCTTCTCAGAATCTGGTTCAGGCTTTCAGCCGCTTGGGTTATGCTTTGGAAATTGTACCTCCCACCTGGAAGGCGGAAGATATTCTGGCTCTTAATTCCGAAGCGGTGATTATTGGCAACGGACCCGGCAACCCGGAGGACTTAAAAGAAGTGATTGCCGAAGCAGCAGCTTTAAGCAAAGCTAAACCCATTTGGGGCGTTGGTTTGGGTTGTCAGGTTTTAGCTCTGGCTTTGGGAGCGAAAACTTTTAAAATGCGGTATGGGCATAGAGGAGGTAATCACCCGGTTAAGGATCTGGCCAGCGGGACAGTTTATGTTACTGCTCAAACTCATGGTTATGCAGTGGACAAAGACAGCTTGCCCCCTGCTCTGGAACTGACTCAGGTTAATTTGAATGATGCAACTTTGGAAGCTTTCCAACATAAAGAATTGCCGCTGCTGGGAGTGCAGTATCATTTTGAAAATGGTTCACAGGATTCACTCTATTTATTCGACCAATTTGCAGCTATGTTGGAACAGGGAGGAAAATAATCATGCCATTAAAAGAAGGCTTGAAAAAAGTATTGGTAATTGGTTCCGGTCCGATTGTAATCGGTCAGGCGGCTGAATTTGACTATGCCGGAACTCAGGCTTGCCGGGCTTTACAGGAAGAAGGATTGGAAGTGGTTCTGGTTAATTCCAACCCGGCTACCATTATGACCGACGCTAATATGGCGGACAAGGTTTATTTGGAACCTTTGACCCCGGAATTTGTAGCTCAGGTGATTCGGCAGGAAAAACCGCAGGGCTTACTTGCCACTTTGGGCGGTCAGGTTGGCCTGAATATGGCGGTTGAGCTTTCCCAGATGGGAATTCTGGAGCAGGAAAATGTTGCCTTGCTGGGTACTTCTCTGGAGGCTATTAAAAGAGCTGAAGACCGGGAATTATTTAAGGAAATGATGGAAAGCATTGGCGAACCCATTCCGGAAAGTGTAATTGTGGAAAGTATTGCCGAAGCTGTAAATTTTGCCAATAAAATCGGCTATCCGGTTATTGTGCGTCCGGCCTATACTTTGGGCGGTACTGGAGGCGGCATTGCCCATAATCAGGCCGAAGTGGAGGAAATCACTGGCCGGGGCTTAAAATACAGCATGATTGGCCAGGCTTTAATTGAACGCAGTGTAGCCGGCTGGAAAGAAATTGAATATGAAGTTATGCGGGATGCCAATAATAACTGTATTACCATTTGTAATATGGAAAATATTGATCCGATTGGTGTGCATACCGGGGACAGTATTGTGGTGGCTCCCTGTCAAACTTTGAGCGATGCGGAACATCAGATGATGCGTTCTTCCGCTTTGAAGATTATTAAAGCTCTTAAAATTGCCGGGGGCTGCAATGTGCAGTTTGCTTTTGAACCCAACAGCGGAAAATATTATGTTATTGAAGTAAATCCCAGGGTTTCCCGTTCCTCGGCTTTAGCTTCCAAAGCCACTGGTTATCCCATTGCCAAAGTTACGGCAAAAATTGCCATTGGCTATACTTTGGAAGAAATTACTAACGCAGTTACCAAAAAAACCTCCGCCTGTTTTGAACCAACCATCGATTATGTGGTCTTAAAATATCCCCGCTGGCCTTTTGATAAATTTACTAATGCGGATCGGACATTGGGAACTCAGATGAAAGCTACCGGAGAAGTTATGTCCATTGATCGCACTTTTGAAGCAGCTTTGCAGAAGTCAATTCGTTCTTTGGAAGCTGGTTTGCGGGGAATGTTTTTGCCTGATGCGGAAAGTTTTGATGCAGCGGCTTTGCGAAATTTGATTCATTATCCTGATGATCGCCGTTTGCTGGCTGTGGCCGAAGGCTTGAGGCGGGGTATGACCATTGAAGAATTATATGATTTAACCAAAATAGAACCTTTCTTTTTACGGAAGCTTCAAAATATTGTTAATTTTGAACGGGAATTTACCCAGGCCGGCAAAGGGTGTCTTTGCGGAATTAACAAAGAATTGCTGGAAAGAGCCAAAAAATTGGGTTTTGCTGACTCAGTTCTGGCGGATTTAATTGGGGTTAAAGAAGAAGAAATTACCCTCTTGCGGGAGGATCTGGAAATTGTTCCGGTTTATAAAATGGTGGATACCTGTGCAGCCGAATTTGATGCAGTAACTCCGTACTATTATTCCTGCTTTGAAAATGAAGATGAAGTTCAAAAGTCGGATAAAAGAAAAATTGTGGTTTTGGGTTCCGGCCCCATTCGGATTGGGCAGGGAATTGAATTTGACTACTGCTCGGTACATTCGGTTTGGGCTTTGCGGGAACAGGGTATTGAAGCCATTATTATCAATAATAATCCGGAAACAGTCAGCACTGATTTTGATACTGCGGATCGGCTTTACTTTGAACCGATGATTCCGGAAGATGTCTTAAACATTTTGAAAGAAGAAGAACCGGAAGGGGTTATTGTGCAGTTTGGCGGTCAGACAGCCATCAATCTGGCTTCTCCTTTGCAAAAAGCCGGGATTAAAATTTTGGGAACTTCGGTGGATAATATTGACCGGGCAGAAGACCGGGAACGCTTTGACCAGCTTTTAATTGAACAAAATATTCCCAAACCGGCTGGACAAACCGTTTTTTCGGTGGAAGAAGCCCTGAAAGTTGCCGATAAAATTGGTTTTCCTGTGCTGGTGCGTCCTTCTTATGTTTTGGGCGGTCGGGCTATGGAAATCGTTTATAATACGGATGAGCTGTTAAGCTATATGAAAACGGCGGTTAAAATTACCCCGGAACATCCGGTTCTGGTGGATAAATATTTGTTTGGCAAGGAAATTGAAGTTGACGGCATTGCTGACGGCGAAACCGTTTTAATTCCGGGAATTATGGAACATGTAGAAAGAGCCGGGGTTCATTCGGGGGATAGTATTGCAGTTTATCCAGCTTCTTCTTTAACCGAAGCTCAAAAAGCTCAGGTGATCGACTATACCACCAGATTGGCTCTGGCCTTGCAGGTTAAAGGTCTGATTAATATTCAGTATGTTTTGCACGAGAATCAGATTTATGTTTTGGAAGTTAATCCCCGCTCCAGCCGGACAGTGCCTTATATGAGTAAAATTACCGGAATTCCCATGGTAAAGCTGGCCACTCGTATTATTTTGGGCGAAAAGCTGAAAGATATGGGCTATCAGAATGGTTTATATCCGGAAAGCGGCTTCTTTGGAGTGAAAGCTCCGGTTTTCTCCTTCTCCAAATTAAACAGAGTGGATATTGGTTTGGGGCCGGAAATGAAATCCACCGGAGAAGTTTTGGGTGTGGATAAAGACTATTCAGTAGCTTTATATAAAGCTTTGCTGGCCAGCGGGTGTCTGTTCTCCCGCAGTGGTTCTGTTCTGGTGACGGTTTCCGATAAGGATAAGCAGGAGATTTTGCCCCTGATCAAAGGTTTTGTGGAAATGGGAGACTATAAAATATACGCTACCAGAGGCACGGCTGAATTTTTGCATAAGCAGGGTGTGGAAGCTACAGTTGTTAAAAAAATGGCTGAAGGTACGCCCAATATCGAAGATTTAATTCGAGCCGGTGAAATCAATGTGGTAATCAATACCCTGACGCATGGTAAAGAGCCTGAAAGGGATGGTTTCCGGATTCGTCGGGCAACTGTGGAATTTGGGGTGCCTTGCCTGACTTCCATTGATACCGCTTTGGCTATTCTGGATGTCTTAAAGTATATCCGGGAAGGCCAGCAGTTTAAACTGGTTCCCTTGCAGGAATATCGCAAATAATCGGGCTGTTAATGAGGTACATTAAAGAATGGAGAATTTTCTCCATTCTTTTTGTTGAGTGGGAGGTGTAGTTTTGCATTGCGGAAAATTTAAGATAACCGCTAAAGAAATGCTTTTGCCGGAACATTGTTTTTTGGAGGTAGAAGCTCCGGAAATGGCCAGAGAAGCTGAACCGGGACAATTTGTGCAGATTCGCTGCGGGCAGGGTTTGGATCCTTTGCTCCGCCGACCGATTAGTATTCACCGGGTAAAGGGGGATCACATTTCCTTTTTATTTCGTATAGCAGGCCGGGGAACCCAGAAGATAGCCGAAAAGCAAATTGGTGATTATCTGGATATTCTTGGGAGTTTAGGGCAGGGTTTTCGGCTGCCGTCTCCCAAAGCTAAAGTAGCTTTGCTGGGAGGCGGAATCGGAGTGGCTCCACTGGTTTTTCTGGCGGATAGCCTGAAGGATTGTGCAGTGGATTTAATGGTGGGAGCTGCTCGTCGGGAATTGCTTTTGCCGGAAAACTATTTTTCCGGTTTAAATTATTATCCGGCTACAGATGACGGATCCTGGGGCTATACTGGGTTAGTAACCGATCTATTACAAGATCGCTTGCAGCAAGGTGAAAACTATGAGCAATTTTATGCCTGTGGTCCTTTGCCCATGCTTAAAGCACTGGTTCAAATTGCTCAGAAATTCGGTTTGAACGGACAAGTTTCTCTGGAAGAAAAAATGGCCTGCGGCCTGGGTGTTTGTTTAAGCTGTGTAGCCAAAATTAAGGATAAACAGGAGCATAGTTTCACTCATCAGAGGATTTGCCGGGAAGGCCCGGTTTTTGACTGGCAGGAGGTAAAATTATGTTAGAGGTGAATTTGGGCGGTATTAAAATGAAAAATCCGGTAACAACCGCTTCCGGAACCTTTGGCTTTGGGCAGGAATTTGCCGAGTTTTTTGATTTGAATTGTCTGGGAGCCATTACGGTGAAGGGAACCACCCTGGAACCAAGAGAAGGCAATCCCACTCCTCGAATGGTTGAAACTCCAGCCGGCATGATCAATGCGGTGGGGCTGCAAAATAAAGGGGTGGAGGGCTTGAAAAAGGAAGCTTTGCCTTTTTTGGCCAATTATCCGGATTTGCCGGTAATTGTGAATATTTCAGCCAATAGTCCGGAAGAATATGCCAAACTGGCAGCTATTCTGGATCAAACTCCTGGTATTGCCGGTTTGGAAGTCAATATATCCTGTCCCAATGTCAAAAAAGGCGGCCTGCAATTTGGCAGTGATCCTCATTCGGCGGCGGAAGTTACCAGAGCAGTAAAAGAAGCAACTTCTCTGCCGGTTATTGTGAAGCTCTCTCCCAATGTTGCCGATATTGCAGCCATGGCTGTGGCAGTGGAAAATGCCGGAGCCAATGCCGTTTCCCTGATTAACACTCTGCTGGGCATGGTGATTGATGTTCAAAAACGCCAACCGGCCATTGCCAATATTATGGGCGGACTTTCCGGTCCGGCTGTTCGTCCGGTGGCAGTGCGTTCAGTATGGCAGGTGTATCAGGCAGTTAAAATTCCCATTTTGGGCATGGGCGGCATTGTTCAGGCTGAAGATGCTTTGCAGTTTATTCTGGCCGGAGCAACAGCAGTAGCGGTGGGAACCGCCAATTTTCTGGATCCTTTAACTACGGTGAAAGTGGTGCAGGGTATTCAGGAATTTATGGAACAAAACGGAGTTAAGCAAATTCAGGAATTGATTGGAGCGGCTCACTGAAAGAGGCAGATTTCGGGCGAAAACCGTAAACGGTTTTCGCCCGAACCAGAAAAGAGAGATAAATTTGAATGACAAATTGATTAGTTGGAATAATTGGCTGAAAAGCAAGATGATTTTACTGGTGCTTTTGGGACTGATTTCCGGCCTGCTTTTCCCCTGGTTAAATGGCGACCTTCTGGAACCGATGTCCATGCTGGCCTTTGGCTATATGACTTTTGTAGTTTCTTTGAATAATGGAATCAGGGAGTTTTTTCATTCCCTGGTTCATCCGGGACTTCTTTTGATTTGTTTGCTTTTGGTGCATGGTCTGGTTCCGGTTTGGGCTATTCTCTGGGGACAGCTTTTTTTCCCGGATCAGGAAATGATCCGCCTGGGATTTTTAATTGCGGCTGGAATTCCGGTGGGCATAACCTCGATTATCTGGACTTCCATTTCCAGGGGTAAAACTGCTTTGGCTTTGGCCGTAGTTACTGTGGATACCATTATTTGCCCTTTATTTATGCCCTTATATTTGAGATTGGTTTCCGGGGAAGCGGTGCAGGTGGATTTTTTGCCTTTGTTTGTTAAACTGCTTTTAATGATAACTATTCCGGCTTTAATTGGCATGATACTGAAAGAATGGAAGGGTAATAAGCTGAACAGTTTCAGCAAGGGGTTAGGTGGATTTACCTCTAAATTGGCTTTAGTTGTTATTATTTATTTTAATGCGGTGGAGGTTTTGCCTTATCTGGAAAGAAGCTGGTTACTGCTTAAAATTTTGGGGGTAGTTTTTTTAATGGTTGCCAGCGGTTATTTTACCGGCTTGTTGGCTTTCTATTTTTTGTCCGGCTCACAAAAAAAACAAGCGGCAGGCATGGTTTTTACAATAGGAATGCGGAACAACAGCTTTGGAGCAATTCTGGTTATGGCCAACTTTCCGCCTTTGGCGGCGGTGCCGGTGGTTTTAGCCATGCTTTTTCAGCAGCCTTTGGCCGGATGCAGCAGTTATTTGTGTCAGCGTTTGGCTGATAAAATGGAGAAAAAACAATCAACGGAATAAGGCGAAAAAACTCAAAGGTTTTTTCGCCTTATCAACTGCCAATTCCATAAGCTGACACTCCCACCTCTGGAGCAGTGGGTTCCAAAGTACTAAACAACTTCCCTTACTTCCCGATAATATTTGTAGTCAATATTAACATACACAAAGGAATTAAAAAAATATTGGGCTATCCAGCCCATTTATTGTAATTTGAGGCAAGGTCAACTATAATGAGACCAAATAAGAAAGCAGGGGAGGGCGGAAATTGAAACAGGTGGTCAGCGTTAGTTTAGGTTCTTCCAAAAGGGATCATCAAGTGGAAATAACTCTGCTGGGGCAGAAAGTCAAAATCAGTCGCCGGGGTACAGATGGAGATTTTAAGCGAGCTGTTGCTTTGCTCAGGGAATTGGATGGTCAGGTTGAAGCCATTGGCTTGGGAGGCATAGATCTTTATCTGGTATCCGGACAACGCAAATATGCCATTCGAGATGGCAAAAAGCTGCTGCGGGCGGTGAAAAAAACTCCGATTGTAGATGGCAGTGGTTTGAAAAACACTTTGGAGCGGCAAACCGTTGCTTTTTTGCAAAAACAGAAAATGATTCAAATGGGTACCAGGGTTTTAATGGTTTCCGCTGTAGATCGTTTTGGTATGGCTCAAAGTTTTCATGCGGCTCAATGTGAAATGGTTTTTGGGGATTTGTTGTTTTCCACCCCCTTTTTATATCCCATTCGCAGTTTAAAAAGTCTGGAACGCCTGGCTCGGCTGGTTTTGCCTTTTTTCGTCTGTTTGCCTTTCAAAATGCTGTACCCGACCGGCAAAAAGCAGGAAGAACAGGATTTCAGAAAAATTGCTAAATTGGGTAAATATTATCGGGAAGCAGAGATTATTGCCGGGGACTTTCACTTCATTCGCAAGTTTTTGCCGCATGATTTAAACGGGCAGACAGTGGTAACTAATACCACTACAGCGGAAGATCAGGAGTTTTTACGAAATTGCGGTGTAAAAACTCTGGTGACTACCACTCCGGTTCTGGAAGGGCGTTCCTTTGGCACCAATGTTATGGAAGCCTTGCTTTTGGCTCTGTCTGGTCGTCAAAAGATGCAGGAGGAAGATTATGTAGAGTTATTGAAGCAGTTAAATTTTGCACCAACCGTTACTATTTTATGATTTTTAATGGGGTGAAAATATGGATGACCAGCAAAAAAAAACCAACAAGCTATTAGTCAGTTTGGAAAATAAAGTGGAAAAACTGACTCATCAAATGGAAAAGAGCAAGCTGGAAGAGTATGTGGGGCTTTTGGGTCATCCCTGGCGTTTGCTTTGGATTAACTTTATTTCCGGGGTGGCCAAAGGAGTGGGCATTGTGCTTGGCTTTGCCATTTTTGGAGCAATCCTGGTTATGATTTTACAAAAGCTGGTTCCTTTGAATATTCCCATTATTGGGGAGTTTATTGCTAAAATTGTAGAAATTGTTCAAAAACAATTAAAATACTAAACTTGCATAAGCCTGTAAGATATGGTAAAATATTCAGCGAAGTCAGCAAGAAAAATCAAAATAAGAAAGGTGGGAGCAAATGTACAAATTTTGTAACGGCGGTCGGAGAGCCATTAGTCTGCTTTTGGCTTTGCTGCTGATTCTAACCTGTTTTTCCGGGTTGGTTATGGCTGAAGAAAGAACTGAAGAGCCGGGCGAAACAATGACTGAAAATGCTTTACCTGATCTGCCAGAACAGGAAGATCCAGTGAAGGAAGAAGGTTTGACCGAGGAAGCAAGTCCGACCGGGGAAGAAAATCTGACCGGGGAAGAAGGTTTGACTGAGGAAACAAACCCGACCAGGGAAGAAAATCTGACCGGGGAAGAAGGTTTAACTGAGGAAACAAACCCGACTGGGGAAGAAAATCCGACCGGGCAAGAAGATTTGACTGAGGAAACAAATCCGACCGGGGAAGAAGATTTGACTGAGGAAGCAAATCCGACTGTGGAAAAGACTTCTGAGGATTCGCTTGAAGAAGGAAATCTACCGGAAGCAAAGACTTCACTTCCGGAAGAAACTATGGAAAATCAGCTCAATCCACTTGAGGAAGCTATGCTGATGATAAAAACTAAGCTGAGAAGCAGCCGGACTGAGGCGGAATGGAGCGGAGCCTTTAACCTGACTTCAACCAATAATAATGTAACTTCCGTTCCCCTGCCAGTTTCGGAAGATGGTCTGGTGGAAAAATGGAAATGCAAAGTCAGCGAAGATTCCTCTGGGATGGGTGGAAGTTATGCCGGACAGGTGGTTATTGTGGATGGCTATCTTTATACCACTGGAGCTGATGGTCTGGTAAAAGTTGATAAAAATACCGGAGAAATTGTGCAGACTGTTTCCGGTATTGGCAGTGGGGGTCATATGTATTATGATTATCTGGCTTATGGTCAGGATCAACTTTATGTGGCTACTTTAAATTCATTGTCTGCTTATAATTTGGATGATCTGAATCAGGGAGCTGTTTGGTCGGTCTCAGAAAGCCTGGGTATGTATCACCCCCTGGTTTATCATGCCGGTTTGCTTTATTGTAATGGCAAGGTTTTTCAGGCAGAAACCGGGGAACAGGCCTATGTTTTGGACGGAGAGTTCAACTGGTCAGCAGGAGCTTTTGTTACTCTGGAAAATGAGGAAGAAACAGAGCAGGCGTATTATATTTCAGATTTATATTCTATATATGCCGTCAAGGCTCAAACCGGTGAGCTGCTGGATAGCTGGAGATTTTATGAAGGAACCTATTCCGGCACTAAATCGGCCAGTCCTGTAGCTTATTACCGGGCAAATAATCGTTTGTATTGGGGTAACTCCAAGAAGAATGAATTTTATTCGATTCAGATTGACCCGCAAACCGGAAAATTTGTTTCGGACAGCACCATGGTTCAAAGTGAAGCTTATCAAACGGCTTGTGCTCCGGTAATTTATCGGGATCGGGCTTATGTAGCGGCTAAAGATGGTCATGTCTATATTTATGATGCGGATACTTTGGATTGTCTGGGAGTTACTTCCAACGATATTACCATGATTCGCAGCACTCCTATTTTATGTACTGCCTATGAAGGAGAAACCGGCAAGGTTTATTTGCTAATGCAGTCTTATGACGATCCTGGAACTGTTTATGCTTTGGAAGAAGATTATGATGATTCCAATGATTCTGTTCTGGAGCCGGTTGCCAGACCTTCACTTTCCACCGGATTAGCTTATGCTTATGAACAGCTTGCTTTTGATGAAGAAGGAGCTTTATATTGCTACAATGAATCCGGCCATTTCTTTAAGTTTATGGTTTCATCTGCCAGCTTGAACAGTTTGGAAGTAGAAGAAGCTTTAAATGAACTGGGCTTTACTTCTGCCAATACCGATTATAAGATAATTGTACCTCAAAGTTCTGTACAGGCTACAGTTCGTTTCACTTTGCCTTCTAAGACGGACTACCAGGTTAAGTCCGAAGGAAAAGTGCTTAATCCCACTTGGGTTGATCAAGCCTGGCAGGTAGAAGTGCCTCTGACGGCAGGCAGCGGAGCAGCCGAAATTACTCTGACCGGCAGTGATCATAGTCAGCGTACCTATAGTTTGCAATTTATTCCGGCTTCCGATAATGCCAGGTTGAGTGGCCTGGTAGTAAGAAACAAAGGCAATGTCTCGGCTTCCAAATTGACTCTGACCCCGGCTTTTGATTCAGATACTTATGAATATACAGCAGCCAAGGATCCGGAAAAAGATAATACCTATGACAGCATTTGGCCGACTCCGGCGGACAGCAATGCCCTGGTTACGGTTACAGCAGTAAGTGGTGTTGACAAAATTGTTTCTGACACCTATGTGGATCAACACTTCTTTAATGTTTATTTTGCAAAAGAAACGGCGGTAGTGGAAATCAATGTAGTGGCGGAAGACGGCCAATCCCGGCAAACCTATCAAGTAACTTTGCAGGGTGGTAAGGATTCCGGCGGCGGATCCGGCGGTGAAAGCGAAAGCATTACCGTAACTTTCAGCCTGCGGGGTGATACTCAGGGTCGCACTTATGAAAAAGATGGTAATTCAGGTTATGAAATGTGGATTGATCCTTATGAATTAACGCTGGATCCTTCCGAGGCAGAAAAAAGCGGTTCTTTGACAGTTATGGACGCTTTGTATAAAGCTTTGGATGAAGCTGGTTTATCTTATGAAGAAAATAACGGAGCTATCGTGGCTATTGATGGCCTTTGTGAAAAGGATAATGGTCCCAATAGCGGCTGGATGTATGAGGTTAATGGTTCCGCTCCGGTGTGTGGTGCAGCAGAGCAGCGAATTTATGACGGAGATGACATTTATTGGTTTTATGTGCGGGATTATACCAAAGAATCGGACATGAGCGAATATGAGGACTCAGGCAGCAGCACTTCTGAAGATACTTCAGCCAGTTTTGTAGCCAATGTGCAAAAAGGAGAAGCCTTTTATAATTTAACCGAAAGTGATTTTGATAATTTGCTGGAACAGGCCAGAAATAAGGAACAGGCTGGTTATTTGGAATTTAAACTGGATGTACCCAAAGATTTGCAGAGTATGGCTAAATATTATACTTTGCGTTGTCCGATCAGCAAACTGGCTCAAATGCCTGCTAATAAAGATAAAGTTTTTGGTCTGACATTTAATGCGGCTGTCGGTTATTTTTCCGTTCTTAACGATGCGTTGACCGTTTTAAATCAGCAAAAAGCTGGAGCCAGATATTTGAGTTTACAAATGCAAAAGCTGGATAAGCAAGCTTTAACTCCGGAACAACAGGAATTAGTGGGGGAAAAATCCTTAATTAACCAGTACAGCTTGTCTTTGGACAAGCAGGAAATTACCCTGCTTTCCGGGGGAACTTTGGCCATGGGAATGTCTTACACCATGCCAACAGGCAAAAACCTTTCCGGTTGTTATTTGTATCGGCTGGAAGGAAATACCCTGAGCTATCAACTGATTCGGGGTTATGATCCGCTGGCCAAAGTAATCTATTTCCAGAACAATCAACCGGGAATTTATGTTTTGTCGGAAGAGCCTTTATTAGCACCTGAACAGCCTGTAGAAACCATTCCATCTGTGGAGCCATTGATGCCTGCTGAAGAAAAAAATATCAGCAGCAGTTTTGTGGATATTGCCGGTAATTATTATCGGGATGCCATTATCCAAATGGAACAGGCTGGTTTGTTCAAAGGAGATGGAAAAGGTCATTTTTATCCCGATCAGATATTAACTCAGGCCATGCTGGTTACTGTTTTGGCCAATTATGCTGGAATCCAGGATGAAGCCGAAGATACTTATTACACCTTTCCTTTCAAATGGGCGGTGGATAATAAGCTGATCCGGGAAGATACCCAGCCGGAAGCCAATGTCAACCGGGAAGATCTGGCGGTTACTCTGTGTAATTATCTGGAATACAGTCAGCAGGTCTTACAAATGATTAAAGACGGCATAATCTATAATGATATTTTGGCTGTCAGCCCTGAAAATCGGGAAAAAGTTAAAGCTATTCTGGAAGCCGAAATTATGGATCTGAATGAGCAGGATAATTTTGAACCCATGACTGAGGTTAACAGAGCCTTTTGTGCTTATGTTATGCAAAGATTTCTGGCTAATTTAGCCAGATAAAACCCGAAAGCCTTTAGTCGGAAGCAAGTTAAAGCTGCCGATTGAAGGCTTTTTTTATTAGAAGTTTGCCTGATTTGGCTTTTTGAGCTGATTTTGTCAAATATTTCTTGCAGATAATTCAGTATTGTGTTATAATAGCAGAAACTTGGAAATTTTAATACAGTTTTCTGCTTTGCTCCTCAAGCTGACAGCCGGGATTACAAAGCGAATAGAAAAAAGGTTAAAGGGGGAGTGTGAACGGAAAAAGCAATTTAACTCTTTCTATCAAGAAGTCCCCCGCCTCTACAGGTGGTGGGATGAATTGCGTCTGTTAACAAACAAAAGAAAGGAATAAGTCAAAACTGGAAATATTATATAAAACAGGAGGATAATTGAGGAATAAATATCTGACTGTTTTGTCAAAGTTTTGATGAAGGGAAATGAATATGATTAAAAAGTCGATTAGCCGCAGATTTCTGGGCATTATTTTAACTTTATCCCTGTTGTGCACTATGTTTTCCGGGGTGGCTTTGGCCGATGAAGAGCAGATTATACCAGGTAACGAACCAGAAATTAAGCAAGATTTATCGCAAGAGATCAATTTAGAAACTTCCTCGCAAAAAAATCTTTTGCAGGAAAATGTTTTACCTTCCAGCAGTGCCAACATCGATTTAAATGAAGCTTCTCAGAGTGAATCTTCTTTGGAAGTTTGGAACTTGGACTTTTCAGGTCTGATTATGCTGGAAGAAGTTTCCGGTCAGGCTTACAGTGTAGAATCCGGGGAAGACTTCAGCGGACAACTGGAAGCTCAGGGCGGCTATATCCTGCCCCCTAATGCTGATAATTTTAAGATTGCCGGTAACTATGATGATTTGACCTATGATCCGAATAGCGGAGAATTCACAATCACCAATATTCAAAGCGATCTGGCCATTGAAGCCAAAGCAGTGCACCCCAAAGACGGAGTTGATTCGGTTAAGGTTTCTTTTATGATTAGCTTCAACGGTGATGATAAGATTCTTCTGCCTTATGAACTGGAAGTAACTAAAGGTCTGGCGGCTCAATATGGCTATACTGATCTGTCCACTTCCGATCATAATGGCATACCGGTAGATGCTCCCACTTATTTTGATTGTCTGGCAGCTCTGCATCATGAACTATACGGAGCCGATTTTGATGCCAATCCAACCGCATATTTAAGCATGGATACCCAAAGCAGTTATATGCATCTGCTGGAAAAAATCCTGGGTACAGAAGATGCCAGTTATTCAATTATGCTGGTCAACAATGATTTTGCGGAAGATGCTTCCGGCAAAAGTTATGCTGTTGATGTGAACAGAATTGCCGATGGCGATCTTCTGAACTTTATGTTCTATGGCGATCAGGATACCTGGTCGGACTGTTACAGCTATTTTACCCAAAATAAATATGAAGTTGGAACCAATGAAGAAGTTGTTTTGGAACTGAAAGCCAATAACTGGGGTTCATTGGCTGAAGTTGCTGATGCTGATCTGTATTATTTGAATGCTGATGGTCATTATGGCACAATAGGGGAAGAAGTT
>JAZRXK010000122.1:0-1781 GCA_045600185.1 Desulfocucumaceae bacterium
ATTGTGGAAGATTATATTGGAATATTTGACTCAGGCATGGGAGGACTTTCAGTTGCCAGGGAAATTAGAAAATTATTGCCGAATGAAAATTTGCTTTACTTTGCTGATTCTGCCTTTTGTCCTTATGGAACCAAAGAGCCGACTCGAATTTTAGCCAGATCTCAGCAAATTTGCCGCTTTCTTTTGGAGCATAAAGCCAAAATTTTGGTGGTTGCCTGTAACACGGCTTCCATTGTCGGACTGGACTTATTGCGGGAAAACTTTGCAGCAGTGCCGATTGTCGGCATGGAACCAGCGGTAAAGCCGGCTGCTGCTCTTACCCGCAATGGCCGGGTGGGAGTTTTGGCTACCGGAGTTACCTTAAAAGGAGATCGGGTTGCTTCTTTAATTGAGCGTTTTGCCCAAAACATTCAGGTTTTTCGGCAGCCTTGTCCGGGATTGGTGGAATTGGTGGAAAATGGAGAAATTTCCGGTTCTCATACAGAACAGCTTTTAAATCAATATTTGCAGCCTTTGTTGGAGCAGAAAATTGATACTCTGGTTTTGGGCTGTACGCATTATCCTTTTTTGCGGACTAAAATTCAGAAAATGGTGGGAGATGAAGTTCGTTTAATTGATACCGGGGCGGCGGTGGCTCGACAGGTCAAACGAAAAATTACTGAATTTCAGTTGGCTGCCTCTGCTGAACAACAGGGAAAGTATTGCTTCTATACCAGCGGAGATCCGGAAAAGGTTCGGCAAACCATTGGCTTACTTTTGGAAACTACGGTGGGACAGGTTAATTATGTGGATTGGCCGGAAACAGTTGGCTAAAGTTTAAGGGCGAAAATCAGAAGTCTGATTTTCGCCCTTAAACTAATATACGAGAATACTGGGTTAAGTCCGCAAATAATTGATCGATATTCATCAATTTTGCCACTTTCCTTTTTGTTATTAAATTTTCAATGTACGGATAAAGCTTAATAGGTAGGGTTCTTCCGCCGCTAATCGGTTTGGCCTGTTGGGTTGCATTGTCCGGGCTAACCTGCTTAGGTTCCCGGTCTCAATGTTTTTCCTCCAGTCCTTAACCTTGAATATATTATAACATGATTGTTAACTAATATCAAGAGTTTTTTAACTTTTGATATTCATTTTTTTGCGTGTATATACTAACGGTTGACACTGCGGGATAATTGATATATAATTAGACCGATGCCTGTTTATAGCATTACCGGGAGGGGTATTCTGATAGATGGATTCACGGCCGGGAAGTAGTTCAAATTCCCCAAAAAACAAAAAGGAGGTATCATTTTCATGATATTAAATGATGTTAACCTTGATTTAAAAATTAAATGCCTTGAAGAAGGTATAACTCAGACCGAAATAGCAAAAACCATAGGTTCATCAAGACAGGCAATTTTTATAGCTCTTAAAAATGAAAAAGGAGTTATGAATCGAACCTTTGTGAAAGCGATGGAAGCTCTAGGCTACAATATCAGACTGGTTTATGAACCGATTGACAAAGAGTAAATTGAACCCCGCTAACATGGCGGGGTTTTTATTTCATCAGGCAACGCATATGGAAATATTTGGCATACTATGTTATTCCATTTATAGGAATATTTAGTCAATACTAAAACCGTACTGGTGTACGCAGAAGTCGCACTGTTTCTTGCAAAAATTGGTGGGTTAAGTCCAGAAAAATGGATACTTTGTGATGTATTGTAACAGAAACCATATTATTCCTGAATTTTATTAAAGAACAAATATAATGAAAATTGTCAGCATAAGAAAAGCAAAAA